>NZ_CP023865.1:7755000-8055000 GCF_003711105.1 Actinoplanes teichomyceticus ATCC 31121
ACGAGAACGTCTCCGCGCTGGCCGACCGGGGGCACCTGGCGGTGGTGGTGGCGAACCTGCTGAAGAACGCGATCACGCACGGCGCGGCGCCGATCCGGGTCAGCGCCGAGCGGCAGCCGGACGGGACCGTGCTGCTCTGCGTGCAGGACAGCGGTGCGGGGATCCCGCAGGACGTGCTGCCCAGCCTGTTCGGGCGGTTCATCCGCGGCTCGGGGCTGGGCCTGTTCATCGTCCGGCACCTGGTGGAGGCGAACGGCGGCTCGGTCCGCTACGAGCACGCCGTACCCCGCGGCGCCCGCCTGTTGATCACCCTGGAGGCCGCGCCGCGCTAGGGCGCCGCACCACCGGGCCGGCCCCGCGGGGCCGGCCCGGTGGGTGGCTGCCGTGGGCGGTCAGCCGTTGCCCCGCTCCTCTTCGCTGATCATGCCGGTGCCCCACAGGTCCCCGCTCCGGGCGCCGCGGCCACCCATCGGGGCCGTCCCGGCCGCCCCGCCGCTGATCGGGCCGGCGCCGGGCCCGCCGGCCGGGTGGCGCAGCGGGTTGTCGGTGAGGCCGGTGCCGGTCGGGTCGGCGTTGCCCATGTCCGCCGCGCCGGTGTCCCAACCGGCTCCCGGCTTCGGCCCGCCGCCCTGGCCGGGCGCCGGGTGCCGGTGCACGCGGGCGGCGACCGAGGCCGGTGAGGCGTAGTCGGTGCCGCGGCCGAGCAGCGTGTGCGAGGGGCCGGGCAGGCGCTTGCCGCTGACCCCGGTGGGCATCGCCCGGCCGCCCAGCACACCGCTCTCGACCAGGCCCTTGAAGGTGGTCAGGTCGGCCTTGAGCCGGCGGTTCAGTGACTCCTGACCGTGCCGGTCGCTCGGCATGAGGAACGCGATGTCGGCTTCGAGCTGGGCGACGACCTGGGTCTTGGTCTCCCCCAGCGGGCGCAGCGTGATGGTCTCGGCGAGCAGCGGCCCCTCCATCGTCGACCAGGAGACCCGCTCGTCCGGCGCCCGTTCGATGATCTGGGCGTCGAACTCGCGGCTCTTGCCGTCCACGTCCATGATCCAGTGCGTCTGATCCCCGCCGGTGCTGGTCACCTGCCGGACTCCGGTCATGAACCGCGGATAGTTCTCGAACGCGGCGAGCTGCTCGTACACCGTGTGCAGCGGTGCACTCACCTCGATGGCCTGCTGAACCATACTCATCGCATCTCTCCCATGCTGAAGTGCTGGCATGACAGAGAGTACGGAGACGAGTGCTACCCGTGTTCGCTTTCGCTCAGACCCGACGCAGGTACTGCCACCCGCCCACCTCGGCGGCGTACCGGGCATCACTCGCGGGCACCAGCGTCACACCGGCGTCCCGCAGCATCCCGACCAGGCGCGGGGACGGGCTGCGCCACGCCTCGCTGACCTCGACCAGGGTGCCGGTGCCACGGCAGGCGGCGGCCAGATCGGCGAGCAGCGCGGGCGACACCGCGGCGTCGTCCACACCGGCCTGGGCCAGCAGCGCGAGCGGGCGGGCGAGCTGGGTGGGCACGTACCGGCAGGCCCGTTCCAGGCCCCGCACGGTCGCCGCGACCAGCAGCTCGGCCACCTGCCCGGGGGTCATCTCACCGGTCGCCAACCGGGCCCGCACCGTGCGGGCGTCCAGCAGCTCGGCGCCGTACGGCAGGGCGGAGAGCGCCACCGACAGCGCGTCGAGCTGAGCCAGGTCGGCGGGCAGGGCCAGCCAGCCGTCCGGGCGGACCACCTCGACCTCGGCGGCCACCCGCAGGGTCATCTCGGTGCGGTGCCGGGCCCGGCGCACGGCGTCGGCGTACGCGGTCAGCCAGGTGGTGTCCGGCCCGACCTGGTCGGCGAAGGTGAGCGAGGTCAGGCCGGCCCGGTCGGCGGCCGAGGCCACCACACCCACCGCGTCCCGCCCGGCCGAGAAACCGGTGTGCACGTGCGCATCGACCGTCAGGTCCAGCGCACACGCGGTGCCCACCGCACCGCCGCCGATGACTGATTCCCGCTCTGCGCCCACGATCGCTCCCCGACTGGTGTTCTCCGTCGTGGAGAAGAATGCGGGCCGCGCGTTGTCTCCGGGGTCAGCCGGTGGTGCAGGTCAGGTGCGCCCGCCGCCGCCGGCGACGGGGGCGCACCCGGCCGCCCTACGGCTGGCCGTCCGGCTTCTTCAGCATCCTGGCGACCGCGTCCACGGCGTCGTCGGTGGGCGACGCGGCGGCGCGGTTCGCCTCCTGCAACTCGCGGTACACCTCCTCGCGGTGCACCTGCACGTCACGCGGGGCCTGGATGCCGAGCCGGATGACGTCGCCCCGGGCCTCCAGCACGGTGATCACCACGTCGTCGCCGATCATCACGCTCTCCCCGGCCCGCCTGGTCAGCACAAGCATCGACGCCCTCCTCCGTCCACGGAACCGACAGCATGGCAAAGGCGCGGTCGCGACGGAACGCGACCGCGCCTGCGACGGAGGATCAGAAGGCTCGATTCATGATGGCGCGCACCGGATAGCCCGATCCGGTCAGCACCACCTGCTGGGCGCGCATGCTGTCCCGGTCCACCACGATCGGGGCGAGGAGGTTGGCCGTCGTCTCGTCCTGCCCCGCGGTGATGACCGCCAGCAGCAGGACACGGTCCGGGTCCTTGGTGTTCAGGGCGGCGAACACGGCTTCGTCGATCTCCGGGGCGTACTCCGGGAAGAACGGCTCCGGCGGCGCGACCAGGAAACGCAGTTCCGGGTTGTCGATCGATGTGAGGGCGTAGAGCAGACCGTCGTCGTTGAGTCGCACCAGGACGAATTCCCGGTGTGCCGGAAACCCCGGCATGGGCGTCGCCATCGTGATGGTCGGCAGGCCCAGCGACGGGTCGGTCATGGTGGCCTCGATCGGTCGGGACATGGTGCGAGTAGTCATGGTCACCTCAGGAAATCGATGAGCGAGGGCTGGATCACCTTGGCCGTGGCGGCCAGGGCGGCCTGATACGAGGTCTGCTGGAGCTGCAATTCCATGATCGCCTTGGGCAGGTCGACATCCTCGATATCGGACAGCTGCGACGACACGGACATCAAGCGATCCTCAGCGGACTGCTTCATCTGGGTAACCCGATTGTATCGGGCGCCTACGTCCGAAAGAGTGGATTTCAGGAGATCAGACGCTTTGTCGAGGTTCGTCAGCCCAGTGGCCAGAGCGTCCGAGTCGCCGGATCTCATGGCATCGATGACATCGTCCAGCACCGTGAAGAGCTGCGCCGGATTGCGCACCCGATCGGCCTCCGCGACCGGGTTGCCGTCCGCGTCCACGTAGTTGCCGCTCGCATCGACGAGGTAGTCCGTACCGAACGCCTCCGGGCCGCGCACATCGACGCGGACCTTGGCGTTCGGCCCGATCGCCCGCATCGTCTCGCCGGCTGGCTCGCCGATGTACCGGCCGGTGGCGTCGTAGGCCTCGTGGTCCGGCGTGGAACCGCCGAACACCGGCCGGTCCAGGTACCGGGAGTTGGCGAACTGGACCAGGTTGGCCTTGATCTGCTCCAGCTCGGCCGCCCGGGCCTTGTTCGCCTCCGAGGTGCCCGTCCCGCCCATGCTGCTGGCCTCCAGCGTGAGGTTGCGGGCCACGGTGACCAGCTCCTGCGAGTGCTGCAGGTTGTCCTGCACCACGCCGAGCCGGCCGGCCGCGTCGTCGGCGTTGGTGGAGTACCTCCTGTTGGCCCGCACCTCGCCGCGCAGCTGCAAAGCGGTGACCGTGCCGGTCGGCGAGTCCGACGGGCGGTTCAGCTGCTTGCCGCTGGAGATCTGGTCGGTGGCCTGCTGGCTGCGGTTGAGGTTGCGCTGCAGGCTGGCCATCACCCGGGTGCGCACGCTGCTCTCGGTGACCCTGGGGCTGCTGCTCATGACGTACTCCCTTACCTACCGACCAGACCGGTACGGTTGATCAACTGGTCCAGCATCGAGTCGATGGTGGTGAGCACCCGGCTGGCGGCCTCGTAACCGCGCTGGTAGGTGAGCAGGTTGGTCATCTCCTCGTCCAGGTTGACCCCGGCCTCGGCGTCCCGGGCCGCGTCCACCTGGTCGGTCACCGCGTTCTGCACGTCGCGCCGGCGGATCGCGGACTGCGCCGCGACGCCCAGCTCACCGATCAGCGACTTGTACTCGGCGTCCGCGCCGACCCGCGAGTCGGCCAGCTCGGCGATCTCGTCGGCCCGGTTGCCGTTCAGCACCTTGGGCGCGCCGGCCGGATGGTCGGCCGTGGGCGCGCCGGTCGGATCGCCCGAGGAGATCGCCAGCTTCACCGGGTCGGTGACCGCCACCCGGATCCGCGCGGCGGTCACGTCGGCCGGCAGCCCGTTGTCGTTGCGGACGAAGAAGGAGTCGCCCGGGGTGCCGTCGATCGCGTACGCGTTCTTGTAGATCGCGTTCACCGAGTCGGCCAGCTTCTTCGCGACCGCGTCCAGCCGCTGCGTCATGGTGTCGAGCGTGCCGCCCCTGGCGAGCAGCTCCATCGAGGCGCCGACCGCGCCACCCGCGCCCACCGGGGCCCTGGTGTCCTTCCAGCGCAGGTTGACCTCCGCGCTGGCCAGGTCCTCCAGGCGGGTTGCGCTGCCGCTCTCGATCTCGATCTGCCGGGTGGTGAACCCGCTGACCAGGGGCGCGCTGCCGACGAAGACGTTGATCCCGCCGTTGGGCGTCTCGGTGACGCTCGCGCCGATCAGCTCGGAGAGCTTGAGGATCTGCTGGGCGCGCTGGTCCTGCAGCTCGTTGGCGGCCAGGCCGGCCTGCTCGGCGATGACGATCTGGTTGTTGAGCTTGGCCACCGCCTCGGCCGCCTTGTTGACGTCGTCGACGTAGGTGTCCAGGCCGGTGCGCGCCGACTTGTACTGGTTGTTCAGCGAGGTGGCCGCGTCGTTGAGCGTCGAGGCGACCGTGGTGGCCTCCTCCAGCAGCGCGGACTTGGCCGACAGGTCGCTCGGGTTGGCGGCGACCGCGTTCCAGCCCTCCCACATGTCGGCGAGCCGGCCCTGCAGGGCGGTGTCGCTCGGCTCCGCGAACACGTCCTCGATCAGGCTGTACGCGCCGGCTCGCGCGTTGTGGTACGCCGAGCTCGCGTGCTCGGTGTAACCGCGCTGGTCCAGCGCGGCGTTGCGGAGCCGCTCCACCGAGGTGACGGTGACCCCGTTGCCGACCGCGGTGGTGGTGGCGTACACGCCGGGCACCAGGTTGGCGTTCTGCGCCTGCATCACCACGCGCTGCCGGGTGTACCCCTCGGTGCTCGCGTTCGCGATGTTCTGCCCGGTGACGTCCAGGCCGCGCCGTTGCGCGTAGAGGGAGGTCAGAGCGGTGTTGAGTCCACTGAACGTGCTAGCCATCAGATCGCCTCATCAACGAGGGTGGGGCGGCGTACGCCGCCGGTGACGGTCTGGCCCTGCGGCCCGTACGTTTCCACAGTCTCGGCGAACACGAGCATGGTTTCGCGAGCCGCGCGCTGCCCTGCGGTGAGCAGGTCGCGGTTGACGTCGGCCAGGGCCCTGATCTCCGACGTCAGCAGCAGGAACGCCTTGCGGTGCTGGTGCAACAGGTCCGACCAGGGGTCGGGAGCCGCGTCGGCGAGCTCGCCCAGCGACGCCTCCGGGGAGAGCCCGAGCTCCGCGGCGACCTCCTGGGCGTACGCGGCCCGGATGACCTCGGTCTGCCGGATCTGGTCCAGCACCACCTCCACCTCCCGGGTGGCGTGGCTGAGCCAGCGCGATCGGTTCGCCGCGAGGAGCAGTTGCTCCTCCTCAAGCTTGAACAACAGCATCTCCAGAAGCTCGCGAGAGCGCCACAGGACGCTGGCCAGATCGGTGAGGCTCACCCGGTCCTCCGTCGGTTCGCTGGTCGGATCGCACCCTTGCGGCAACCCGCTCATTCGGACAGGTCGGCATGTTCGCCGTACCGCTGAGCGGTTTCCCCCAATCCGCATATATCCGGTTCGGCCGAAAAGCCGGAGAAATCTTCGGAGAATCCTCAGTGCCCGTCGGACGACCGCCGAAGAGATGAGCGCAACACCACGGCTCATGGACGGGCCGGTTCAAGACCCCAGTCAAGGAGGAATCACCCAATGGGTCTTCGTATCAACCAGAACATCGCCGCACAGAACGCCTACCGGAACCTGTCGGTGACCGACAGCCAGATGTCGAAGTCGCTGGAGAAGCTGTCCAGCGGTTTCCGGATCAACCGGGCCGCGGACGACGCGGCCGGCCTCTCGATCTCCGAGGGGCTGCGGGCGCAGACCGGCGGCCTCAAGGTCGCGGTCCGCAACACCCAGGACGGCATCAGCGTCGCCCAGACCGCTGAGGGCGCGCTCAACGAGGTCACCTCGATCCTGCAGCGTATGCGTGACCTCTCGGTCCAGGCGTCCAACGGTGGCGCGGCGGACGCCGAGGCCAAGAAGGCCGCCCAGAAGGAGATCGAGCAGCTCAACTCCGAGCTGACCCGGATCGGCGACACCACCGCGTTCGGTAAGTCGAAGCTGCTCGACGGCACCTTCGGCGCGACCAACACGGCCGCGCCCAGCACCAAGAAGGCCGGCATCCCGGCCTCCTCGCAGGCCGGCTACACCTTCAACATCACCGAGGTCGGCGGCAAGGCCGTCCCCGGTTCCGGCATCGCGGTGACCGTTCCGGCGGTGAGCTCCACCGCGTCGGCGGCGGACGTCGCGGCGACCGTGAACACCGCCCTCAAGACGGCCCTGCAGGGGGCCGGCTACCAGGGCAACGAGGTCAGCATGCAGGCCTCCGTCGCGGCTGACGGTAGCGGCGCGACCTACACCGTGACCGGCAACGGCAAGTTCACCCTGAACGAGTCGGGCACCGGCCTGGCCGACCTGGGCCTCGCCGTCACCACCGGCACGCTGACCGGCGACCAGCCGAACGGCGCGGCCAGCAACAACGGCCAGTTCCAGGTGGGCGCCAACGCCAACGAGAAGATCAACATCACCATCGGCGCGGTCAACTCGACCGCGCTGGGCACCAACGCGATCGACCTGACCAGCGACCCGGACGCCGCGATCACCATCCTGGACCGGGCCATCAGCACGGTCTCCGACCAGCGTGCCTCGCTCGGTGCCACGCAGAACCGGTTCGAGCACATCATCAACAACCTCAACGTCGCCGTCGAGAACCTGTCGGCGTCGGAGTCCCGGATCCGGGACACCGACATGGCGCAGGAGATGGTCGCGTTCACCCGCAACCAGATCCTCACCCAGGCCGGCACGTCGATGCTGTCGCAGGCCAACCAGGCCTCGCAGAACGTGCTCTCGCTGCTGCGCTAACCGAAGTACAACCCGTGACAACTGAACCGCCCGCGTAAGCGGCCGAAGAGGTGGGGGTAGCCGGACGATCGGCTACCCCCACCGCATGTCACACCGCCCCACCCCGGCAACCGAAAGGCGATACCGTGACCAGTTCCGTCGATGGCCTCGTCAGCGGTCTCAGCACCTCCTCGATGATCACGCAGCTCATGCAGGTCGAGGCTGCTTCGCAGACCCGCCTCAAGACCAAGGTGAAGACGGCCCAGACGGCGGTCAGCTCGTACCAGTCGGTCAACAGCAAGCTGCTCACGCTCAACTCGGCCGCCGACGATCTGGGGCAGCTGCCCACCTGGCGGGCGGTCAAGGCCACCGCCAGCTCCAGCTCGGTGACCGCCACCTCGACCGGGGGCACCAACACCGCCGCCGGCAGCACCACGTTCGACGTCGTCGAGCTCGCCAAGGCGCAGGTGTCGACGCTGTCGGTGGACCCGACCGCCCCGATCACCACGGCCAGCAGCATCCGCGTCCAGATCGGCAGCGCCGATCCGGTCGACATCCAGCTCGGCCCGGACAAGTCCGCGGCCGGGGTCGCGGCGGCGATCAACGCCAAGGGGATCGCGGTCAAGGCCGGCGTGGTGACCACCGGCGGCAGCCAGAACATCCTGCAGCTGAGCGGCACCAAGACCGGCTCGTCGAACGCCTTCACGGTCACCGGGCTGAACTTCGGCGACCCGGTCGTCGCGGCCACCGACGCCAAGCTGCGGGTCGGCGCGCTGGACGGCGACGGCAACCTGACCGCCGGCAGCTACGAGGTCACCAGCGCCACCAACACCTTCACCGGGCTGCTCACCGGGGTGTCGGTGACGGTCTCGAAGAAGGAGACCGGGGTCACCGTCAACGCCGAGGCGGACGTCAGCGGCATCGCCGCCAAGTTCCAGGCGCTGGTGGACGCGGCCAACGCGGCGCTGACCGAGGTCACCGCCCAGACCAAGTACGACCCGGACACCAAGACCGGCTCCCCCCTCACCGGCGACTTCGCCGTCCGCCAGCTGAGCCAGACCATCATGAGCGCGATCAGCGGCGGGCTGACCTACGCCAACCCGGACTACGTCAAGCCGGCCGCCGGCAGCGGGCTGCCCGAGGAAACCGAGACCAACAGGAAGAACGTCGTCTTCGGCAGCCTCTCCCGACTGGGCATCCAGCTGGACCGCAGCGGCCAGCTGACCTTCGACGCGGCGAAGTTCACCGCGGCGTACAACGCCGACCCGACGAAGATCCAGCAGGCCGGCATCGGCTTCGCGGACAACTTCGAGGCCATGGCCACGAAGCAGACGACGAGCATCTCGGCAGTGATCAACGGCCGGAAGACCGAGATCGACTCGATGAACTCGCAGATCGCCAACTGGGACACCCGGCTGGCGGCCAAGCGTGAGTCACTGCAGAAGCAGTACACCGGCCTGGAGACCGCGCTCGGCAAGCTGAAGAACCAGTCCAACTGGCTCGCCGGCCAGCTCGGCTGAGCACTCTCCGGAGCACCGACCGCAGCACCGATCCGCAACTGGGGGAAAGATCGATGACCGCGCCAAACCTGCGCAACCGCTATCTCGACGACTCGATCAGCACGGCTTCGCCGGCGAAGTTGCTGCTGATGCTCTACGACCGCCTGGTTCTCGACCTCATGCAGGGTGAGGAGGCGCTGCGGAACGGGAAGCGCGAGGAGGCCCACCAGCGGATCACCCACGCCCAGGACATCATCCTGGAGCTGCGGACCACGCTCCACGTCGACGCCTGGGACGGCGCGCCGGGGCTGGCCAACCTGTACGGCTTCCTGCTCACCGAGCTGATCGGCGCGAACATCGCGCGCAGCCCGGAGCGGGTGGCCGCCTGCCGTGACCTGATCGAGCCGCTGCGCGACGCGTGGCGCGAGGCCGCCCTCGCAGCCGGGTGAGCACCGGCATGGGCCAGGACTGGCGGGGCGCCTGGTCGGCGGCCCTCGACGAACTGGAGATGGACGTCGCGGCGGTCGAGGCCATGCTCGCCGACGAGCACCGCCACGCCGAGACGCCCCCGGCCGACCTCTGGAAGCCGCCCACCGAACTGGGCGCGCTGCCGCTGGAGCTGCGGCCGCGTGCGGACGAGATCCTCACCCGGCAGCTGGCCGCGGCGGAGGAGATCGCCAGGCGGCTCACCGCGAACCGCCAGCAGTCGGCGATGACCGCCCGGATCGAGACCGGCGAGGCGGTCAAACGCCCGGTCTACCTCGACTGCGCCATGTGAGCACGAACGAACGTCCCGGATCCCCGCCCGTGGGGTCCGGGACGTTCGTGTGTGCAACCGCGCGGCAACCGTCTGACACTCAGCGGATCGTCGGGCACGCCGAACTGCATGGTACGAGCACGGATTGCTCAACCGAACAGCCATGGATCGGCGCCCAGACGGATCGACCAGGAGCTGCAAGTGTTCGACGACATCTCTTCGTCTGCACTGCGCGTCGCTGTCACCGGCCTGTCGGCCCGGCAGAACGCCATTGCCAACAACATCGCGAACGTCGAGACCCCGGGCTTCCGGGCCCGTAAGGTCAAGTTCGAGGAGGCGCTCCAGGGCGCCATCGCCCGTGGCCGGTCGCCCCTCGGTGTGAACCCGAGCGTGCAGACGTCGCTGGAGCCCACCCGTCTCAACGGCAACAACGTCAACCTCGACGAGGAGACGCTGTCGCACATCGACACCACGATGCGCTACCAGCTCACCCTGCGGGCCATCGACAGCAAGTACGGTCTGCTGCGCGACGCCATCAAGGGAGCCTGAGGATGAGCATCTTCAACGCCATCGGGGTCGCCGGCACCGGCGTGACGGTCTACCGCAAGTGGCTGGACGCGGTCTCCGACAACATCGCGAACATGAACAACACCAGCCGTACCTCCGAGGGCGCGTTCCAGGCCCGTTACGTGCAGGCCCGGTCCGCGCAGGACGGCAACGGCGCCGAGGTGGCGGGGGTGCAGCTCGGCAGCGCCGAGGGGATCCTCGCCTACGAGCCGGACAACCCGCTCGCCGACGCCGAGGGCTACGTGCGCCGGCCGGACATCGACATGGGCAGCCAGATGGCTCAGATGATCATGGCGCAGCGTTCCTACCAGGCGAACCTGTCGGTCGTCGACCGGGCGCGGGACGCCTACACGGCCGCCATCAACCTCGGGAAGTGATCATGATCAACCCTATCGGCGCGGTCTCCGGTTTCACCGGAATCTCCGGCATCTCGGGAATGTCCGGTATTTCGGATGAGTTGGACTTCACCGAGGCGGCCAAGACGCCCAGCCCGAACACCGACTTCGCCCGGATGCTCTCCAAGGGCCTGGAAAGCGTGCAGGACGCCCAGGACAAGGCCAGCGACCTGGCCGTCCAGGTGGCCAACGGAACGCTCCAGGACCCGGCCCAGTACACGATGGCCGCCAACGAGGCGTCCCTCGGGCTCCAGATGACACTCGCCATCCGCAACAAGGCCGTCGAAGCCTTCCAAGAGATCATGAGGATGCAGGCCTGATATGACTGACCGCCTTCCCGCACCGGTACGCCGCATCACGGACACCTTCAAGTCCTTCACGCCGGGACAGAAGGCTGTCACGATCTTCGCGGTTCTGGCCATCCTCGTCGGCGGGTACTTCTTCGCCACGTGGGCGGCGAAACCGTCGTACGCGATCCTCTTCAACAACCTGTCGACGAAGGACGCCAGCGCCATCGTCGAGTCCCTGCAGAAATCCGGCACCTCCTACGAGCTGGCGAACGACGGCCAGACCATCATGGTGCCGCGGGACCAGGTGAACACCCTGCGGCTGCAGCTCTCCGGCGAGGGCCTGCCGAACGACGAGGGCACCGGGTACTCGCTGCTGGACCAGCAGGGCATCACCACCAGCGACTTCATGCAGCACGCGAACTACCAGCGGGCGATGGAGGGCGAGCTGGCCAAGACGATCAAGTCGATCGACGGCGTCGAGGCGGCCACCGTGCACCTGGTGATGCCGGAGAAGGACGTCTTCGCCGACACCGAGGCCAAGCCGACCGCGTCGGTGCTGGTCGCCTCGAAGGCCAGCGACCCGCTCAGCGGCGACCAGGTGCAGGCCATTGTGCACCTGGTCGCGTCGAGCGTCGAAGGGCTGGACCCGACCCAGGTCACCGTGGCCGGCGCGGACGGCAAGATTCTCTCCACGGGCGGCGGGGCGGCCGTCGCCACCGGCGGGGACAGCGGCTCCGAGGCGCAGACCGTCCAGTTCCAGAACCGGATGAACGCCTCGCTGCAGGCCATGCTCGACCGCCTGGTCGGCCCCGGGCACGCGGTCGTCACCACGACCGCCGACCTGGACTTCGACCAGACCGAGACGCGCAGCAAGAAGTACAGCTCGGACCCGTCCCTGCCGTCGCTCTCCGAGACCACCAGCTCGGAGACCTACAGCGGCAGCGGCACCGGCAACGGCGGCGTGCTCGGCCCGGACAACATCCAGGTGCCGAACGGCGCCGGCTCCAACGGCCAGTACGCCAACAAGAACGAGGCCCGCAACAACGCCCTGAACGAGGTGGTGGAGACCCGCCAGAGGGCGCCGGGCAGCATCCGCCGGCTCAACGTGGCGGTCCTGCTGGACAGCACCACCGCGGCCTCGGTCGACCCGACCCAGGTCCAGCAGCTGGTCAGTTCGGCGGCCGGCATCGACGCCACCCGTGGCGACTCGATCGCGGTCAGCGCCATGCCGTTCGACAACAGCGCGGCCCAGGCGGCCCGGGACGAGCTGGCGGCCGCGGCGGCCGCCGAGAAGCAGAACAAGCAGCTCACGCTGATCAAGACCGCGGCGCTCGCCCTCGTGGTGCTGATCCTGATCCTGCTGGCCTGGCGGGCCAGCCGGCGCGCCAAGCGGCGCCAGCAGCTCACCGCCGAGGAGCGGGCGCACCTGGAGGAGATGCAGGCCGCGCTGGACGCACAGCGGCAGGCCGAGCTGGAGGCGACCCAGGCCATGCACGCGGCCGGGATGCTCGAGGGCATCGCGCCCGAGGAGCACAACGAGGCCCGCGAGGAACGGCACCGCGAGATCGAGCAGATGGTCAAGGACAAGCCGGACGAGATGGCGACGCTGCTACGCGGCTGGATGTCCGCCGACGCGACCCACCACTGACCCCCACAGCAGGCAAGACGGTTCGAGGAGTAGGCGTTGACCACACCCGCGCTCACCACGCTCTCCATGACGGGCGTCCGTAAGGCCGCGATAATGCTCGTCCAGTTCGGCAAGGAACAGTCCGCGCAGGTGCTGGCGAACATGACCGAGAAGGAGGTCGAGCAGCTCTCCGCCGAGGTGGCCCGGCTGGGCAAGCTCGACCCGGTCCAGGTCGACGACGTGATGGACGAGTTCTACGCCATGGCGACCACCCGGTACGCCGGGTCCGGCGGCATGGACTACGCCCGTGAGCTGCTGGAGGCGTCGCTCGGCAAGGAGCGGGCGGCGCTCATCCTGGACCGGCTCGAGGCGTCGATGAACGACATCCCGTTCAACTTCCTCAGCAACGCGGACCCCCGGCAACTGCTGTCCTACGTGCAGTACGAACATCCGCAGACGATCGCGCTGGTGCTCGCCCACATCCCGGCCGGCCTGGCCTCGTCGATCCTGGCCGGACTGCCGCTGGAGGTGCAGACCGAGGTCGCGCACCGTATCGCGATCATGGACCGTACCTCGCCGGACATCATCCGCCAGGTGGAGAGCGCACTGCAGCGCAAGCTCTCCAGCGTGCTGCAGCCGGACGAGCTCTCCACCGTCGGCGGCCTGCAGCCGCTGGTGGAGATCATCAACCGGGCCGACCGGACCACGGAGCGGCTCATCCTGGAGGCCCTGGACGCCCGCAGCCCCGAGCTGGCCGAGGAGATCCGGCGCCGGATGTTCATGTTCGAGGACATCGTGAACCTGGAGGACCGGGCGGTTCAGCTGGTGCTGCGCCAGGTGGAGCCGGCCGACCTGGCCACCGCGCTCAAGGGCGTCCCGGAGACGGTGCGCGACAAGGTCACCAAGAACCTGTCCGAGCGCGGCCGGGAGAACCTGCTCGAGGAGATGGACCTGCTCGGCCCGGTCAAGGTCAAGATGGTCGAGGAGGCACAGGCGAAGATCGTCAGTGTCATCCGCACCCTGGAGGACTCCGGCCAGATCGAGATCCAGCGCGGCGGCGAGGCCGATGAGCTCATCGCCTGACCGCCCGGTGATCCGCGGCGCGGTGGCGGACAACGCCACCGCCGCCCGGTTCGCCACCGACCTGCGCCGGCCGGACCCCAACGATCCGAAACTGCTGGAGGAAGCGAAGCAGCAGGCCCGGACCACCGGGTACGCCGAAGGGTGGGCGCAGGGCAAGCGCGACGCCGCGATGGCCGCCGAGGCCGGCGCGGCGCGCGCGCTGGCGGCCGAGGAACAGCACGAACAGCGGCGTACGGCGGCGCTCGCGCATGCCGTGAACGCGCTCGGCAGGGCCGTCACCGAGCTGGAGAACCAGCTCATGCCCACCTTCACCGAACTGCAGGAACTCGTGCTGGCCAGCGCGTTCGAGCTGGCCGAGGCGATCGTCGGGCGCAGCCTGCACGACGATCCGGAACGCGGCCGGGACGCGCTGCGCCGGGCGATGACCGCCGCACCGGAACAGGGCAACGTGGTGGTACGCCTGCACCCGGACGACTACCGGAACCTGGTCGGCGACACCGGCGGTGTCTTCGACTACCAGGGCCGGCAGATCAGCCTGCAGGCCGATCCCACCCTCCAGCCCGGCGACGCGATCGCCGAGACCGGGACCGCGACCGTCGACGCGACGGTGGCCGCGGCGGTCGCGCGCGCCCGGGAAGCCCTGCGGATCTGACCAGCCGACGAAGGGCCGCCGCGATGACCGACGTCTTCCACCACCGGATGCGCAACGCCGTCGCCGCCGCCCGGCCCACGGTCAGTGGCCGGGTCACCGGGGCGGTCGGGCTCCGGATCACGGTCAGCGGCCTGGAGGCCCGCGTCGGTGAGCTGCTGCAGATCGGCGACGGGCCGGAGGCGGTGCTCGCCGAGGTCGCGGCCCTGGACGGGCAGCAGCTCTCCTGCCTGCCGCTCGGCCCGATCGCCGGGATCGGCGCGGGCACGCCGGCCACCAGCACCGGTGGGCCGCTACGCATCTCCGTCGGCCCGGACCTGCGCGGACGCATCCTGGACGGCCTCGGCCGCCCGATGGACGGCGGCCCGCCGCTGCGCGGTGAGCTGGTCGGGATCGAGGCGGCCCCGCCGTCGGCGATGGAGCGCCAGCTCGTCGACCGGCCGATGTCGCTGGGCGTACGGGTGCTCGACACGCTCGTCCCGTGCGGGCGCGGCCAGCGGATCGGCATCTTCGCCGGCTCCGGCGTGGGCAAGTCCACCCTGATGAGCATGATCACCCGGGGCACCTCGGCGGAGCTGAACGTGGTCGCCCTGGTCGGTGAGCGCGGCCGCGAGGTGCGCGAGTTCATCGAGCACGACCTGGGCGAGGAAGGGCTGGCCCGGTCGGTGGTGGTGATCGCCACCTCGGACGCGCCGCCGCTGGTCCGGTTGCGCGCCGGCTCGGTGGCCACCCGCATCGCCGAGTACTACCGGGACGAGGGCTCGGACGTGCTGCTGATGATGGACAGCGTGACCCGGGCCGCGATGGCGCAGCGCGAGGTCGGCCTCTCGGTCGGCGAGCCGCCCGCCACCCGGGGCTATCCGCCGTCGGTGTTCGCCATGCTGGCCTCGCTGCTGGAACGGGCCGGGCCGGGCGCCCGGGGCAGCATCACCGGCCTGTACACGGTGCTGGTCGAGGGCGACGACCACAACGAGCCGATCGCCGACGCGGCCCGCTCGATCCTGGACGGGCACATCGTCCTGGACCGCAAACTCGCCACCGCCGGGCACTTCCCGAGCATCCAGGCCCTGGACTCGATCTCCCGGGTGGCCAACAGGATCACCACCCGTGAGCAGCGCGCGGACGCCGCCGAGCTGCGCCGGCTGATGGCCGCCCACCGCGAGGTCCGGGAGCTGGTCGAGATCGGCGCCTACGTCCCGGGCACCAACCCGGAGGCCGATCGCGCCAACGCGGCGTGGCCGCAGATCACCGCCTTCCTGCGCCAGGACCTGGACGAGCGCGTCGACGCCGACGACGCCTGGGCGGCCCTGCGCGCCCTCCTGGCCACCACCTGACCCGCCGTTACGCCCGGTGGTCCGGCCGCGGACCCGCCCGGCCACGCCCCGCTCCGGTCGCCCGTGAGTTCCCGCCGGCGCCGCTGGGTGGTGGCGCTCGTGCCGGGCGTTTCCCCGAGGGACGCGACGGGCCGGGCGTTTCCCCAGGGACGCGACGGGCCGGGCGGGATGCCCGTTGCGGCTTGCGAGCTCGTTGCGGGTTGGGTGCAGGGGCTCAGCGGAATCCCGGGCGCGCCGAACCGGTGAGTTGAGGGCCCACCGCCCCGCTAGGAGGCCAACGTGAACCGCATGTTCCGACTCAGTCCGGTGCTGCGCGCCCGGAAAGCGCAGGAGGACGCCGCCCGCGGCGAGCTGATCCAGTCACGCGCCCAGGTCCGCGAGGCCCAGGCCCTGGTGAAGCGTCGCCAGCTGGACCTGATCGGTGCGGACGCGCCCTCCGAGGGGTCGGCGCGGGCGATGGTCGCCGCGCTGGTGGCCCGGCAGTCACTGGCCGCCGGGGTGTTCGGGGCGCAGCGCATGGTGACCGAGGCCGAGGACGTCGAACGGGAGCGGATGGTCGCGCTGACCGACGCCGCGAAACGGCGTCGCGCGGTGGAGATGATGGCCGAGCGGCACGCCGCCACCGTCCGCGCCCACGATCTGCGTACCGACCAGGCCAACCTCGACGAGTTGGCGGTCACCTCGAAGGCACGCGATGCCGCCCGCGGCGTGGAGACGCCGGGTTCGGACCGGAACGGGAGTGATGCATGAGCCTTGGTGTCGATGGTGTGCTGTCTCGTGTCGCCGAGCTGCAGGATGCGCTCGGCCTGAACCCGCCGCCGGCGGCGCCGGTCGCCGCGTCCCGCGACGGGTTCGCGTCGGCGCTGGCCAAGGCGACCGGGGCGGCGCCGCGCGGCCGGGTGGTCGCCGGCCCCAGCGGTGGCGACGTGGTCGCGGCGGCCCGCAAATACCTGGGTACGCCGTACGTCTTCGGCGGCACCGACCCGGCCAAGGGCCTGGACTGTTCCGCGCTGGTCCAGCGGGTCTACGCGGATCTGGGCGTGAAGCTGCCGCGCAACTCGTGGCAGCAGGCGACCGCGGGTCGTCCGGTGGCGAGCCTGGCCGACGCCAAGCCGGGCGACGTGCTGGCGTTCGACTCGCCGGTGGACCACGTGGCCATCTACATCGGCGACCACAAGATGATCGCCGCGCCGAAGCCGGGCGACCACGTGAAGATCCAGTCGGTGTACGAGAAGCCGACCCACATCCGGCGGATCATCGACGACGTGCCGCCCGCCGCCGTGCAGGACATGTCGTCGCTGCGCCCGGCCGGTCTGCGCGGGGCGGCCGCCGGCGGGCTCGCCGGGGTGCCGTACGCGGACCTGTTCGTCAAGGCCGGCGCCAAGTACGACGTCTCCCCGAAGCTGCTGGCCGCGGTCGCGAAGGTGGAGTCCGGCTACGACCCGAAGGCGGTCAGCAAGGCCGGCGCGCAGGGTCTGATGCAGCTGATGCCGGGCACCGCGCGCGGGCTCGGGGTGGACAACGCGTTCGACCCGGAGCAGGCGGTGTACGGCGCCGCGAAGATGCTGCGCGGCCTGCTGAAGGAGTTCAAGTCGGTGCCGCTGGCCCTGGCCGCGTACAACGCGGGCGGCGGCGCGGTGCACCGGTACGGCGGCATCCCGCCGTTCAGCGAGACCCAGGCGTACGTCCCGAAGGTGCAGAAGGCACTGGCCGCACTCGGCGGCTGAACCGGCAGTCCTTCGGCGAAGCAACCACCGCAGCAGTGAGGAGCCCCACCATCATGCCGAGTTCCGTGACCGGCCCCGAGCACCGACCCACCACCGAGGCCACCCGCCGACCGGGTGGCCGGCGCGACGACGGCGCGGACTTCGGTTCGGCGCTGTCCGCCGAGCTGAGCCGCCCGGACCGGGACGAGCCGGCCGCCGGATCCGGGCACGGCCGGCACCTGCCCGCCGCGGAACGGGCGGCCACGGAACGGGCCGACCTGGAGCGGATCGGCGCCGACCGGACCGCCCTGAACCGAGCCGCCACCGAACGAGCCGCCACCGAACGAGCCGCCACCGAACGAGCCGTCGAGCGCGGCACGGCCGGGCGGGCCGACCAGCGCGCCGCCGACCAGCGCGCCGCCGCACATCGCGCCGCCGCCGAGCGGGCCGCCGCCGACCGGGCCGCCGACCGCGCCACCGGACAGCACGCGGCGAACCGGGACGCGATCGGGCGTGCGGCGGCCGAGCGCTCCGCCGGCGACCACGCCACGGCGGACCGGGCCGCCGCCCGGGCCGCGGGCGACCGCGCCGCCGCGCGCCGGGCCGCCGCGGACCGCGCTGCCGCGGACCGGGCCGCCGACGCTCATGCCGAGCGGGTGAACGACGGCCGGCCGGACCACGCCACCGGGCGCACCCGCACGGAGCGGGCCGCGCACCGCGACGCGACCGACCGGGCCGCGGAGACCGCCACGGACCCGGCCGACGACGCGCCGGACCGCACCGGCGAGCCGGTCACCGCGGCGTCCGTCACCGCGCTGTCGCTGCCCACCCCGGTCGCGCCGCCGCCCGCCGACGCCGGGACCGCCGACACCGAAGCCACCGCCGCCGTCGCGGGCGTGGGCGGGGTCACCGCCGCGGCCGGTCCGGACCCGGCGGCGCCGGCTGCCGGCGCGCCCGCCGCGACCGGCACGTGGACGCCCGGCGCCGGGACGGCCCCCGGCGCCGATCCGGCCGCCTCCGGACCCGTCCAGGGTCGGCCCGTGGCCGGTCCGGACGCACCCGTGGCGGCCACCGCGGCCGGCGCTGCCGGGCCGGCGACGGGCCAGGCCGCGGGACCGGCGACCGGAACCGCCGCCGGCACGCCGGCGACCGGTGGCGTGCCCACCGGCGTACCGGCCGGGGTCACCCCGCAGGCCACGCCGGCCGGCCCCAGCACCCCCCGCCCGGCCTGGCTCTCCGCCGCCTCGGCGCGGACCGGCACGGACCCCGCCGGGACCGCGCCGGCCGGCGGCGACCCCGCGGCGGCCACCGGCACGGCCGCGGACCACACCGCGACGGCGCCGACCGGCGAGTTCGCGCCGGTCGCCCCGGGCACGGCGCCGGACACCGGCACGGGCGCCGGGGACGGCACGGACGCCGGTGGCGGGCCGGGACAGCCGGGGACGGAGGTGTCCGGCGCCGCCGAGGCCGTACCGCAGGACTCGCCCGCACCGGCCGGGCCGCCCACCGCGACCGCGGCGGCGCAGCCGGCCGACGCCGGGCTGCCACCGGTCGCCCCGCAGCCCGGGGTGACCGGTCCGCAGGCGACCGCGCCGGCCGCGCCCACCGCCACGGCGGCGCAGAACCCGGTCCTGTCGGCGCCGCCGGCCGAGCAGATCGCCATGCGGATCGCTCCGCTGCGGCTGGACGCCGACGGCGTGCACCGGCTCACCGTGCAGCTGCACCCGGTCGACCTGGGCCCGGTTCAGGTGGTCGCGGAGATCCGCAACGGCGACATCAGCGTGCAGCTCACCGGCGCGACCGACGCGGGCACCGAGGCGATCCGCTCGGCCCTCGACGACCTGCGCCGTGACCTGCAGGACTCCGGGTTCGGCAACTGTTCGCTGGACCTGCGCCAGGGCTCGCCGCAGGACCAGGGGCGGCAGCGGTTCGAGGCCGGCGGGTTCGGCCGTCGCGGGGGCGGGGGCGACACCGAGCGCCCGGCCGAGCCGGCCCCGGTGACCACCCGGCGGGTCGACCCGGCCGGCGGGCGGCTGGACATCCACGCGTGAGACGCGGACCGGCGCCGGCCCCGCAGGGGGCCGGCGCCGGTCCACCGGGACTGCTGGTGGGCGCTCAGTCGGTGTCCATCGGGGTCGGCTCGACCGGGGTGGCCGGGGTCTCCTCGGTGACGCCGTAGCCGGCCGTGACGAACCGGAAACCGGCCAGCAGCACCGCGGCGATCGGCACCGCGATCAGGAACCGGATCAGCACCTGGGTGAGGTCCAGCTGGTCGAACATCAGCCGGTACAACGCCGGCAGGCTGATCAGCAGGGCGAACACCAGGACCGACGGTCGGATCATCGGCGGGCGGCGCGGGTGGCCCGGCGGGGCGAGGCGGCGGCCGGCATGACCTCGGCGGCGATCCGGGCGCAGAGCATCGCCGCCCAGGCGTGCGGGGTGGCCGGCTTGCCGTCCAGCGAGAAGATCGGCACGTCCAGCCCGAGCACCGACGCCGGATCCGCGGTCAGCTCCACGCTGTGCACCACCAGCGCCTCGACCTCGCCGAGGCTGCGCAGGTGGCGGGCGGTGTCGGCGGTCTTGCGGGTGGCGTCGACCACGGCCCAGAGCGCGGTGGCGCCGAGCGCATCGCACATCTCGTTGACCCAGAACTCGTCGGTGCCGCCGACCGGGGCGTCGATCACCACGACCCACGCGTGGTCGGAGGACTGCAACTTCTCGGCGCGTGACTCGGCCGCGTCCCGGCTGGAGATCAGCCGGGACGAGTGCAGCCCGGTCCCGGCCGTGGAGGGCGCCGCCAGCAGCAGGTGCGTCTGGTCCACGTGGATCTGCTCGAGCAGGTGCTTGGCGATCGGCACCGCGGTGTGCACCTCGCCGGCGAGCACCAGGATCTCCCCCGGGCCGTCCGGGATGCCGGGCGCGGCCGGGCGGGAGGCGAGCACGCTGAGCACCCCGGCGTAGGTGTCGCCGCCGGTGATCTGCCGGGCCATCTCCTCGGGCATGCCGACCGTCATCAGGTTGCGCTGCACCGGGTCGAGGTCGTCGCTCATCCGGACCGGCGCCGGCCTGGGCGGGGGCGGCGGGGCGGCCGCGACCGGGGCCGGGGCCGGGGAGACCGGAGCCGGCTCCTCGGACAGGCCGTACACCTCGGCGGCGGAGCGGATCGGGGCCACCGGGGCGGGCTGGAACGCGGCCCGGGGCGGCGCGGCGGTGGGCTCGGAGGTCCGGATCGGCGGTGGGGCCTCGGTGTGCGGTACGGCGCGCCGGGCGGACGACACGGGCGTCTCGGCGGCCGGCGAGACCGGGGCCGCGGGGGCCGGCGGTGACACCGGGCGTCCCGGCCGGGCCGGCAGCGCGGCGGGCAGGCTGGGGCGGGCGCCGCCGTTGATCGGCGACTCGGTCGTGGTGGCCGGGGTGAACGGGCGTACCCCGGACGTCTCGGCCGGCGGCCGGTCGGCGGGCTGGCGCACCCGGTGCCCGGTCCGGTGCGTCTCGCCGAGGTGGCTGGCGACGTCCAGACCGGCCATCAGCTCGGCGAAGGCCGCGCCGGTGTCGCCCATGCCGGCCTCCCGGCTCTCCTGCCGGGTCAGCGGCTCGGAGCGGGCCGGCCCGCCCAGCCCGAGCTCGGGGCCCAGCCTCGGCGCGGACGGCGGTTCGGCGGTGAACCGGTCGCGGGACTCGACCTGTTCGAGCAGCCGGTCCAGCGGGTTTGCGCCGCTCTCGGCGACGGTCTGTTGCGCCATGTCCTCACTGTCCTCTTGTGCGTCCGGTACCTCGACGGAGAGCTCGTAATGCTGCTTCGCGAAGAAGCCGCCGATGCCACCGCTTCGTACCTTGTCGGCGGAGATGATCCGGACGCGCGAGCCGTACTCGTCACGTACCTGAGCCAGTAGCGGCTCGATGGCCGGTCCCTCAAGCAGCACCCGCGTAGGCACCGTTCACCACCCCTATCGTCTCGATCTGTGCGGTGGAACCAGAGATTTCGCTGTACGACAGCACCTGCACCCGGCGGGAGCCGGCACGCAGCAGTCGCATCAGCGGCAACCGCAGTTGTGGCGAGCAGGCCAGGACCGGGTTGAGGCCCTGCTGCTCGGCGGCCTCGGCGAGCCGGCTGGCCTCGCTGACGATCGCCTCGGCACGCATGCCGTCGATCGCCATGAAGGCGCCGGTCTCACTGGGCCGCAGTGATTCGAGCAGGCTCTGCTCGAGCATCGGGTCGAGCGTGATCACGGTGAGCCGGCCGCCGGTGGCGTACTGGGCGGCGATGGCCGGGCCCAGCGCGCCACGCGCGGCCTCGACCAGGCCGTCGTGGTCCACCGAGATCTTGGCGCGCAGCGACAGCGCCTCGAAGATCCGGACCAGGTCACGGATCGGCACGCCCTCGTCCAGCATCGCCTGCAGCACCTTCTGGATCTGGCCGAGGCTGAGCAGACCCGGGGTCAGCTCCTCGACCACCACCGGGTGGGTGCGCTTGACCATCTCGGTCAGGGCCCGGACGTCCTCGCGGCCGAGCAGGCGGCTGGCGTTGCTGCGGACCACCTCGGCGAGATGCGTGATGATCACCGAGGCCCGGTCCACGACCGTCGCGCCGGACAGTTCGGCCTGGTAGTGCAGTTCGGCCGGGACCCACTTGCCGGCCAGGCCGAACACCGGCTCGACGCCGGCCCGGCCGGGCAGCGCCTGGAGTCCCTCACCGATCGCCAGGACCGTGCCGGGCGGCGCCTGACCGGCGCCGGCGTCGACGCCGGAGATCCGGATCGCGTACGACGACAGTGGCAGGTCCAGGTCGTCCCGGGTACGGACCGGCGGCATGATCACACCGAGTTCCAGGGCCATCTTGCGGCGCAGGGCGCGCACCCGGTCGAGCAGGTCGCCGCTGCTGACGTCGACCAGGTCGACCAGGTCCGGGGCGAGGGCCAGCTCCAGCGGGTCGATCCGCATCTCGCCGAGCAGCTGCTCGGGCGAGTCGGCGGCAGGCATCTCGACCGCCTCGGCGAGCGGCGTGGCCTCCTCCGGGATCGGCTCCTTGACCCGCTGCGCGATCACCAGCACCACCACGCCGACCAGCAGGAACGGCACCTTGGGCAAGCCCGGGATGACGCACAGGGCGAGCGCCGCGGCGCCGCCGATGCGCAGCGCCAGCCGGTTCTGACTGAGCTGGGCGGTGACGCTCTGGCCCATGTCCCCGGAGGTGGCCGAGCGGGTCACGATCAGACCGGTGGCCACCGAGAGCAGCAGCGCCGGCACCTGGGAGACCAGGCCGTCGCCGATGCTGAGCATGCTGAACTGGTTCATCGCGTCGGCGGGCGCCAGGCCGTGCTGCAGGACGCCGACCGCGAACCCGCCGATCAGGTTGATCAGCGTGATGATGATGGCCGCGATGGCGTCGCCCTTGACGAACTTGGAGCCACCGTCCATCGCGCCGTAGAAGTCGGCTTCCGCGGCCACCTCGGCGCGCCGCCGCTTGGCCTCGGCCTCGTCGATCAGGCCGGCGTTCAGGTCGGCGTCGATCGCCATCTGTTTGCCGGGCATCGCGTCGAGGGTGAACCGGGCGCCGACCTCGGCGACCCGCTCGGCGCCCTTGGTCACCACGATCATCTGGACGATCACCAGGATCGAGAAGATCACCAGGCCGATGACCAGGTTGCCACCGACGACGAAGCTGCCGAACGCGTGGATCACCTTGCCGGCGTCGCCGTCGCGCAACACCAGCCGGGTGGCGCTGATGTTGAGCGCCAGCCGGAACAGGGTCATCACCAGCAGCAGGGCGGGGAACACCGCGAAGTCGAGCGGCTTCTGAACGAACATGCTGGTCAGCAGGACCAGCAGCGCGACCGTGATGTTGAGCGCGATCAACAGGTCCAGCAGGAAGGTGGGCAGCGGGACCACCATCATGATGATGATGCCGATGACCCCGATGGGTACGGCGAGCTTGCTGATGCTCCGGTTCTTCACGACACCTTCCAGGCAGGGGCAGTCCGATGGCCATCCGGGCCCAGTCGTCGCCGTCCTGGCGTCGTTCTGTTCGGCGATCCGTCGCCATCACTGAGACCCTTGTGGCACCGCCACGCCCCGATCTTCCCCGGTAAGCGCCCGCGATGTGAGGAAATCTCCTGAATTCCGGTTACGTCATAGCTGGGGTGGGGTTCGGGTTGCGGTGCACGCCCGCCGCCGAGCCGCGTGCCTTGAGGCTCATCACGAACGCCAGCACCCGGGCCACCGCGCCGAAGAACTCGGCGGGGATCTCCTGGCCGATCTCGCACCCCGAGTTGAGCGCCCGGGCCAGCGCGATGTCCTGCACCATCGGCACCCGGTTGTCGGTGGCCAGCTGCCGGATCTTGGCGGCCACCGGGCCCTGCCCCTTGGCCACCACCCGCGGGGCGCCCTTCTGCGGCTCGTACCGCAGCGCGACCGCGACGTGCACCGGGTTGACCACCACCACGTCCGCGGTCGGTACGTCGGCCATCTGCCGGTTGCGCGCCATCGCGAACTGCCGGGCCCGGATCTGCGCCTTGATCAGCGGGTCGCCCTCGGTGTTCTTGTTCTCCTGCTTGACCTCTTCCTTGGTCATCCGCAGCTGCTTCTGGGTGCGCCGCCGCACCACGAAGTAGTCCGCCGCGGCCATCACGATGCCGGCGACCGCGGCGGCCCGGATCAGCGCGAGCGTCGCGTCGGTGACGATGCCCAGCAGCGCGGCGAGCGGCAGCCGGCCGGCGGTCATCAGCTGCGGGACGATGTCCTTCATCGTCATGTACAGCACCCCGCCCAGCACCAGCGTCTTGAACAGCGACTTGGTCAGCTCCCAGGCCGCCTGCGGGCCGAACATCCGCTTCAGCCCGGTGAACGGGTTGAGCCGGTTGAACTTCGGCATGAACAACTTCGTGGCGACCCGGATGCCGCCCTGCGCGCCGGCCGCCGCGATGCCGACCGCCATCATGGTCAGCGCCAGCGGCAGCACCGCCCACGCCGCGCTCATCAGCCCGTCCTTCAGGATGGCCAGGCACTTCGCCGCGTCCGGGTTGGCGATGGTGTCCGGGACCTTGCCGATCAGCTCCTCGGCGTTCTCCATCGCCTTGGACAGGGTGCGCGGCAGCATGACGCTGGCGGCCAGCATCCCGACCCAGGCGCCCAGGTCCGGGCTACGCCCGATCTGACCCTCCTGCCGGGCCTTCTTGAGCCGCTGTTGGGTCGGCTGCTCGGTCTTCTCGCCGGACATCGTCACCCCCTCCCATCAACGTGTTCGGCCGCGGTCACCCGCCGCTGAGCCGCACCACCGCGGTCACCGCCCGGTCGACCAGGGTGTCCAGCACGCCCGGGAGCATCGAGATGGCCAGCCCGGCGAGGGTGACCAGCAGGAAGATCTTGATGGGGAAGCCGAGCTGGAAGGCGTTCAGCGCGGGCGCCACCCGGTTCAGCAGGCCGAGCGCCACGTCGGCGAGGAAGAGCACGGCGATCAGCGGGCCGGCGATCTGCAGCGCGGACAGGAACATCTCGCCCACCCCGGTGAGCAGCAGCCGGCTGAAGGTCTCCATGGAGAACGTGGTGTTCAGCGGCAGCGTGCGGAAGCTCTGCAGGAATCCGCGCAGGATCAGCTGGTGCCCGTCGCTGGCGAACAGCAGGGTGACCGCGATCAGGTTGTAGAACCGCCCGAAGACCGCGTTCTGGCTCATCCCGAGCGGGTCGTACGCCGTCGCCAGGGTGAACCCGCCGAACAGGTCGAGCAGGTCACCGGCGGCCTGCAGGGCGGCGAACAGCAGCGCGGTCAGGAAGCCCAGCGCGACCCCGACGAAGACCTGCAGCGCGGCGCTGGCGATCAGCGCCGGCGTCTCCAGCACCGGGACGGTCCCCCGCAGGTACGGCGCCATCGGCAGGGTGAACCCCACCGACATCAGCGCCTTCGCCGGGCCGGGGATGAGCCGGGAGTTGAACGGCGGGCACACCATCATCCACGCGCCGGTCCGGCACGCGCCGAGCATGATCGCCATCAGCTCGGCGATCGTCAGGTCGTAGTTCATCCCCGATACGAGCCGACCAGCGCCGTGATGATCAGCCCCCAACCGTTGACCAGGACGAACAGCAGCAGTTTGAACGGCAGGGCGATGGTCACCGGGGGCAGCATCATCATGCCCAGCGACATCAGCGAGGCGCTGACCACCATGTCGATGATCAGGAAGGGGATGAAGATGACGAACCCGATGATGAACGCGGCGCGCAGCTCGGACAGCGCGAACGCGGGCACCAGCGTGGTCAGCGGCACGGCGTCCTTGTTCGCCGGCTGCGGCTGGCCGGACACCTTGATCAGCAGGGCCAGCTCGTCCTCGCGGGTGGTCCGGTACATGAATTCGCGCAGCGGCTGGACGCCGTCCTTGAAGGCCTGCGACTGGGTCTTCTCCCCGCGCAGGTAGGGCTGCACGCCGAGGTCGTTCATCGCGGAGACGGTCGGGCCCATGATGAACAGGCTCAGGAACAGCGCCAGGCCGGCGATCACCTGGTTGGGCGGCAGCGTGCTCAGCCCGAGCGCGTTACGGGTGATCCCGAGAACCATGAAGATCTTGGTGAACGAGGTGCAGAGCAGCAGCACCGCCGGCGCCACCGAGAGCAGCGTCAGGCCGAGCAGGATCACCAGGCTGGCGGCCGGGCGGCTGCCGTCCGGATTCGTGCCGTTGACGTTGACGTTGATGCTCGGCGGCGACGTCGCCGGCGCCTGCGGCACCGGCAGCCGCGGTCGCTCCACCGCCGGGCCCCGCGCCGCCGGGCGCGCGGGCGCCTGCGGCGCGATCCGGGGTACGCCGATCGCCGGCCGATCCTCCACCCCGGCCCCCGGCACTCCGGGCGCCGCGCCGGCCGGGGCGGGCAGGGCGAGCGCCAGCCCGCCGCCCACGAGAAGCAGCAGCACCACACGTCGCAGGGCGCTCCCGGCCCGGTCCGCGGGGCCGCTCGGCGGTCCGGCTCGGTACTGCTGCGTGCGGTCTGTCATGGCGCTATCGCCTCGTCGTCCGGTCGCGCAGGAACTCCAGGGTGGAGCTCCAGGTCCGTGGGGAGAGCAGGGAGCCGGCCAGCCGGCCGGTCCGGTGGTGGTGGTCGCCGGGCCCCGCGCCGGCCTCGGCCGCGGGATGCCGCCCGGGCAGGATCATGTCCGGTTCGATCAGCTCGGACCGTTCGACCACCACCGGGTCGCGGTGCTCGGGCTCGGTCTCGAACGCCTCCAGCTCGGTCTCGCCCAGGTAGCTGATCTGCTGGTCGGTGACGCCGAGGACCAGCGCGCGGTCGGCCACCCGGACCACGGCCACCGCCGAGCTGCGGCTCAGCTGCTGGCGGTTCAGCACCGTCAGCGTGCCGTAGCCGCGCCCACCGAACGGGCGCCGCAGCGCCCGGGCCAGCCCCCACATCATGAACAGCACGACGAACAGGGAGAAGGCGACCTGGAGGAGGAGCCGCATCAAGGTCGTGACTCCTACTCGGCGCCCGGGGAGACGATCTCGGTGATCCGGATGCCGAAGTTCTCGTCCACCACGACCACCTCGCCGCGGGCGATCAGCCGGCCGTTCACCAGCAGGTCGGCCGGGCTTCCGGCGGCCCGGTCCAGCTCGACGATCGCGCCCGGGGTCAGCGAGAGCAGCTCCCGTACGCTCATCCGGGTCCGGCCCAGCTCGGCGGAGACCTCCATCTCCACGTCGTACAGCATGTCCAGCCCGCCGCTGCGGGAGCTCATCATCGACGGCGCCCGCTGCGCCACCCCGCCGCCACCGGCCGCCGCGGCCAGCACCGGGTCCTCACCGGGCCACGGGCTGAGCGCCATCGCCAGCACCGCGCGGACCTCCTGGTCGTCGCGCAGCGGGATGGCCACCGCGCCGTCCTTGGCGGCCAGCGCGCTGAGCGCCACCTGCGGCTCCATCACCTGACCGGGGTCGAGCACCACCGGCCCGAAGACCCGGGACGCCGCCTCCAGGGCGGGCCGGACCGCCGCGGTCAGGTCCAGCTCACCGAGCGGGCTCTCCCGCAGCGCGTCCGCGAGGTCCTGGCCGACCACCACCACGACCTCGCCGGAGGCCGCGCCGCTGAACCGTGCGGTGACCGCCTGACCCGCGATCATCGTCCCCGCGTCGGGGATCACCGGATCGCCGGCGACCAGGGCGCGGCTGGTGGGCAGGACGGCCAGCGCGGCCTCGGCGGCGTTCCGGGCGAGAGACAGCTGCGGCACGGTGATGGCGGGGGCGGTCATGGGTGGCCAGACTCCTTGGAAGAGTGCTCGTTGGGCGACGGCACGACGAGACAGGCGAGCCGGGCGCCCTGGTTACCCGGAACGGCATGCGCGAAGACGATGTCGTTCACGGTCACCTCGAGCGGCCGGCTGGTCGGATGCCCCAGCGGCACGACGTCACCCGGACGTAGATCCACGATGTCATCGGTACGCATCCGGATGGGCTGGAATCGCACTGCTACGTCGATCGGAGCGGCGGAAAGTCCGGCCGTGAGGTTGCGCAACGCCCGATCCTTGGCCTGCCGCTCGGCCGCGCTGAGCACGATCGTCTCGGTCCGGGAGAGCACCGGCAGGATGGTGTTGAACGGCAGGCAGATCGTGGAGATGCACTCCTCCGCGCCGATCTTGGTCTCGAACGAGGCCACCACGATCGCGTCGCCGGGCGCGTGCGCGCGCAGGAACTGCGCGTTGTACTCGATCTCCTTGAGCTTCGGCGAGATGTCCACCAGGCTCTCGAAGCCGTAGCGCAGCTCGCCCAGCATCCGCTCCATCAGGCCGCGCAGCAGCGGCATCTCGACCTCGGTCAGCGGCCGCTCCGGCTGGGAGCCGCCGGGGCCGCCGAGCATGTGGTCGATCGCGGTCATCACCGCGGACTGGGCGATCTCCAGCAGCACCGTGCCGGGCAGCGGGTCCAGGGTGACCACCCCGATGATCGTCGGGTTGGCCAGCGAAGCCACGTACTCGTCGTAGTTCAGCTGCTCGATGGAGATCAGCGAGACGTTGCTGACCGCGCGCAGGCGGGTGGTCAGCAGGGTGCCGCAGCTGCGGGCGTATGTCTCGAACGCGATCTGCAGGGTGCGGACATGCTCACGGGAGAGCTTGATCGGGCGGCGGAAGTCGTACGGCGCGGGCCCGCCGCCCTGGCTCCGGCGCGAGATCTTGCCCGGGGTACGTGCGGTGGTGGTCACGTCGTCCTGATCGGCGGACTTCGCGAACCGCTGAGCGGTGGGGCCGTTTTCGGCCGCCATTGCACGGATGGGCGGGTCCCCGGTGAAGGGACCCGCCCGATCGCCGCCCGTGGTTACTGCGTCACGAAGGAGGTGTAGTAGATGCCCATGACCATCTTCTTGCCGTCCTCGGTGTAGGCCTTGACGAGCTTGGCCACCAGGTCTGCCTTGAGCTTCTCGCGGCCCTCCTCGGTGGCCAGCTCGGCCACCGTCCGGCCGGTGTACTCGTCGATCGCCAGCTCGTACGCCTCGCTCAGGTCGACCGCCTCCTCACCGGCGTCCTCGGTCTGCTGCAGGGCGAAACCCAGCTTCAGGTAGTGCCCGTCGGCCAGGTTCACCGTGATGGTGTTCTCGGCCGCGGTGATCGCGCCCTTCTTCGGCGCCGACGCCTCGGCCGAGTCGCCGCGGAGCATGAAGAACGCCCCGGCACCGCCGCCGCCCAGCACCACCAGTGCCAGAGCGATGACGATCATCATCATCTTGTTCGACTTCTTCGGCGCTTCCGCAGCCGTGTCCTTGTCGTCCGCCATCAGAACTCCTCCCTGGTCAGTCGTGCGTGGTGGTGGTGCCGGGGGTGGTACCGGTCGTGCCGTGCTCGGCCGCGGCCCGCTTCGCCGCGGCCTCCGCGGCGGCCTTGGCCTGCGCGGTGGTCTGGCCGGTGTGCAGCTTCGCGTCGCTGCCCGCCGCCGCCGGCAGCAGCGCCGCCTGGTCGGCCGTGAGCATGGTCAGCACGACCACGTCCACCCGGCGGTTCATCGTGATCGACCGCGGGTCCTTCGGGTCGATCAGCGGCTTGGTGTCCGAGAAGCCGACCGCGCTGAGCCGCTTCTTCGGGATCCCGTGCCCGGTGAAGAACCGGACCGTGGTGGAGGCTCGGGCCGCGGAGAGCTCCCAGCCGCTGGGGTAGTACTTGGTCTTCGCCTTGAGCTGGTTGGTGTTGCCGTCCACCTCGATGTTGTTCGGCAGCTTCGCCAGCGTCGGGGCGATCGCGTTGAGGATCTTCTCGCCGCCCGGGCGCAGGTCCGCCCGGTCGCCGGCGAAGACCACCTCGTTGGTGACCACGGTGATCACCAGGCCGCGCCGGTCGATCGTGAACTTGACGTTGCCGAGCAGCTTCTGCGCGGCCAGCGCGTCGGCGATCCGGTTCTCGATCGCCTTGAGGTTCTCGGCCTCCGCGGCAGCCTTGTCGGCGTTCGCGGAAGCCCGCTTGCGGTCCTCGGCCAGGATCGCCCGCTTGACCGCTTCCTTCTGCTTCTGGGTCAGGCCCTCGGTGCCGGAGGTGCCGTCACCGGGGTTGGAGCCCGGGTCGATCTGCACGATCTGGGCGGTGTTCGCCGCGCCGTCCAGCGGAGCGCTGTTCCCGGTGAACGCGGCGCTCTTGGAGCCGAATCCCGCGGACAGACCCTGGGCCAGCTGGGCGAACTTCTTCTGGTTGACGTCACTCATCGAGAACAGCACGACGAAGAGGACGAACAGCAGGGTGAGCATGTCGGCGTACGACACGAGCCAGCGCTCGTGGTTGACGTGCTCCTCGTGCTCCTCGTGACCGCCCTTCCTCTTACGCCGGGCGCCACCACCGGAACTCATCGCCTCAGGCCGCCTTCTTCGAGGAGGCCGCGGCCTCGGCCTTCTTCATCTCGTCCGGCGGGAGCAGGCTGCGCAGCTTCTGGGCGACCAGACGCGGGTTCGAGCCGGCCTGGATGGCCAGCACACCGTCGATCACCAGCTCCATCTCCTCGGCCTCGACGGCGCTGAGCCGGGTCAGCCGGGCCGCCATCGGCAGCCAGATGATGTTGGCGCTGAGCACGCCCCACAGGGTGGCGACGAAGGCCGCCGAGATCGAGTGGCCCAGGGTCTCCGGCTGGTCCAGGTTCTCCAGCACGTGCACCAGGCCCATGACCGTACCGATGATGCCGATGGTCGGCGCGTAGCCGCCCATGTTCTCGAAGAACTTGACGCCGGCCTTGTCGGCCTTCTTCTTCGCGGCGACCTCGGCGTGCAGGATGTCGTGCAGCTCGTCCGGGTCGGTGCCGTCGATGGCCAGCTGCAGGCCGCGCTTGAGGAACGGGTGCTCGACCGTCTTGACCGCGTCCTCGAGAGCCAGCAGGCCCTCGCGGCGGGCCCGCTCGGCGAGCTTCACGACGTTGTCGAGCAGCTTGGTCGGCGGCGTCACCTTGGCGGTGAAGGCCTTCTTGAGCTGGTTGACGAAACCGGTCGCGTCCTTCAGGACACCGCCGGCCATGGCGGCGGCGAACGCCCCGCCGAAGACCAGCAGCATCGACGGAATCAGCAGGATGGAGGCGGGCGAGCCGCCCTCCAGGATCTGGACGGTGAAGACGATCACCAGTCCGGCGACCACTCCGACGATGGTTGAGATGTCCATCAGCGTTCCTTCCGGTGCAGCGGGAGCACCTTGGCGTCGAGCTCGTCGTCGGACGAGGAGGGGGCCGTGGGCTCGGGCTCCATGCGGCTCGCCTGGGCGATCAGCGAGGCGCGGTAGTGACGCACCGAGTCGATGAATTCGGGCACGGACTCGGCGATGACGTACTTCGTGCCGTCCACCAGGGTGACGACCGTGTCGGGCGTGCAGTCCACACGCTCGACCAGGTCCGGGTTCAGCGCGAACACGGCACCGTTGAGGCGAGTTACGAGGATCAAGACAGTCCGTCCTTGGGTCGTCCTTGGCTGGCGAAGGCCGTCCGTGGCCCTCGCCTGTTACTTCGGTCCGACCTCGGTTGCCGATGAGATCGGGCCGGTCGCGATCCGGGTGCGACTGACGGCGCCGTGCGCACACGACGGCGGCCGGGGCGGGCAGGGCCCGCCCCGGCCGCCGGCCGGAGATGCTGCGTCTAGCGCTTCATGCTGACGAGTTCCTGGAGGATCTCGTCGGACGTGGTGATGATGCGGGAGTTGGCCTGGAAGCCGCGCTGGGCGACGACGAGGTTGGTGAACTCCTGGGCGAGGTCGACGTTCGACATCTCCAGGGCGCCACTGATCACCTGGCCCATGCCGGCGCTGCCGGGCTGGCCCACCTGGGCGTAACCGGAGTTGACCGTGCTGCGGTACATCGAGTTGCCGACCTTCTCCAGGCCGTCGACGTTCTTGAAGGTGGCCATGGCGACCTGCCCCAGGACCTGCTTGAGGCCGTTGCTGTAGACGCCGACGATCTGACCGGTGTCGGACACCGTGTAGGACAGCGAGGTCAGCGCGCCGGCGGTCTGGCCGTCGGTCTCGAACACCCGGGCGTCGGACAAACCCGAGTACGACGTGACGTCGGAGATGTCGACCGTGTACTGGCTGGTGCCGCTGCCCAGGGTGATCGTCCGCTGCACCCCGCCGGAGCCGTCGCTCGGCTTGCCGTTGGAGAAGTTGATCGTCGCGTCACCGGCGATCGGGTTGCCGTTCTCGTCGGACAGCGACACCGCCCACGTGGACGTGGTCGGGTCGGTCGTGTTGTCGTAGCCGACCGGGCTGCGCTTGAACGTGGCGGTGACCGTGTGCGTCCCGCCCTGCGCGTCGTACACCTTGACCGGGATGGTGGTCTCGTAGTCGTTGACGCCGCCGTTGTCCGGGTTGTTCGGGTCCGGGATCTTGTCGCTGCTCAGATTGCCCTTGAGCGTGACCGTGGTGGTCGCCTTGGGCGGGATGGTCGCGCCCAGCGGCATCCGGATGTCGTCCGGCTTGCCGGCCGCGTTGACCACGCCGTCCTTGGCCGTCCAGCCCTGCACCGGCTCACCGGTGGTGGTGGTCAGCAGGCCGTTCGCGTCGAAGAAGAAGGAGCCGGCGCGGGTGTAGAGCGACTCGTTGCCGCTGCGGGTGATGAAGAAGCCGTCACCCTGGATCATCATGTCCCCGGACTTGCCGGTGGTCTGCGCCGAGCCCTGGCTGAAGTTCTGGCTGATACCGGCCACCCGGACACCGAGACCGACCTGCGCCGGGTTGGTACCGGCCTGCCCGTTCTGCGGCGCGCCCGCGGCGCCGACCATCTGGCTGAGGGTGTCCTGGAACTGCACCTGCGACGCCTTGTAGCCGACCGTGTTCACGTTGGCGATGTTGTTGCCGGTGACGTCCATCATCTGCTGGTGCGCGTGCAGGCCGCTGATGCCGGAGTAGAGAGAGCGCAGCATATAGGGGTTTCCTTCGCTTTTCAGGTGAGGGGAGAGAAAAACGGAATTAGGCGGTCTGCTGAATCTCCGTGACCTTGGACAGCTCTACATCCGTGTTCCCGACCTTGAGCGTCGGTTCGCTGTCTCCGTTGAGCTTCGCCGCGGACACCACCCCGGTCTGGTACTGACCGGTGGGGTCCAGGTACGTGACGGTCTTGCCGACCAGCGAGCTGGCGTTGACCATCCGCTGGCCCTTCATCATGCTGATCATGTCTTCCAGCTTCTCGACCTGCGTGAACTGCGCGGTCTGCGCCAGGAACTGGGTCGAGTCCGCGGGATTCGACGGGTCCTGGTATTTCAGCTGGGCGACCAACAGCTTCAGGAAGGTGTCCTTGTCGCCGAGGTCCTTGTTCTTGGCCGCCTGTTTCGCGGCCTCGGCGGCCTTGGCCGCGGCTGCCTGTGCGGCTTCCGAAGAGGCGCCGGTAGCGCCGAATCCAGAGGTCGGCGAGGTCATTGACTTCTCCTGTCCCTTGGCAAGCTCAACCTAAGCTTCGGCCCGGTCCAGGAATTGCTTAGGCACAAATTTGCGGGCCCGCCGATCCGGCGGGCCCGCAGCGGGAGATCTTCGGTTGGCTCCGCGCCCGGCGGGCGCGGCGGTGCGGCGGCGTCAGGGCGCCAGGGAGAGGCTGAGCTTGCCCTTGCCGTACCGGCTGACCTCGACCATCAGGTCCAGCCGCCGGCCCAGCGCGAGCAGGACCGCCCGGGCGTCCCCGGGCAGCTCCATCCCTGGGTAGATCACCTGGTAGAGCTTGACGTGCGGCGCGCCCTCCTTGTTGAGCAGGCTGGTGAAGATGTTGCACAGCTCGAACACGTTCTCCGCCAGGTTCGGGAAGAGCTGTTTCTCGTCGATGCTGTCCTCGGCCGCGCCGGCGGGCAGCAGGCCGAGCGCGGCGCCGGCGTTCGCCGCCAGGCTCAGCTGCATACCCAGGGTCGCGTAGATCTTCTGGCCGGCGTCGGTGAAGATGGCGACCGTGGCGGTCCGCACCTCGTCCGCGCTGAGCGGCTCACCGGGGCTGACGGTCACCTCACGGCCGAGGAGGTCCTCGAACAGATTGCGAACGGCTAGAGAGCCGGGAAGAACCGAGACGTCTGACATGTCGCAATCATCCCAAAATAGGAGCGAAAACTTCGTCGAATCGCTCAGCGGTGAAGGGCTTGACGATGAAGAACGCCGAACCCGCGGCCTCCGCGGCGGACTTCATCTCGGGCGTGCACTCCGAGGTGACGAACCCGAACTTGACGTTGTTGCCGGCCGCGCGGAGCTGCCGCAGCACCTCGATGCCGGTCATCTGCGGCATGTTCCAGTCCGAGATGACCAGGTCCGGCTGGTCCTTGGTGGCCATGTCGTACGCTTCCTGGCCGTCGGCAGCCTCGATCAGGGTGTGATCGCCGAAACCGGCCTGCCGCAGGGTACGGACGACGATCTGCCGCATCACCCGGCTGTCATCGGCGATGAGGATCTTCATGCACCCTCCTCCTTCGTGTCGGTGCTGCTCTGCCACATCGAAATGGACACCGGCTCGCCCTCCCAGAGTCCATAGACGCCGCTGATGCGTTCGGTGTTCGGGAAACGCGCCGAGGCCTCCGGCGCGAGCACAACCTGCGGGAGCGACAACTGCGCGCCCGGCGGGAGCATCGCCTTGACGTTGCCGCCGACGATGTTCGCCAGCTCTCCGAGCGTGTCGGAGATGTCTTCCTCGCTGACCTCGTCGAGTTCCATGGCCAGGAAGGCGGCCGCGGCCCGCTGGGCGGCGGCGCGGGACGAGGCGTAGACGACGTGCCCGTTCCAGGACCCGGTGATGGAGACCGAGGAGTGCACCTCGGAAGGCTGGTTCTCGTCGTACGTCTGCATCAGCGGGCTGACGCCCTCGGGGTCCAGGTACGATTCCCAGACCTGTTCCACCATCTCAGCGAGGTCGTTCTCGTCCACTTCGACTTCGACACTCATGAGTTCGCTCCGGTCGGCACGAGGCCCAGCAGGGCCAGCTTCTCGATCATGGCGCCCTCGGTGAAGGGCTTGATCACGTACTCGTGGGCGCCCGCGGCGAGCGCCCGGACGATCTGACTCTGTTCGCTCTCGGTGGTGACCATCACCAGGGTCATCTCCCGCAGCCGCGGATCGGCCCGGACCTTCGTGACGAACTCGAGCCCGTTCATGTTCGGCATGTTCCAGTCGATGAGGGCCACCTCGGGCACCTCCGTCATGTCGGCGAGCAGGTCGAGCGCCTCTTTGCCGTCGCCGGCCTCCACCGCCTCGAAGTTGAGCTTCGTGACGATGCGCTTGAGGATCATGCGCATCGCGCGCGAGTCATCGATCACCATGGCGCGCATCGGCGTCATCCCCTTCTTCCGGCGCCCGCGGGCACCGCGTTGCGAATTCGGTACGCGGAAGTGCGGCCAGCCGCCACCCGCTCGTAGTTGTCGTCGATCCCGATCGTCGTCTCGGCGGCGCCGAGGAACAGCCACCCGTCCGGGCGCAGCACCCGGGCGGCGTTCTGCAGCACCTGCCGCTTGGTCGCGACGTCGAAATAGATGAGCACGTTGCGCAGGAAGATCACGTCGAACGGCTGCATCGGCGGGAAGGGTGCCGTCAGGCTCATGTGCTTGAACGACACGTTCTTGCGCAACGCCGGGATGACGCGCCAGTGCGCGCCCGCCCGCTCGAAGTACTGGACCAGTTGGGTGGCCGGCAGCCCGCGGTTGACCTCGACCTGGCTGTACTCGGCCTTCTGCGCCCGCTCCACCATCGCGGTGGAGATGTCGGTGCCCTGGATCTCGTAGGACCAGCCCGCCGGCAGTGACTCCTGCAGCGTGATGGCCAGGCTGTACGCCTCCTGCCCGCTGGAGCTGGCCGCCGACCAGAAGCGCAGCTTGCGCGCGCCGGCCCGGGACTTGACCAGTTCCGGCAGCACCACGTCGGTGAGCGCGGCGAACGGCTCGCGGTCGCGGAAGAACGAGGTCTCGTTCGTGGTCAGCGCATCAATGATCTTGCGTTGGTGCTGCGGGTTGGGGCGGCGCTGCAGGTCGGCCAGGAACTCCGCGACACTGGGCGACCCGACCGCCCGGGCCACCGGGATCAGCCGCGCCTCGACCAGGTACTCCTTGCCGGGCGCGAGGACGATCGACGCCTCCCGGCGGACCAGGTTGGAGACGAAGGCGAAGTCCGACTGCGAGAGCGTCATCGCGCCACCGCCGCGGACCGCCCCACCCGCACCCGGTTGAGCAGCGCGCCCGCAATCCGGTCCAGGGGCAGCACCTCGTCCGCCAGGCCGGCGGCGACCACCGCACCGGGCATACCCCAAACCACCGAGCTCGCTTCGTCCTGGGCCAGAACCTCGCAGCCCGCGTCTCGTAGCACTTTCGCACCACCCCGTCCGTCTTGTCCCATTCCTGTGAGCACGGCGGCGAAGGCGGTGCCGCCGTACAGTGCCGCCACCGACCGGAACATCACGTCCACGGCGGGCCGGCACGAGTTCTCCTGTGGCGCGTTGCTGAGCTGCGTCAGCGTCGAGGTGCCCCGGCGGTTGAAGACCAGGTGCCGGTCCCCCGGGGCGATGTAGACCGTGCCGGGGTTGAGCTCCATGCCGTCGCCGGCCTCCACCACCTTCAGCGGGGTGCTGCGGTCCAGGCGCTCGGCGAACATCTTGGTGAACACCGGCGGCATGTGCTGGGTGATCACCACCGGCACCGGGAGATCGGCGGGCAGGCCGAGCAGGACCTTGGTGAGCGCGTCCGGGCCGCCGGTGGAGGACCCGATCGCCAGGATGTCGATCCGGCCCTGCGGCCCGCGGCGGGCCGGCGGGCGGGCCGGCGCCGGACCGGCCACGGCCGGGCGCGCCGGTGACGGCGGCAGTCCGGGGCGGGCCGGCACGGCGCCGGGACGCAGCCCGGCGGCCGGGGCCCGCGGGGGTACCGCGGCCGGCGGGCGGCGGCGCCCCCCGAGCGCCTGGATCTTCGGTACGAGCTGCTCCCGCACCGCCGCGATGGACTCCTTGATCGAGCCCACGTTGCTCGGCTTGGTGACGTAGTCGGTCGCTCCCGCGGCGAGCGCCTCCAGGGTGGCGCTCGCGCCCGCCGCGGACAGCGTGCTGAACATGATCACCGGTAGCGCGGCGTGCCGCTTGCGCAGCTCGCGGACGGCCTCGATCCCGTCCATCTGCGGCATCTCGATGTCCATCGTGATCACGTCGGGCTTGAGCTGGTCGATCTTGGCTTGGGCCAGCAGGCCGTTCGCCGCGGTGCCCACCACCTGGATGCCCGGCGCCTCGCCGAGAGCGTCGACGATCAGCCGACGGACCACCACGGAATCGTCGACGACGAGAACCGAGATCATTCGACCGCTCCCTTCAACCGAGCCAGGCCGGACCGAGTGCCGCGACGACCGGCGCGAGGAGCCGGTGCGCCGTTGCGGTGTCCAGCAGATCGCGGACCACGAGCGCCTGGACGGCGCCGCTGAGCATGTTCCAGACCCCGCCGGCCCGGTCGGCCAGCGAGACGCCGGCCGTGTCCACCGCCTGGACCAGCAGCATCTGCGCCGCCGCCGCGGTGCGGACCCGATCCGAGAGGTACGCCGCCCAGGACGCCGAATGCACGGCGGGCGACCAGCCGGCGGTGTTGCGCCGGGCGTCGTCTGCGGCCGTCGAGACCCGCACCCGATCCTCCGGCCGCAGCGTGCGCAGCCGGTCGAGCAGGGCGGAGACGGTGTAGTGGTGCGGGCCGAGGTCGATCGGCGCGCCGGCCGGGAGCTTGCGCATCGCGGCCACCCAGCCGGCGCCGAGGCGGCGGCGGGTGTCGTCGTCCAGCACCTCACGCAGGTAGCTGGCGACCGCCGCGTCGCAGAGCAGCGCGGTGGCCGCGGCCGCCTCCTCGGTCTGCCGGGCGGCCCGGCCGGTGCCCTCCCAGGTCCACGACATCACGTCGTAGCGCAGGCAGGTGAGCAGCGAGTCGACCGAGCCGATCGGCGCGCGCTCCACCAGGGCCAGGTTCCCCGCCGGGTCGTCCTTCGACATGCCCTTGAGGTTGGGCATCCGGCGGGCAGCGCTCTCCACCTCGACCCAGAGCGGGCCCCGGACGCCCTCGTCCGGGAGCCGCTCGGCGAGCACGGGCAGGTCGTCGCGCTGCAGGCGCAGGGCGCGCAACAGCACGTCGGCCGCCGCCGACCCACCCGGCAGGCGGGTCAGGTCGAAGCCCAGGACGGGGGCGCTGACCAGGCTGTACATCAGTTGGTGGCGCGGTAGGTGTCGACCGCCTGGTTGACGTCGAGGGCCAGCATCAGGCGCCCGTCCAGCTTGAACGTGCCCACCACCAGCTCCCGGGTCGGGCCGCTGAGCGTGTCCGGCGGCGGCTCGAACGTCTCGTCGTCCAGATCCACCACCTCGCCGATCTTGTCGACCAGCAGGCTCACCGGTTCCCCGTCACCACGCAGGATCACGTTCATCACCGGACCCTGCAGCGCCTGCCGGGCCAGCCCGAGCTGGACCCGCAGGTCGACCGCCGCGATCACCTGACCGCGCAGATTGAACAGCCCACCGACGGCCGGCGGCGCGAGCGGCACCGGGGTGTACTCGTTGTACGAGAGCACCTCCTGCACGGTGTGCACCTCGACCCCGAAGAGCTGGCCGTCCACCTCGAAGGTGGCGAACTGACGACTCGCCATCTCAGGCCTCCACCAACATCTCGTCGGACGCGTCGCTGTAGAAGTTCGGGTCGGCGGCGAGGATCGCCCGGCGCACGTCGAGCAGCTCGGTGACCCGCTGCTGGATCACCGCGGTGCCGACCAGGCCGTCCTCCTCCGCGTCGCGGCGGGCCGTGGTCGAGTTCTCCGCGATGTCCACGATCCGGTCGACCACCAGCGCCACGCTCCGTCCGCCCTCGCTGTAGACGACCACCGACACGGTGTCGCCCTCCGGCTCCTCGCCGTACGCCCCGAGCAGGTGCGACAACCGCACCAGGGGCAGGATCTGCCCGCGGTACTGGACCACCTCCCGGGAGCCGGCGTGCTCGATCCGGTCACGCGGGAATTCCTCCAGCCGGGTGACCGTGTCCAGCGGGATCGCCACCCGGCGCTCGCCGACCGCGGTGACCAGCAGGCGCTCGGTGCCGCCACCGCCCGAACCGCGCTTCTCCACCACGTTCTCGCGCTCCGAGTCGACCGCCAGGTGCGAGCGGCGGGCCAGCGAGGAGACGTCCAGGATCAGCCCCACCTTGCCGTCGCCCAGGATGGTGGCGCCGGCGTACAGGCCGATGTCCTTGAACCGGGTGTTCAGCGCCTTGACGACCACTTCCTCGGTGTTCAGCACCCGGTCCACGACCAGGCCGAAGCGCCGGCCGTCGGCCTGCAGCACCATGATGTAGACGCCCTGGTCGCCGCCGACCTCGAGGCCGAGCGCCCGGTCCAGGCGCACCAGCGGGAGCAGCTTGCCGCGCAGCCGGTAGACCGGCGCCCCGGAGGCGTACTCCACCTTGGTGGTCTGCCCGTCGACGAAGACCAGTTCGAGCACCGCGACCTGGGGCACCACGTAGCGCTGGTCGCCGCAGTCGACGGTCAGCGCCTGGATGATGGCCAGCGTCAGCGGGATGGTGAGCCGCCAGACCGTACCCTCGCCGGGCGTCGAGTCGACGCTGACCGCGCCGCCGATGTTCTCGATGTTGGTCTTCACCACGTCCATGCCGACACCGCGGCCGGAGACGTTGGTGACCTTGGCGGCGGTGGAGAACCCGGGCTGGAAGACCATCGCCATGATGTCGCGCTTGTCCATGTTCGGGATCTGCTCCGGGCGGAGCAGCCCGTTCTCCACGGCCTTCTGCGCGATCCGGTCGACGTTCAGGCCGGCCCCGTCGTCCGCGACCTCGACCGCGACGTGCCCACCCTCGTGGTACGCGCGCAGGGTCAGCGTGCCCTCCGGGCCCTTGCCGGCGGCCAGCCGGCGCTCCGGCTCCTCGATGCCGTGGTCGACCGCGTTGCGCACCAGGTGGGTCAGCGGGTCCTTGACCGCCTCCAACAGGCTCCGGTCGAGCTCGGTCTCCTTGCCCTCCATCACCAGCTGGACCTGCTTGCCCAGCGAGTTGCTCAGGTCCCGGACGACCCGGGGCAGCTTGGACCAGATGTGCTCGATGGGCTGCATCCGGGTCTTCATGATGCCCTCTTGCAGCTCACTGGTGATCATGCCGAGCCGCTGGGCGCTGCGCACCAGACCGGAGTCGCCGGTCTCCATCACGCCACGGACCAGCTGGTTACGGGCCAGCACCAGCTCGCCGACCATGTTCATCAGGGTGTCCAGAAGGTCCACGTCGACCCGGATGGCGCTGTCCGCGATGCTGCGCTTGGGGGCCTGCGACTGCAGCGCCTCGTTCACCGCGGCCGGCTGCGCCTTGCCCTCCTCCAGCAGGATCGTGCCGAGCCTGCGCTCGTCACCCTCGATCTGCTGCTGCAACGCGGAGGTCACGTCGCCGGGCTGCGCCGCGCCGGCCTCGACCAGGATCTGGCCGAGCGGCTGGCGCTGCTCGGCGACCGGCTCGGGCGCCGGGCGCGCGGCGGGCGGCTCCGGCAGCGGGACCGGCGCCTCGGCGGGGGCCGCGGCGGCGGGCGCGGGGGCCGCGGCGGCCGGCGCCGCGGCGGGCGCGCCGTCCGACGGCGCGTTCATCTGCGCGTGGACCTTCGTGATGATGCTGTCGATGTCGACCTCGTCCTCGGTGCCCTTCTCCTCGATCGAGGAGAGCAGGGCCCGGACGCCGTCGATGGTCAGGAGCAACGTGGTGATGGTCTCCGGCGTGACGGGCTGGACGCCGTCGCGCAACCGGGAGAGCAACGACTCACCGGCGTGCGCCAGCTTCTCCAGCCGGGAGAACGCCAGGAACCCACTGGTGCCCTTGATGGTGTGGATCGCCCGGAAGATCCGGGAGATCAGGTCACGCGAGTCCGGTTCCTGCTCGAGGCTCACGAGGTCCCGGTCGATCTGATCCAGGTTCTCGTGCGACTCCATCAGGAATTCGCCGACGATCTCGCCAAGGTCTTCCACGTCAACTACCTCCTGCTCGGCTTCACAGCACTCATCGACCCCGACGGTCGCCAACTGAGAAGACTCGCCCGGTACGCCTGGTTGCCAGTTGTCAGGCCTCGCCGCCCGGGCGCCGGTAGCGGTAGCCGAACCCGCGGACCGACTCGATCGGCGACTCGTCCGGGTCGGACCAGCCGAGCTTGCGCCGCAGCCGCAGCACCGCGAACTTGACCCGCTCCTGGCCGATGCCGGTCGGGTCGTCCCACGCCTGGGTCAGCAGCTGGTTCGGCGAGAGCACCGCGCCGGCGTGCCGGACCAGCGCGTTGAGCAGGCGGAACTCGGTCGGCGTGAGGCGCTTCTCCTCCCCCTTGACGTAGACCCGGCGCTTGGTCGGATCGAGGTGGACCAGGCCGTCGTCGTAGATCTGGCTGGCCCAGTTGCTCTGGCCGCTGGACGAGCGGCGCAGCAGCGCCTCCACCCGGGCCAGCAGCTCGTTGTTGGCGAACGGTTTGGTCAGGTAGTCGTCGGCGCCGCCACGCAGCCCGCGGACCTTCTCCGCCTCCTGGCCGTGCGCGGTGAGCACCAGGACCGGCACGTCGGACACGTCGCGCAGCCGCTCCAGCACCTGCCAGCCGTCCATCTCCGGCAGCCCCACGTCGAGCACCACCAGGTCGGGATGCTCGGCGTACGCCTCCTTCAGGCCGGAGCGGCCGTCCGCGGCATGCGCCACCTCGTACCCGGCGCGGCTGAACAGCAGCCGCAGGGCGAGTGCGATGTCCGGGTCGTCCTCGACCACGAGTAGGCGACTCATCGTGTGCTCACCCTGCCCCCAACCCGCGCTCGCGCCCGTTCTCGGGCACGGCCGAATCCCCTCGCGCTCGCCCCGAGCGCCGGGAAGTCGGTGTCTTGCCTGGCACCGTCCGCGCGACCGCGAACGGGAGAAATTCGAAGGCGCAAAAACACCATAGCGTGATGTGTTCGCCTATTTACGGACAGTGACAGTCTAGCGGGCAACGGCCTGGCCCACGGCCGGTCCACGAGGATCTTCGGCCAACACCGATGCGCGGCGGGGCGCCGGCGGGGCGCCGGCGGGTCGGCCCGCGGGGGCGCGCGGCGGGTCGGCCCCCGCGGGCCCGCCCATCCCCCCAGGATTTCACGTCGGCTACGGCTTTTCTGCCGTTCCGCGAAAGATGTGACACGCGGCGAAGTACGGGGTCCGATATCCCTGGTGGACGAATCGCGTCCACACGGATCCGGAGGAAACCCGTGTTCGACAAGGTGGTACGCCGTGCCTCCGCGCTCGTGGCCGCGCCCGCACTGATCGCCCTGCCCGCCGCGCTGTTCGCCCTGCCGCACGCGGTCAGCGCCCAGGGACCGGTGGTCCCGAACCGCCCGCCGAGCCCGCCGCAGCCGACGGTCACCGTCACCGCGTCTCACTCGCCGGTGACGTCACCCGGTCCGGCGACCACATCGCGCACCCCGGCCGCCCCGATCACGCCGAACATCGCCGCCGCGCCCGCCGGCGCGGCCACCCCGGATCCGGAGAAGGCCCGCGCCCGCACCCTGATGCACCAGGTCATCCGGCTGACCAACCGGGAACGCGTGGCGGCCGGCTGTCCCCGGCTCACCGTGGACCACGAGCTGATCGTGGCGTCCGTGGCGCAGAGCTACTACATGGCCCGGACCCGGCTGTTCAGCCACGTCTGGCGGGACGGCTCGACGTTCGCCATGCGCGCCCGGCGAGCCGGCTACCGTGCGCCCGCCGGGGAGAACATCGCCTGGGGCTACCCGACCGCGGCCGAGGTGATGCGGGCCTGGATGGCCAGCCCGGGACACCGGGCGAACATCCTCAACTGCGAGGCCCGGAAGATCGGCGCCGCCATCGTGTACGCCTCGGACGGCACGCCGTACTACACCCAGGCGTTCGGCTGGCAGTGACCGGCGCGCTCAGAGCCCGCAGTTGATCAGAACCGGCTCGGGGTGCAGTTCGACGCCGAACCGCTCGCGCACCCCGTCCCGGATGATCCGGGCCAGGTCCAGCAGCGCGGCCGTGTCACCGGAGCCGCGGTTGGTCAGCGCCAGCGTGTGCTTGGTCGAGATGGAGACCCCGGCCCCGGCGAAGCCCTTGGGGAACCCGGCCTGCTCGATCAGCCAGGCCGCCGGGATCTTCACCGTGCCGTCGGCGCCCGGCCAGTGCGGCATCTCGCCGCGCGCCGCGGTCAGCTCGGCGAAGAACGCGGCGCCGACCACCGGGTTGGTGAAGAACGAGCCGACCGACCAGGTGTCGCGGTCCTCCGGGTCGAGCACCATGCCCTTGCCGGCGCGCAGCTTCAGCACGGTCTGCCGGGCCTGCTCCAGGGGCACCCGGTCACCGGCCTCGACGCCCAGCCGGCGGGCCAGCTCGGCGTACCGGATCGGGGCCGAGCGCCCGTCCCGGCGCAGCCGGAAGTCGACCGCGGTGACCAGGTAGCGGTCGTTGTGCTTGAACACGCTGGAGCGGTAGCCGAAACGGCACTCGGCGGGCGTCATCACCAGCTGCTCGTCGGACACCCGGTCGTAGGCGTGCACCGCCGCGATGGTGTGCGCCACCTCCTGCCCGTACGCCCCGACGTTCTGGATCGGGGTGGCGCCGGCCGAGCCGGGAATGCCGGACAGGCACTCGACGCCGGACCAGCCGTTGCTCACCGCGTATCCGACGAAGTCGTCCCACGGCTCGCCGGCCGCGGCCCGGACCACGACCTCCCCGGCGTCCTGCGCCACCACCCGGACGCCACGGTTGCGCAGCAGCAACACCTCGCCGTCGAAGCCGGCGTCGCCGATCACGACGTTGCTGCCACCGGCGAGAACCAGGATCCGGCGTCCCTCGACGGTGGCTTCACGCACCGCGCCGACCGCTTCGTCCGTGTCGACCGCCGTGGTCACCGTGCCGGCCGGCCCGCCGAGGCGTAGCGTCGTGTAAGCCGCCAGCACGCGGCCCGCAGCCGGGGATGTGTCAGTCAGATGATCGGCATATGCGTCGGGCACGACGTTCACCCTAAGCTCATAGCGGGCAGAGTGATTCACCGGCGGGGGAGAGTGAAGCACCGGCGGTCCGGCCGAGCGGGAGACGACTGCGATGAACAGGTTGCACGCGACCAAGGACTTCTGGCTGGCGGCGCTGCGCGCCGACGGCCCGGCCCTGTGGGACGCCGTCGCCGAGACCGGGCCGGACACACCCGTGCCGGAGGTGCCCGGCTGGACCACCGCGGACCTGGCGTACCACGTGACCGATTCGCTGCGCTGGGTGCGCGCCATGATCGCCCGCGGGGTGACCGACCGCCCCGGGCCGCAGACCGCGCCGGACACCCGGCCGGCGTGGGGCGAGGCGCTCGACCAGCTGCGCCGGGAGCTGACCGGCACGATCGAGACGCTGGAGGCGCTCGACCCGGACCTCCCGGCGTGGAACTGGGCGCCCCAGCCGAAACGGGCGGTCTTCTGGGACCGGCGGATCGCGCACGAGGTGTCGGTGCACCGGTGGGACGCCGAGGCGGCCGCCGGACGCCCGACCCCGATCGAGACGAAGCTGGCCACCGACGGGGTGGCCGAGATCCTGGACACCTGGCTGCCGGCCGGCCGCCGGCAGGGCCCGACCGATCTGCACGGGGTGGTCCACCTGGTCGGCACCGACGCCGAGCAGGAGTGGTTCGTCCGGCTGCGCGGCGCGGGCATCGCGCTGCTGGACACCGGGACGATCCTGGACACCGACGACCACCACGCCCGGGCGAAGGCCATCGGCACCGCCAGCGACCTCCAGCTGGCCCTGATGGGCCGCACACGTCTGGACCACCTGGCCCTGACCGGCGACCCCCGCCTCATCCAGGCCCTGCGAACCGGCTGACCACGCCGGCCCCGACACCCGCGATGCGCCACCGATGAGTGCAGCCGAGCCAGCACAGCCGCCAAGCCCGACCGAGCCGGCACAGCCGCGAAGCCGAGACGGCCGCGCTGGTCCAGGGCCGGACGGCCCTATGATGAACCGGTTAAGCTCAGTGGATCAAGGAAGCGGTGAAGACATGACGGCAACCGTCACGTCCACGTCGGCCCAGCCGGCGCGTGCGGGGATCACCTTCCCCGACGGCTTCATCTGGGGCGCGGCCACGGCCTCGTACCAGATCGAGGGGGCGGTGCGGGAGGACGGCCGCGGGCCGTCCATCTGGGACACCTTCAGCCGTACGCCCGGGAAGGTGTACGCCGGTCACACCGGTGACGTCGCGTGCGACCACTACCACCGGTACGCCGAGGACGTGGCGCTGATGGCCGACCTCGGCCTGGCCTCGTACCGGTTCTCGGTCGCCTGGCCGCGGATCCGCCCGGACGGCACCGGCCCGGTCAACATCAAGGGACTGGACTTCTACGACCGGCTCACCGACGAGCTGCTCGGCAAGGGCATCGACCCCGTGGTCACGCTGTACCACTGGGACCTGCCGCAGACCCTGGAGGACCGGGGCGGCTGGACCAGCCGGGCGACCGCCGAGGCCTTCGCCGAGTACGCCGAGGTGGTGTACCGCCGGCTCGGCGACCGGGTGGCCACCTGGACCACCCTGAACGAGCCGTGGTGCTCCGCCTACCTGGGCTACGGCTCCGGCATCCACGCCCCGGGCGTGCGCAACCCGGCGGCCGCCCTGTCCGCCGTGCACCACCTGCTGCTCGGTCACGGGCTGGCGACGCAGGCGCTGCGGGCGGCCGGCGCGCGGCAGATCAGCATCACGCTGAACCCGTGCGAGGTGTCCCCGCTCGACCCGGCGAACCCGGCCGACCGGGACGCGGCCCGCCTGATCGACGGGCTGGCCAACCGGATCTTCCTGGACCCGCTGCTGCGCGGCCGGTACCCGGCGGACGTCCTGGAGCACATCTCCCGGCTGACCGACCTGGCGTACATCCAGGAAGGCGATCTGGAGATCATCAACCAGCCGATCGACGTGCTGGGGATCAACTTCTACAACCCGTCGTACGTCTCGGCGAAGCCGGGCGCGCCCGGCTCGCCGGACTACCCGGGCAGCGAGGGCATCGCGTTCCGCCCGCCGGTCGGCCCGGTCACCGACATGAACTGGCAGATCGAGCCGGCCGGGCTGACCCGGCTGCTCACCCGCCTGCACCGGGACTACCCGGGCACCCCGCTGATGATCACCGAGAACGGCGCCGCCTACCCGGACGGCCCGTCGGACAGCGGCGAGGTCGCCGACCTGCGGCGGATCGAGTACGTGGACGGCCACCTGCGCGCCTGCCACGACGCCCTGGCCGCCGGAGTGGATCTGCGGGGATACTTCCTCTGGTCCCTGATGGACAACTTCGAATGGGCCGAGGGGTACCGCAAGCGCTTCGGTATCGTGCACGTCGACTACACGACGCAGCAGCGTGTGCTCAAGGACAGCGCGAAGTGGTACCGCGAGGTGATCCGGCGTAACGGCCTGGAGTGATCCCGATGTGAGGAGCGTTCTGTGACGACGCGGGAGCGGCCGACCCTGGAGGCGGTGGCCCGGCGTGCCGGGGTCTCCCGCGCGACCGTCTCCCGCGTCGTCAACGGCTCGACCACGGTGGCCGCCACCATCCGGGAGGCGGTCACCCGGGCGGTCGACGAGCTGGGGTACGTGCCGAACCAGGCCGCCCGGAGCCTGGTCACCCAGCGGACCGACTCGATCGCGCTGATCCTGCCGGAGACGGCGAACCGGGTCTTCTCCGACGATCTGTTCTTCCCGGCCATCATCCGCGGGGTCGGCACCGAGCTGGAGGCGGCCGACAAGCAGCTCGTGCTGATGATGACCGGCTCCGAGGCCGGTCATCACCGGGTCGAGCGGTACGCGGTGGCCGGCCACGTCGACGGGGTCATGTTCGCCTCGATCCACGGCGCCGACCCGCTGCCCGGGGCGCTGGCCCGGCGCGGCATCCCGGTGGTCTGCAGCGGTCGCCCGATGAACGCCGGGACCCCGGTGCCGTACGTCGACGTCGACCACGCCGGTGGGGTGGCCGCCGCGGTCCGGCATCTGATCGCCACCGGCCGGCAGCGGATCGCCACCATCGCCGGCCCGCAGGACATGGTGGCCGGCATCGAGCGCCTCGCCGGGTACACCGGCACGCTGCGCGAGGCCGGGCGCCCGGAGATCGTGGTGGCCGGGGACTTCACCCGGGAGTCCGGGATCGAGGGGATGCGCGCGCTGCTCGCCCGGGAGCCGTCGCTGGACGCGGTCTTCGTCGCCTCCGACCTGATGGCGCACGGCGCGCTGCTGGCGTTGCGGGAGGCCGGGCGCCGGGTGCCGGACGACGTCGCGGTGATCGGCTTCGACGACTTCGAGATCAGCCGGTACAGCGATCCCCCGCTGACCACGGTCCGCCAGCCGATCGCCGAGATGGGCCGTACCCTGGCCCGCCAGATGCTCCGGCTGGTCGGTGGCGGGACCGAGCTACCCGAGCCGGTCGTCCTGCCCACCGAACTGATCGTCCGCGACTCCGCCTGACCCGCACCGGCCACGACCCCGGCGGGGCGGCGGACCCGCGCCCGCGGCCCACCCGCGACTTGCGGACCGGCGGGTCACCGGCTCACCGCGGGCGGACCGTGGCCACCTCGATCGGCTTGCCGAGCGCGCACCGGGCCAGCAGGGTGGCGCCGGCGATGGCGGCCGGCATCAGCAGGATCGCGCCGAGCGGGACGAGGAAGGCGCAGAAGACCGCGGCGCCGAAGCCCAGGGTCAGCGGCGTGTTCTTCCCGCCGAGCACCGCGCGGCGGTGCCGCAGCCGCTGGCCGCGACGCTGGAACGGGACACCGGTCAGCTCCAGGGCGAGCAGCCGGCCACCGACCGCGCCGGCCAGCACCGGAACCACCGTCTGGCCGACCACCGGCAGGAAGCCGAGCAGGAAGAGCGGGATGCCGGCCAGGACGGACAGTCCGATCAGGCGCAGCGAGTCGGCCAGGCTGCGGCGCAGCGCCCGCCAGAAACCGACCTCGACGGCGTCCGGCACGCCACCGAAGCGGTCCTCGACCAGCTCGGAGATCTTCTCGTAGAACGGGTCGCCGATCAGCAGGGTGACCGCGGTGAACGTGAGGATCCCGAGCAGCAGGGCCAGCCCGAGCAGCCCGGCGCCGGCCAGCACCTCGACGAAGTCCCGCCAGAAGCCGCCCCAGCCGTCGGCGAACCACGTCACCTTCGCCGACAGGTCCGGCAGGAACCGGATCAGCACGACCAGCCCGGCCGTGTAGAGCGCACCGGAGATCAGCGCCGGGAGCAGGCCCAGCCCGAGCATCCGCGGATGCCGCAGCACCAGACCCAGCCCACGGCCGAGCAGGGCGGCCCCGGTGGCGAACTGGCGTACCGCGGACAGCGGCCGATTCGGATCATCCATCACGAACGGGCAGCTTAGTAGTGCCTGTCCCGTCGCCCGCGGGCACGCGGCTCACGATCCGCCGGCCGCTCGCCACCGCGGCCCACCGCCGCGGCGGCGCCCACGCTGCCCGTCCGGGGCGGCGCGCGGCCGGCCCCGGGGCGGCGCGCGCGGCCGGCCCCCGGGGCGGCGGGGCCTACCAGCGGAAGAAGCGGTCCGGGTCGGTGATCGGACGGGGCCTGGAGGGCGACGGGGCAGCGCTCGTGCTCGGTGCGACGCTCTCGGACGGCGTCGGGATGGGTTCCGGCGGACCGGTGATCTGGGTCGGCGTGGGCACCGGCGGCATGCTCAGCGCCGGCGGGGACGAGGAGGCCGCGGCCGTGGCCGAGGGGGCCGGGGCGGTCACGGTGACGGTCCTGGTGATCACCCTGCTGCTGATCACCACGACGGGCCGCGGCGCGTCGTTCGCCGTCGTGGCCGGGCGGGCCGGTTGGTCGGTGTAGCCGTCGGCGGACGGCTCGTCGCGGACCGGGGCCACGCCGAGGGCAGCACTGCCGCCGGCCCCGCCGGTCGCCGGGATGGTGGCGGCGGTGGCGCTGGGAGACTCGGGCGTGCCCAGCGCCCAGCCGACCACGACGGCGAACGGCAGGCCGATCGCCACAACGCCGAAAAAGACGAATTTCGGGGACAAGCGCACGCCGATAACATCGGTGGACAGCAGGAAAAGTTACGGTTTCCGGACATTAATGTACGGAATGGATGCCCATCGCCTCCGCGGCGCGGTCTCGGCGGCGTCGTCGCCGGGCGGCATCACGTCCGCCGGCCCGGTGCCCAAGATGAACGACCGTTGAACGTCAGCGGCGGCGCGCAGCGGATCCCACCCTCCCGGCGTGTTCCTCCACGAGGATCACCCACAGGGAGGGTCAATGGATTTCGAGGAGTTCGCGTCCGCGCGATCACCCGCGTTGCTGCGGTACGCGACGCTGCTCAGCGGGGACCGGGAGGAGGCCCGGGACATCGTCCAGGAGGTGCTGGCCCGGGCGATGCTGAGATGGCGGCGGATCACCGCGAACGGCGAGCCGTACGGGTACGTCCGCCGGATGGTGACCAACGAGTTCCTGTCGCTGTTGCGCCGCCGCCGCCGGATCTCGTTCGTGCCGCTCACCCAGCGGGATCTCGACGGACCGCACGCGCCCGCCGCGCCCGTCGTGGACGCCGACGGGGAACTGTGGCAGCTGCTCGGGACGCTGCCCAGGCAGCAGCGGGCGGTGATCGTGCTGCGCTACTACGAGGGCCTCACCGATGCCGAGATCGCCGAGGTGCTCGACTGCCGCCCGAGCACGGTGCGGGGTTACGCCAGCCGGGCGCTCACCACGCTGCGCATCGAACTCACCGACCCGCCGGCCGGTGTCGTGCCGGCCACCCTGGGGGGACTGCTGTGACGAAGACTCTGGACGACCTGCGGGACACCCTGGGCCGGTACGCCGCGCAGGCACCGGCCGACGCCGGCCTGCTGCCGGGCGTACGCACCCGGGCGGTGCGCCTGCGACGGCGCCGCACCCTGATCCGGACGGTGGCGCTCACCGCGGCGATCGCGGTGGCCGCGGGGGTGGCGCCCCGGCTCGCCCCGGCGGACGGCACCCCCTCGGCGTCCGCGCGGGCGTGGTACCGCACACCCGGGCAGACCAGCATCACCCTGCGTGACAACTCCCCGTTCATGCTGCTGGAACGGACGAGCACGCCCCGCGCGCAGTGGGCGATGGTGCGCAACATCCTGGACGTGCGCGGGAGCGGTCCCGGGGCGCCGGGCCGTAACGAGGGCGCCGAGGTACTGGTCTTCGACCCGGGAGCGTTCGACGCGGACGAGCTGACGAAGGGTACGCCGGTCCCGATCGGCGATCAGCGCGGCTGGTACGTCCCGAGCCTGCACGCCGGGGTGAAGGACTCCGGCTTCGACGGCGCGGCCGTCGGCTGGCACGACCGCAGCGGCGCGTGGGTGCTGGTCATGGGTCGCAGCCGGGACGATCTGGTGGAGGTGGCCCGCGACGTCCGGATCGTCGACGGCATGGACGCGGTGTCCCCGGTGACGCTCGGCTGGGTGCCGCCGGGACTGCGGATCTACCGGGCCGGAGTGGACACCTCCCTCCCGGTCCGGCTGAGCGCGTCGTTCGGGCTGGGCTATCCCGGCGACCGGGAACCGGATCTGACCATCGACCGCATCACCGGGAATCCGCTGCCGTTGCAGCTGGACGTCACCCGGCTGGACCGCCGGGAATGGTCCAACTACGAACACGAGCTGGCCGGTCAGGCGCCGAAGCGGATCAACGGGGCGGACACGTGGTACCTCCCCCGGCCCAATCAGGTCTTCACCCGACGAGGGTCGGAGCGCGACGGCGCGGACATGGTGGTGCGGGCCGGAGAGTGCATGGCCCTGCTGCACGTCCGGGACCGCGCCCAGATCACCCGGGCCGACCTGGAGCGGATCCTGGCGAACGCGAGATTCGCCAGCTGCACCGACGCCACCGGGTGGCGGCCGCTCCTGGGCTGACATGCGGACCGGCGTTCGCCGGGTCTAGGCGTTCAGGAAGGTGGAGACGCGGTCGCGCAGTTCCTGACGGTTGGTCCAGAGAACGGTGGGACGGTCGTAGATCTGCAGGTCCGCGCCCAGGAGCTCGGCGAGTTGCGCGGCCCACGACGACGGGTGGATCTCGTCGCCCAGGCAGCCGATCACCAGGGCGCGTCCCCGGAACGCCCGGAGCAGCGACACATCCGGGACCGCGGGGGCGGACCACAGCGACTCCAGTTCGGCGGACAGGCCGTCGCGTTGCAGCTGTTCGACGCGCTGACGCAGGTAGCTCCAGCCGGCCGGGGTGTTGCGGACCGCGGCGGGCAGCTCCGCCTCCACCGCGTCGGCGATCATCGCGGCCTCGCCGGACTCGACCGAGGCCAGCAGGCGGCGCAGACGCTGGGCGGCGGCCGCGGGGCGGCGGCCGTCCAGCGGGGCGGGGAGGTAGAGCACCACGCGCTCGAAGCGGTCCGGGGTCTCGGCCAGCAGGCGGCACAGCGCGCCCGCGCCCATGCTCACCCCGAGCGCCCGGCCGGCCCCGGTCAGGTCGGCGACCCCGCGCAGGTCGGCGGCCAGGTCGCCGAAGCTCCACGGGCCGGGCGGCACGTCCGACCGGCCGTGCCCGCGGAAGTGGAAGAACGCGCGGCGGCCGGCCACCCCGCTGCCGAGCGGGCGGGTGCCGGCGATGTCCCCGGCCAAGCCGTGGGCGAACACCGTCATCGGATCCCCGGCGCCGGTGATCAGCTGCTCCACGCGTACGCCGGAGGGCAGAGCGACCAACTCGGTCGCCGGACCCGGCAGCGTCGGCCGGCCGGAACGCGGCCCGGTCCGGTCGACGCGCTGCAGGCGCGGCCCGCCGTCGGGCGGCGGCGGGCCGAAGCGTGCCCTCACCGGCGGCCCCGGGAGGCCGCGGGAGGCACGCCCAACCGCTGCGCGGACGGGCCGCGGGTCACCAGAAGCCCTTGCCGTCCGCGATGTCCCGGAGGCCGGGGCGGACGTCGAGCAGATAGATCAGGGACGCGGCGATGCCGATCAGCCCGAAGATGCCGAGCGCCGACTGCCCCAGGTAGGTGAGGAAGATGGAGACGCCGATGATCGCCGCCCAGGCGCCCTTCGGCAGGGTGCCGAGGGCTTGGAAGCCGGCGCCGCGCTGGGTCAGGCAGTGGACGAAGGCCACCGCCTCCAGGATCAGCGCGAAGATCAGGATGATCAGTTCGATCCAGCCCTGAACCTCTCGGAAGAAAATCGGCGCGGAAGATGCCATGCCGGAGAGTCTATGCCGCGGGCCCCGGCAATGCCGGGGCCCGCGGATCATGTCGCGTCGCTTACTCGGCCGGCTTCACGGTGGCCGGGGTGGCCTTGGCGCGCTTGCGCGGCTTCGGGGCGGCCTCGGCCGCCTTGTCCTCCTCGGTCGCCGCCTCGACGGCCTTCGGCTGCTCGGTGGTCTCGATGTCGGAGTTCACCACGTCGGCGGTCTCGACGATGCCGGTGCCGACCACCCTCTCGCCGCGGGCCACCAGAGCGGTGTACGCCGCGACGGCGCGCTCCTGGGCGATCTGGGCGAAGGCGCTGGCCGCGGTGGTGGCGTTGGTGCGCAGCGCGGCGAAGTCCGCGGTGGCGGCCTTCTTCTGCAGCTCGGTGGCCTGCTCGTTGGCGGTGCGCAGCGAGGCGACCGCGCGGTCGCTGAGCTCGGTGAGCACGGCCGGCAGCTTGCGCAGCTGCTGGTAGGCGAGGTCACCGGCGCCGGCGGCGGCGTAGAGCGGGGCCGGAATGCGGGTCTTGGTCTGCTCGGTCATTTCGTCTCCTCGGCGATCGGGGTGGTCCGGGGCGCGCCGCTGCGCGGCCCGAGCCCGGCTTGTCCGCGCAGCTCGGCCTCCAGCAGCTCGGCCTCGTCCGGCTCGGCCGCCGGAGGATCCGGGAACGACTCGGGAGCCGGAGCGGGCGGCGCGTTGCGAGCGTTCTCGTTGCGGAACGTCTCGTAGATCTGCGACAGGGACTGCTTCTGTGCGATCGTGAGCTCCGGGTCGACCGCGATGGCCGCCAGCACACCCTGCTGGCCCTCACCATCGAGCAGTCCGGCCCGCAGATACATCGCGGGCGTCGACACACGCAAGGCGCTGGCGATCTGCTGCAGCACCTCGGCGCTCGGCTTGCGCAGGCCACGCTCGATCTGGCTGAGGTAGGGGTTGCTGACCCCGGCCTTGTCGGCGAGCTGCCGCAGCGAGATCTTCGCGGTCTGCCTCAGGTCCCGGATGAAGGTTCCGATGTCCTGCGGCAGGTCCTTGGGTGTGGCCATACCTCGAAGCTAGCCCGGAGTGCTAACTCTTGCAAGCAGAACGCTTGCAAGAGTTAGCGTGAGCCCGGTCACCAGACCGCGCGCACCACACCCACCGGGCGTCCGCCGCCCAGCACCGGCTCGGCCAGGTCCGGCGCCACGACACCGAACCGGCGCAGCGCCTCGGCCAGCACCGGCATCCGGGCCCGCGCCGAGCCGTCGGCGATCTTCACGGCGATCCCGCCGGCGCCCGGCATCGCGGCCGCCACCACGCCGTCCGCGCCGCTCTTCACCAGCAGCCCGGGAACCTCGCGCATCAGCCGGGTGTCCTCCGCCCCGGTGCCGGCCACCAGCTCCGGGTACGCCCGCATGGCATCGGCCACCCGGCGCTCCGGTGTGCCCGGCTCCGCCTCCACCAGGCGCAGGAACGCCCGGGCCAGCGCGTCCGGGGAGACCGCCAGCACCGGTGCGCCGCAGCCGTCCACCCCGGTCGCGGCGATCGGCTCGCCGGCCAGCTCGCTGACCGCGTCGGCGAGGGCGACCTGCAGCGGGTGCCCTGGATCGAGGTACGACTCCAGCGGCCACCCGTTGGCGACACAGGTGGCCAGCATCCCGGCGTGCTTGCCGGAGCAGTTCATCAGGACCGGCTCGGGCCCGCCGCCGGCCCGCAGCCAGGCCTGCCGGCTCGCCTCCCCCATCGGCAGCTGCGCCGGGCAGCCCAGCGCCCCGACCCCCAGCCCGGCGGCGGCCAGCATGGCCCGCACCCGGTCGGCGTGCAGCGGCTCGCCGTCATGGCTGCCGCTGATCAGGGCGAGGTCGGCCGCCTCGCGCGGGACCAGCCCGGCGCGCAGCATCCCGACCGTCTGCAACGGCTTGTTCGAGGACCGGGGAAAGAACGGGCGCCCGGTCTCGCCCACGCCGGGACGGCCGGTCAGCGCCACCACACCGTGGTGCACGCTCTCCACGAACCCGGAACGCACCACCTCCGCGACGACGCTCACCGCGCCGGAACCCCCAGCAGCTCGCGGGCCTGCGCCGGGGTCAGCGGCGGGCGCTGGGCCAGCTGGGCGAACCCGACCGCCCGGGCGACCAGCTGCATGTTCGACTCGACCGGGCGGCCCTTGGCGTACGTGATCGTGTCCTCCATGCCGACCCGCAGGTGCCCGCCGGCCGACAGCGAGGCCAGCATGACCGGGATGGTGCTGCGCCCGATCCCGGTCGCGGAGAACGTGGTGCCCGCCGGCAGGTCCCGCATCGCCTGCTCGCACGCGACCAGCGCGGCCGCGGTCCCGGGCATCCCGCCCGGGACGCCCATCACCAGGTCGACGTGCACGTGGCCGCCGAACGGCAGCCCGTGCCGGCTCAACAGCCGCTGCAGGGTGCTGAGCTGGCCCAGGTCGAAGATCTCGTACTCCGGCACGATGCCGCGCTCCTGCATCCGGGTGTGCAGGTCGACGATGAAGTCCCAGCGGTTGAGGAACACGTCGTCACCGAAGTTGACGGTGCCCATCGTGCACGAGGCCATCTCCGGGCGGGCGTCGAGCACGGCCAGCCGGTCGGCCTCCGGGTCGGTCACCGCGCCGCCCGACGAGAGCTGCACGATCAGCCCGGTCGACTCGCGCAGCGCCGCCACGGTGGCCCGCAGCCGGCCCTGGTCCAGGGTCGGGCGGGCATCCGCGTCACGGATGTGCACGTGGATGATCGAGGCGCCCAGCGCCTCGCACTCTTTCGCGGTCGCGACCAGCTCGTCCAGGGTCACTGGCAGAGCCGGCACGTCCGCCTTGCTGCTCTCCGCGCCGGTCGGGGCGACGGTGATCAAGGTGCCGGTCATGCCGGTCATCCTGCCACGTGATTTACGCCTCGATGGCCGCCGCGGAATCGCCGACGGTGAGGCGGGCGTCGTCCGGGACGTTGCGCTTGACCACGGCCAGCGCGATCATCCCCAGCTCGTGGTGCCGGGTCCCGGTGCCGACGAACCCGACCGCCCGCCCGTCCAGCTCGACCGGGGTGCCCGGGGCCGGCGGGTGATCGGTGGCGATCCCGTCCAGGTGCAGCAGCACCAGCCGGCGCGGCGGCCGCCCCAGGTGGTGCACCCGGGCGACGGTCTCCTGCCCGCGGTAGCACCCCTTGTCCAGGTGCACCGCGGCGGCCATGAACCCGGCCTCGGCGGGGATGGTCCGGTGGTCGGTCTCGCGTCCGAGCCGGGGCGCCCGGGCGGCCACCCGGATCGCCTCGTACGCCCACAGACCGGCCGGCGGCACCCCGAGCTTCGCGATCACCGCGTCCTTGGCCGGACGGGGCACCAGCAGGTCCACCCCGAGCGGGACGCGCCGGGCCAGGCCACCCTCGAACGGGCGTACCGCGTAGTGCGAGGTGGCCTCGGGCGGCACGGACCCGGCGGCGAACTTCGGACCCGGCACCGCGCCCACCCGGGGCGCCGCGAGATCGGGGAACAGCTCGGCAGCGCCCGGCCCGACCAGCGACAGCACCGCGATCTCGGCGGTCGCGTCACGCGGCTCCACCTTGGTGAAGAACCGCATCATCTCCAGGTACCGCAGCAGACCGGCGCCGGCGCCCGGCTCGGTGTCCAGCCACGCCGTCGTCCCGTCCTCGGTGACGAACGCGTGGTGCTCGACATGCCCGTGCGGGGACAGCACGAGCAGCTCGCTGCCCTGCATCGCGGACAGGCCGGCCAGGTGCTGCGTGGTCAGCGTGTGCAGCCAGCCCGCCCGCTCGGCGCCCGGCACCGCCAGCACGTCCCGGTGCGAGCGGTCGACCAGGCCGACCGCGGTGTCCAGCAGGCGCTGCTCCCGCATCGGGTCGCCGTAGTGGGCCGGCACCCCGGCGTCGGGCGAAGTCGGGTCGAGATCCTCGACCATCACGACGGTCACTCGGACTCCTTGCACTTGCCGCAGACCCCGAACAGGGAGACGTGTCCGACATCCACCCGGAAGTCCCGCTCGGCACGCAACCGGTCGCAGACCGGCAGCAGCACCGCCGGATCCATCTCCTCGATCGAGCCGCAGGACCGGCAGACCAGGTGCACGTGCTGGTCCGCACCGGCCGGGTGGTAGGTCGGCGAACCGTGCGAGAGATGGGTGTGATTGACCAGACCGAGCTCCTCCAGAAGCTCCAGCGTCCGGTACACGGTGGTGATGTTGACGCCGGCGACCCGCTCGCGGACCGCGTTGTGCACCGACTCGGGGGTCGCATGGCCGAGCTCGTGCACCGCGTCCAGGATCAGCTGGCGCTGCGGGGTGAGCCGCAGGCCACGCTCACGGAGCATGGCGGCAAGCGCAGTGGCGGACACCCCACGAGCATAGTTCGCTACTTTCACGGTGATGAACGAGCGGATCCTGGTGTCGGCGAGCGATCTGCTCGGCGACGGCGTGTTCGAGACCCTGCACCTGCGCCCGGCGGGCCCGTGGCTGCTGGCCGAGCACCTCGACCGGCTGGCCCGGTCGGCGGCCCTGCTGGATCTGCCGCCGCCGCCCGCCGTCGACGTGCCGCCCGCCGAGGGGCGGACCGCGGCGATGCGGATCATCTACACCCGGAACCTGCTGCACGTCGGCGTCTCGGACATCCCGGCCGCCGTCCTGCGGGAGCGCCGCGAGGGGATCCGGGTGCTCAGCGCCGATCTCGGCGTGGCCGCCGGGCGGCGCCCGCCGTGGTCGCTCTCGGCAGCCAAGTCGCTGTCCTACGCGAACAATTTCGCGGCGCGGCGCTGGGCGGCGCGGCACCAGGCCGACGATGTGATCTGGCTCTCGATCGAGGGGTACGTCCTGGAAGCCCCGACCGCCTCGGTCGTCTGGCTCGCCGGCGACACGCTGTGCACGGTCCCGCCCGCGCAGGCCGGCATCCTGGACGGCATCACCGCCGCGCACCTGCTGTCCCTGGCACCGTCCGCCGGGCTGCGCGCCGCCCATCGGATGATCACACTGCCCGAGCTGGCCCGGGCCGACGCCGTCTGGCTCGCGTCCTCGGTGCGCGGGCTGGCCGAGGTGGTCGCGCTCGACGGCGCCGAGCGGGCGCGCTCGCCGTGGACGCCGCGCCTGCTCACCCTGCTGGGCTTCTGAGCGCTGACCCTGCCGGGCCTGCCGTGCACGAGCCGCCGCGCGGCGGCAGGGGTGAGGTCGCGGCGCGCCGCGACCTCACCGGGACGCTAGCCGCCGACCCGCAGCAGGCGGGCCGACATGTGCGGGGTGAGCCCGCTGTTGTCGATCGAGATCTCGTGCGCGTAGAGCAGCGCCCCCTCGACGATGCCGAACAGCCGGTGCCCGCCGGTCATGTGCAGGCCGGACGGCGTGTACGCCACCGCGTCGGTGCCCATCTCCAGCCGGGTGGTGGCGGCCTTGCCCAGGTAGAGCTCGGCGACCCCGTCCGGCCGGATCATCGTGGCCTCCATCTCGTCGCCGGGCCGGCCGTCGACCAGCACCGGGCGCCAGAAGCCGGACTCGGTGAGCGCTTGCCCGATCGGCTGCGACTCGTCGTCGAGCAGCCAGGCGCGCGACTCGTAGCGCAGGAAGTCCCGCCCGTCGTGACTGATCCGGATCTCCTGGGCGAAGTTGTAGTCCTCCGCCGCCGGGAAACCGCCCTGCCCGCGCCCGCGCCACAGCCCGACGAACGGCAGCAGCCCGAGCAGCGACGGGTGCAGGTCGGGACCGACCCGCAGGTCGTGGGTGTCCTCGTAGGGTGAGGGATCCACCGGCGGGGCGTTCAGCCACGGCGGCGGCCCCAGTGGGTTTTCCGTCTCGCCGCTCACCAACGCCCCCTCGAAATCCGCACTGCCAGATAACCGAACCCGCCCGCCAGCGCGCCCATCCCGGCGACCAGCAGGCTCACGAACCCGATCTCCGTAACCATGACCGGCCCATCTTATGCTGGCCCTCATGGCACGTTTGCTGGTCGTCAAGGCCACCGCGGGCGCGGACGCCCCGGAACGCTGCAACCAGGCCTTCAACGTGGCCAGCACGGCGGCGACCGCCGGCATCGACGTGTCGCTGTGGCTGACCGGCGAGGCCACCTGGTTCGCCCTGCCGGGCCGGGCGGCCGGGTTCGAGCTGCCGCACGCCGCCCCGCTGCCCGACCTGATCGAGGTGCTGCTGGAGGCGGGCCGGATCACCGCCTGCACGCAGTGCGCCGCGCGCCGCGACATCGGCCCGGCCGACGTCATCCCGGGCATCCGCATCGCCGGCGCCGCGGTCTTCGTCGAGGAGATCATGTCCGAGGGCGCACAGGCCCTCGTCTACTGACGCCGGTCCACCGCATCCGCGCCGCATCCGCGCCGCCGGGCACGCCGCCGCCGCGACCGACGGCGCGGACGGCGCGGCGCGGACGGCGCGGCGCGGCGCGGCTCGGACGGCGCGGCGCGGACGGCGCGGCGCGGACGGCGCGGCGCGGCGCGGACGGCACGGCACGGCGCGGACGGCACGGCACGGCGCGGACGGCGCGGCACGGCGCGGACGATGCGACACCGCGACCGGCGGCGCGGCGCGGACGATGCGGCGCCGCGACCGACGGCGCGGACGGCGCAATCAAACGGCGCGGCCCGCACGCATGGCGAGCGCGGCACACGCGGCGAGGGCCGGCCCGCGGGGGAACGCGTCAGGAGACGCGGCAGGCGGTGGTCACGCTGACCTGCAGACGCTCCCCCTCGGCGTCGACCACGACCGAGTCGGACCCGTTCCGGTACGCCCATCCGCCCGCCCCGGACCACACCGCGGCCGTCGCGCCCGGCAGCCCGCGCGGCCCGTCCCCGCTCGCCCCGGCGGTCGCGCGGTAGGTGGCCGCCACCCCGCCCGCCGGGCACGGCACCGACTGCACCGCCACCGCGGGCCCGGCCGGCCCGCCGAGCGCCGCCACGGTCTCGGCCAGCGTGGCCGGCTCCGGCCCCGGCTCCGGACCGCCCCCGTCCCGGCCGGGCCCCACGGGCCGGCAGCCGGTGTCCGCGGACAGCGTCAGCACCTGATCGTCGGCGCCGGCCTGCGCCTCGATCGCGATGAAGTCCCCGGCGTCCGCGAACAGCGACAACCGGGCGCCGGCCCGGGTCGGCACCACCCCGGCCCGCCAGCCGCCCGGCAGCGCCGCCGCGACCCGGTCCAGCGCGGCCTCGGCCTGCCCCTGCGGCACGTACAGGACGATGTCCTGGCCCGCGTTCCGGCCCGGCAGCACCGGGGTCAGCCGGCACTTCTCGACGCGTGGAGCGGCCAGCCGCACCACCCACGGCCCGGTCTGCGCGGCCGCCAGCAGGGTCCCGGCCGCCTCGCGCAGCACCGGCATCGCCTGCCGGAGATCGCGCTGCTCCGCCACGGTCGGCGGATCGTTGCGCGCGGACCACCACGACATGCCGGACAGCGCCACGACCCAGCCGGTCAGCGCGGCGACCAGCACCCGCCGGCGCCGCCGCGGGGCCGGCGGCCCGCTCAGGTTCCCCGGCGCCGTCACGGCAGCCATGGTGACACGCGGATCCCAGCCACCGGGGGCGGCGCTATGCCCCGGCGCCCGGCATGGCGTGGTACTGCGGGGCGGCCAGGCGGGCGGTCACCTCGGCGTGCCGCCACGCCGGTCGCGGCGCCGAGTTCCCGTGCCGCCGTCTCGACGGGCGTCTCCCCCGCCTCGACCGCCCCGCCGGGCAACCCCCAGACGTCCGGGGCGTACGGCGCCCGGTCATCCCGCAGCAGCACCGCGCCGTGCGCGCCGGCCGGGAGGGTGGATGCGATCTGCACCGTCGCGGCGCTCAGCTCCCGGCGAGGCGGGCGAGGGCGCCGAGGGCGACGTCGGACCGCGTCGTGTACCAGAACGGCGGCAGCGACCTGCGCAGGAACGGGCCGTAGGTGCGGGCCGTCTCCAGGCGCGAGTCGAGGACCGCGACCACACCCCTGTCCCCGGTGGAGCGGATCAGCCGGCCCACCCCCTGGGCCAGGCGGACCGCCGCGATGGGCACGCTCACCGAGGCGAAGCCGGAGCCACCGGACGCGTCGACCGCGGCCGAGCGGGCGGCGGCGAGCGGCTCGTCCGGGCGCGGGAACGGCAGCCGGTCGATCACCACGAGCTGGCACGAGTCACCGGGCACGTCCACGCCCTGCCAGAGCGACATCACGCCGAACAGGCAGCTCGCCTTCTCCTCCCGGAATTTGCGGACCAGGATCGGCAGTGTCTCGTCGCCCTGCAGCAGGATCGGCAGGTCGGTCTTGGCGCGCAGCAGCTCGGCGGCCTGCGTGGCGGCCTTGCGGGAGGAGAACAGCCCGAGGGTCCGCCCGCCGAGCGCCTCGACCAGCTTGAGCAGCTCCTCGGCGGCGGCGTCGGGCAGGCCGGACGCGGCCGGCCGGGGCAGGTGCGCCGCGACGTAGAGGATGCCCTGTTTCGGATAGTCGAACGGGGAGCCGACGTCCAGCGAGGTCCAGCCCTCGCCGGAGGCCGGGCCGGCCGCCTCCGGCCCGGTGGCGGCGACCGGCAGGCCGAGCGACCGGGCGACCGTGTCGAAGCGGCCGCCCAGGGTCAGCGTCGCCGAGGCGGCCACCACCGTGCGGTCGGCGTACAGCGCCTGGCCGAGGGTGCCGGCCACCGACAGCGGGGCCACCACCAGCGCCCGCCGGCCGGAGCCGAACTCGGACTTCTCCACCCAGGCGACGTCGGAGTCGTCCTCCTCCAGCAGCCGCTGGGCGGTCGAGGAGAGCTCGTCGAGAACCGCCTTGGCCTGCTGTTTGCGTACCGGATCGGGGTCGTCGGACTTGATGTCGCCGATCGCGGTGAGCCCGGCGCGGGTGGCCGACTCCAGCACGGTGACCGCCTGGCGCAGCGCGTCCGGCAGGCCGGCGGTGAGCCGGCCGGCCGGGACGTCGGCGAGCCCGACGGTGAGCGCGTCGGCGGCCTCGGCCAGCGACTCGGCGGCGGCCGGCGGGATCAGGGTGCGGGCGCGGCGGCCGGCCCGCTCGATCGCCTCCGGGGTGAGCTCGGCCTGCGAGGCCGAGGAGACCCGGTCGGCCAGCTCGTGCGCCTCGTCGACGACCAGCAGCTTGTGCGGCGGGATGATGTGCCGGTCGGAGAGCATGTCGACGGCGAGCAGGCTGTGGTTGGTGACCACGATGTCGGCCTCGCGGGCGCGGACCCGGGACGCCTCGGCGAAGCACTCCTGCCCGTACGGGCAGCGGGCCACCCCGACGCAGTCGCGCGCCGGCATGGAGACCGATCGCCAGGCGGTGTCGTCCACCCCTGGGTCGAGCTCGTCCCGGTCACCGGTCTCGGTCTTGTCGGCCCACGCCCGGATGCGCAGGACCTGCTTGCCCAGCCGGCCCGCCTCGCCCAGCCACTGCCCGGCCCTGGGGGTCGGTGGCGCGTCGTCGAAGAGGGTGTCGGCCGGGGCCTCCGAGTCGGCATGCTCCAGTTTGGCCATGCAGAGGTAGTGGTGCCGGCCCTTGAGGACGGCGAACGTCGGCCTGCGCCCGAGCACCGGCTCGACCGCCGCGGCCAGCCGCGGCAGGTCGTGCTCGACCAGCTGGTTCTGCAGCGCGAGGGTGGCCGTGGAGACCACCACCGGACCCTCCACCAGCAGCGCGGGGGTCAGGTAGCCCAGGCTCTTGCCGGTGCCCGTGCCGGCCTGCACGAGCAGGTGCTCACGGTCCCGGATCGCCCGGTCGATGGCCGCGACCATGGCCTGCTGACCTGGGCGGGCGGAGCCCCCGGGAACAGCGCCGACCGCGGCGGTGAGGAGCTGCTCGGCGGTCGCCTTCTTCTTGGTTGCTGCGGGCACCCAGGAACCGTACCCGGGACCACCGACAGAACCGGTGCACCGTTAGGGTGCACCCATGCCGAGCGAGATGGTCCGGGTCATCTACACCAAGTACGACGGTTCGGCCCATCGCGACTATCCGGCCCGCCGGCTGGCCGAGGACGACCTGGGCATCTGGGTCGGGGTGACACAGGGCACCGCGTCGGTCTACCACGGCCGCCCGTCCGTCGAGCAGATCCCGTTCGTCCTGCTCGTCCCGCATCACGCGTGGTGGACCGGCATGTTCAACCCGCCGCCGCGGACCAGCGAGGTGTACTGCGACATCACCACCCCGGCGCGCTGGGAGGGTGACACGGTGCACATCGTGGACCTCGATCTGGACGTGGTGCGCCGCCGCGAAACCGGTCTGGTCGAACTACGCGACGAGGACGAGTTCGAGGAGCACCGGACGCTGTTCGGTTACCCGGACGACCTGGTCGGCCATGCCAACGCGGCCGCTCGGGAGCTGCTCGGCAAGCTGGCGGACGGCACCGAGCCGTTCGCCTCGCTCTACCGCAAGCGGCTGCTAGAGGTCACCCAGTGACACCTTCGCCGGGTTCTGCTGGGTGAAGATCCCGGTGATCCGGCCGTCCTCGACCGCGACGGTGAGGACCGCGAGCAGCCGGGTGCCGTCCCGGCGCCGCCCGCGCAGCAGCATCGCCGCGCCGCCCTCGACCAGCACCGGTTCCAGCTTGGCGTCGAGCACGTCCGCCATCCGGTAGGTGAACAGGCCGTGGAAGAAGCGGCCCACCTTCGCCGGCCCGTGCACCGGGCGCAGCGCGCTGCGGGCCAGGCCGCCACCGTCGCTGATCGCGACGACGTCCGGGGCCAGGACGGCGGCCAGCGCCCGCACGTCGCCGCTCTGCGCCGCGGTGAGGAACGCCGCCAGCACACGCCGCTGTTCGGCCAGCCCGGCGGTGTGCCGTACCCCGCCGTCGGCCACCGCTCGCCGGCCCCGGGAGGCGTGCTGCCGGGCCGCCGCGGGCGTGGTGTCCAGCACCTTCGCCACCTCCTCGAACGGCACCGCGAACGCGTCGTGCAGCACGAAGGCCACCCGCTGCTCGGGGGTGAGCCGTTCCAGCACCACCAGCAGCGCCACGCTGACCTGGTCGGCGCGCTCGGCGTGGGTGGCCGGGTCGGCGTCCGGATCGACCGCGAAGGCGGGCAGCCATTCGCCGGGGTAGGTGGTCCGGCGTACCCGGGCGGAGTTGAGCTGGTCCAGGCAGATCCGTGAGGTGACCGTGGTCAGCCAGCCGCGGGCGTCGCGCACGTCGTCCTGCTGCGCGAAGCGCAGCCAGGCCTCCTGGACCGCGTCCTCGGCCTCGGCGCGGTTGCCGAGCATCCGGAAGGCGACGGCGGTCAGGTACGCACGGTGGGTCTCGAACTCGTTCGCGGCGGACGACGGCATGGGGCAATTCTGCGCGGGTTGCCCAGGGGCGGGTATCACCTGTGCCACAGTATGAAACGTCATATCAGGTGCTAATCGGGTGGTGATCACACGTGCGGGACATGGCGACCCTTGCCGGCAGCCTGGCCGGACTGGCCGGCGCGGGCGGGGCCATGACGGTCGTCCTCGCCCGCCGGACCCGTCCGTGCCTGCCGGGCGGCCACGCACTGGTCCCGGACCGGATCACCGACCCGCTGCCGGTGGTGCTGCGGCTGGGGCTGGGCGGGATGACCGTACGGGTGGTCCCCGGCCCGCACGGCGAGCTGTTCCTCGGGCCGGGCGCCCCGCAGCCGGGCCGCACCCTGCGCCGGCTCGTACTGGCCCCGCTCTTCGCCCGGGCCCGCGCCAACGCCGGCCGGCTCTGGAGCGATCAGCGGGAGCCGTTCCAGCTGGTGATCGAGTTCGTCGGGCGGATCCGGGACCCGGAGTCGCTGCTGCGCGCCTACCGGATGCTGGACCAGCAGCTGCGCGACCACGCGCCGCTGCTCACCCACAGCGCCGACGGACGGCTGACCCCGGGCGTGGTCTCGGTGACGGTGACCGGCATCGTGGACGCCCGGGAGCTGCTCGCCGCACAGCCGATCCGGTACGCGTTCGCCGAGTGCAGCTTCGACGACCTGGGTTCCAGCTCGGTCCCGCGGGAGCTGGCGCCGGTGGTCAGCGAGCCGTGGGCGCACCGGTTCGGCTGGGACGGCTGCGAGCCGATCACCGCCGAGGAGCGCCATCAGCTGCACGCGCTGGTCCAGGCCGCCCACGAGGACGGGCGTGCGGTGCGGATCAGCGGCTTGCCGGACGGCTCCCGGCGGGCGCGTGCGGCGATCTGGTCGGAGCTGTACGCGGCCGGTGTGGACGCGGTCGCCGACACCGATCTGGCCGGGCTGGCCCGGCACCTGCGGCGGCTGATGGCCGGGCCGGACGGCGCCGGGTCGCCGGTCCGGGGCGTACGGCACGGCGTCGGGCGGCCGGTCGATCACCACGAATCGGTTTAGCACGGTGTCGAAAGGGTGAACTCCCGGGGACCGATAGCATGCCTGCGGAGATCAATAGAAAAACCCGCCGATCGAGGTCCCTGCCGTGAAGTTCTCATTCCGTCCCGTCGAGGGCGTCTTCTACGACCTCTTCACCAAGGCCTCGCTCAACCTGGTGCGAGGCACCGAGCTGCTCAACGAGCTCACCCTGCCCGGAGTCGACGTCCAGTCGGTCAGTGAGCGCCTGAGCGATGTGGAACACGACAGCGACGCGATCACCCACGAGCTCTACAAGAAGATCAACTCCACCTTCATCACGCCGTTCGACCGGGCCGACATCTATTCCCTGGGCTCCCAGCTGGACGATGTCATGGACCACCTGGAGGCGGTCGGCAACCTGCTCTACCTCTACGGGCTCACCGAGCTGCCGTCGCTGCCCCGGGAGATGCACGAGCTGATCACCGTGCTCGACCAGCAGGCGAAGATCACCTCGGAGGCGATGCCGCGGCTGCGCACGATGAAGGACCTCGAGGAGTACTGGATCGAGATCAACCGGCTGGAGAACGACGGCGACCGGTCGTACCGGATGCTGCTGGTCCGGCTCTTCTCCGGGGAGTACGACGCGCTGACCGTCCTCAAGATGAAGGAGGTCGCCGACGAGCTGGAGGCGGCCTGCGACGCGTTCGAGCACGTGGCGAACACGGTCGAGACCATAGCGGTCAAGGAGTCCTAGGCCTTGTCACCGGAACTCGTCGCCGTCCTCGCGGTGATCATCGCCGCGATGGTGTTCGACTACACCAACGGTTTCCACGACGCGGCGAACGCCATCGCGACCAGTGTCAGCACCCGCGCGCTGACCCCCCGGGTGGCCCTGGGGATGGCCGCGGTCGGCAACTTCGTCGGCGCGCATCTGGGCGAGAAGGTCGCCAAGACGGTCGGCGACGAGCTGGTCCGGCTGCCACTGGGCATACCCAGCCTGGGCATCGTGTTCGCCGGCGTGCTCGGCGCCATCGCCTGGAACCTGATCACCTGGTACTTCGGGCTGCCGTCGAGCTCGTCGCACGCGCTCTTCGGCGGGCTGGTCGGCGCCACCATGGTCGCCAGCGTGGGCACCGTGCAGTGGTCGAACATCCTCCACAAGGTCCTGATCCCGATGGTGCTCTCGCCGATGGTCGGCCTGGTCCTCGGCTTCGTCGCGATGGTCGCGCTCATGTGGGCCTTCCGGCGTGGCCACCCGGGCAAGCTCAACCGCGGGTTCCGGATGGCGCAGACGTTCTCGGCGGCCGCGATGGCCATCGGCCACGGCACCCAGGACGCCGCGAAGACGATGGGCATCGTGGTGCTGGCCCTCTACACCGGCGGTTACCAGAGCAGCGCGACGCACATCCCGGAGTGGGTCTACTGGGCGTCCGCGACGGTGCTGGCGGCCGGCACGTACACCGGCGGCTGGCGGATCATCCGCACCCTGGGGCGGAAGATCATCGACCTGGGTCCGGCCGAGGGCTTCGCCGCCGAGACGGTGGCCAGCTCGGTGCTGTACTTCAACGCCTGGGTGCTGCACGCGCCGATCTCGACCACGCACACCATCACCTCGGCGATCATGGGCGTGGGCGCGACCAAACGGCTGAGCGCGGTCCGCTGGAACGTGGCCGGCAACATCGTGACCGCCTGGATCACCACCTTCCCGGCCGCCGCGCTGATCGCCTGCCTCTGCTTCTTCGTCGTCCGCCCGCTGTTCGGCTGAGGCCGGGCCGCTCGCGGCCGGCGCCGGACCGCAGACCCGTTCCGGGTACGACCGGTGTGGTCTCTCCGGTCGTACCCGCAGACGGTGTTCGCGCTCAGTAGGCGACGCCGACCTGGTCACGGATCGAGTCGAGCAGGTTCATCACCTCGAGCGTGGTGTTCTGCGAGACCAGCGGGCTCTCCAGCTCCCCGGCCAGCAGGCAGCGCTGCACCTCGGCGGCCTCGAACTGGTAGCCGCTGCCGGGGAAGTCGAACTCGAACGTCTCCGGCGCCTTGTTCGGCCGGCTCAGCGTGAACGAGCGCGGCACCATGAAGCCCGGCGGGATGTCGATCCGCCCGTCGGTGCCGGTGATCGACGCGGCGTTCCGGCTGGCGCCGTTGATGCTGCAGGTCAGCGCGGCGACCGCGCCGGACTGCCAGCCGAGCAGCACACCGGTGTGCTCGTCCACCCGCTCCGGGGTGAGGTGCGCCCAGGACTGCACCGAGATCGGCAGGCCGAGGATCAGGTGGGCCAGGTGGATCGGGTAGACGCCCAGGTCGAGCAGCGCCCCGCCACCCAGCTCCCGGGAGCGCAGCCGGTGCTCGGCGGCGAACGGCCCCTGCAGCCCGAAGTCCGCGTGGATCGCGCTGACCCAGCCGATCGCGCCCTCCTCGACCAGCTCGGCGACCTTGCGGATGGCCGGGTTGCAGCGCATCCACATGCCCTCCATGAGGAACACCTCGCGGTCGCGCGCGGCCTGCACCAGCTGCGCCGCGGACGGCAGGTCCAGCGTGATCGGCTTCTCCACCAGCACCGCCTTGCCGGCCTCGATGCACTCCAGCGCGCCGGCCAGGTGGAAGGCGTGCGGGGTGGCGACGTAGACCACGTCCACCCCGTCGTCGGCGGCCAGCGCGGAGTAGGACCCGTGCGCCCGGGCGAACCCGAACCGCTGCGCGAAGGCATCCGCGGTGGCCTGGTTGCGCGAGCCCACCGCGGCCAGTTCGGCCCCGGGGACCAGGGGGAGGTCGGCGGCGAAGGTGGCGGCGATCCCGCCGAGGCCGAGAATGCCCCAGCGAACGTTCTGTCCGGTCATGATCGATACCGTATCGCCCGGGGCGGTCACGGTGGCAGGATCGACCGGTGACCGAGCCGATGCCACTTCCGCCCGCGATGATGAAGAGGGCCCGGGAATTCACCGGTCCCGCCGCGCCGGCCCGCCCGGCCGCCACGGTGGTCCTGCTCCGACCGTCCGGCCCCGGCTTCCAGGTGTACGTCCTGCGCCGGCGCAGCACGATGGCGTTCGGCGGGGTGTACGCCTTCCCGGGCGGCGCCGTGGACCCGTCGGACCGCCCGCGGACGCTGCGCGACGACTGGGCCGCGCGTCTCGGCGTGCCGCGGGAGCAGGCCCGGGCGGTGGTCGGGGCGGCCGCCCGGGAACTGTTCGAGGAGGCCGGTGTGGTGCTGGCCGGCCCGGCCGCGGAACCGGACCGCACGGTCGCCGACGCGGACGACCCGACCTGGGAGTCCGACCGGGCCGCGGTGCTGCGCCGCGAGCTGACCATGTCCGACCTGCTGGCCCGGCGGGGGCTGCGGCTGCGCGACGACCTGCTGCTGCCGTGGGCCCGCTGGATCACCCCGGAATTCGAGCCGAAGCGTTACGACACCTGGTTCTTCGTCGCGCTGCTGCCCGGGGCGCAGACCGCCCGGGACGTCTCCGGTGAGGCCGACGGTACCGCGTGGATCGACCCGGCGGGCTCGGCCGACCTGCCGATGCTGCCACCCACCCGGCACACCCTGCGCCAGATCGCGGCCTGCGGCGGCATCCCCGGCGTGGTGGCCGCCTCGGCGCACCGGGACGCCGCCACCCCGGTGATGCCCCGCATCGACATCTCCCCCGACGGCACCGCCACGCTGGCCATCTGACGCGCTCCGGCCCGCGGCCGGCCCGCACGGCCGCGGTGCCCGGCGCCGTCCACACCGGGCACCGGCCGCGCGAGCCGGCCGCCGCTCTCCCGGAACGGCTCAGTCAGCCGGTCCGGTGACGACGGCCTCCACCCGGACCACCGCGCCGGCCGGGGCCACCGGCAGCAGCGTGCCGTCCACCCGCTCGCCGTCGACCAGCAGGTGCGTGACGCGGCCGGTCACACCGGCCGGCTTCTGCACGGTGATCTCGTACGTGGCCCCGCGGTAGGCCCGGGTGGCGCGGAATCCGGACCAGGCCGCGGGCAGCACCGGGTCGATACGCAGCCCGGTCAGCTCCGGCCGGATCCCCAGGATCCACTGGGTGATCGCCACGAAGTTCCACGCCGCGGTCCCGGTCAGCCAGGAGTTCTTGGCCTCGCCGTGGGTCGGCGCGTCCCGGCCGGCGATCATCTGCGGGTACACGTACGGCTCGCAGCGGTGCACCTCGCTGATCGCCTCCCGCACGGACGGGTTGATCCGCCGGTAGTAGTCGAACGCGCGGTCGCCGTTGCCGACCATCGTCTCGGCGATCATGATCCACGGGTTGGTGTGGCAGAAGATCCCGGCGTTCTCCTTGTACCCGGGCGGATAGGAGGAGATCTCCCCGAGCTCGATCCGGTAATCCGAGTACGCGGGCTGCTGCAGGACGATGCCGTGCGGGGTGGCCAGCCGCTCGGCCACGCTGTCCAGCGCCCGGACCGCCAGGCCGTCGTCGAGCCCCACCCCGCCGAGCACGCACATGCCCTGCGGCTCGATGAAGATCTGCCCCTCGTCGTTCTCGCCGGAGCCGACCGGGCGGCCGTGGAAGTCGTACGCCCGGCGGAACCAGCCGCCGTCCCAGCCGTGCTCGGTGACGGTGCCGGTCATCTTCTCCGCCGCCGCCCGGTACTCGGCCGCCTCGTCGCCGAGCCCGCGCAGGTCGGCGATCCCGGCGAGTTCCTTGGCGGCGAGCACGAACTGCCCGGCGATGAAGACCGACTCGGCCGACCCGCCGGTGGCGTTCTCGGTGGTCTGGAACGGCTCGCCCGGGGTGTCGGAGAAGCAGTTCAGGTTCAGGCAGTCGTTCCAGTCGGCCCGGCCGATCAGCGGCAGCCCGTGCGGCCCGAGCCGCTCCCGGGTGTAGTTCAGCGAGCGGCGCAGGTGCTCGTAGAGCGGCACCTCGCTGCCCGGCACGTTGTCGAACGGCACCGGCTCGTCCAGGATCGACGTGTCACCGGTCTCCTTCAGGTACGCGGCGACGCCCAGGATCAGCCACAGCGGGTCGTCGTTGAAGCCCTGGCCGATGTCGTTGTTCCCGCGCTTGGTCAGCGGCTGGTACTGGTGGTACGCCCCGCCGGTGTCCATCTGGGTGGCCGCGATGTCCAGGATCCGCTCCCGCGCCCGTTCCGGGATGATGTGGACGAAACCGACGAGGTCCTGATTGGAGTCCCGGAAGCCCATGCCACGGCCGATCCCGGACTCGTAGAACGACGCCGACCGGCTCATGTTGAAGGTGACCATGCACTGGTACGCGTTCCAGATGTTGACCATCCGGTCGGTGTCCGTGTCCGGGGTCGCCACCTGGAACCCACCGAGCAGCCGCTCCCAGTGCGCGCCGAGCGCCGCGAAGCCCTCGGCCACCGTCTCCGGCCGCAGCCAGCGCTCGATGGTCGGGCGGACGTGCCGCTTGTTGAGCGTCTGCGAGCCGGGCGGGTCGAACTTCTCGGCGCGCGGGTTCTCCGCGTACCCCAGTACGAAGACCACCTCCCGGGTCTCCCCCGGCTCCAGGGCCAGCTTGACGTGGTGGCTGCCCATCGGGGCCCAGCCGTGCGCCACCGAGTCGAAGGCCGCGCCGCGCTCCACCGCGGCCGGCCGGTCCCAGCCGCGGTACGCCCCGAGGAACGTGTCGCGCTGGGTGTCGAACCCGGCCAGCGGCTCGGAGCAGGCGAAGTAGGCGAAGTGGTCGCGCCGTTCCCGGTACTCGGTCTTGTGGTAGATGACCCCGTCGGCCACCTCGACCTGGCCGGTGGAGAAGTTGCGCTGGAAGTTCGTCGCGTCGTCCTGCGCGTCCCACAGGCAGAACTCGACCGAGGAGAAGAGCGAGAGGTCGGCTGCGGTGTCACGCTCGTTGGTGACCCGTACCCGCCACACCTCCAGGGTCTCGCCGAGCGGCACGAAGAACAGTGTCTCGGCGCGGATCCCGCCACGGGCGGAGGCGATCGTGGTGTACGACAGGCCGTGGCGGCACTCGTACTCGTCCAGGTCCCGCTGGGTCGGCTGCCAGGACGGCGTCCAGTAGTCGCCGGTGGCGTCGTCGCGGACGTACAGGTAGCGGCCACCCAGGTCGAACGGGGCATTGTTGTAGCGGTAGCGGGTCAGCCGGCGCAGCCGGGCGTCGCGGTAGAACGAATAGCCACCCGCGGTGTTGGAGACCAGCCCGAAGTACGCCTCGCTGCCCAGGTAGTTGATCCAGGGCAGGGGCGTGTCGGGGCGGTCGATGACGTACTCGCGTCTGGCGTCGTCGAAGTGTCCAAAGCGCACCTGGTACCTCCGCATCATGTTGGGAGCGCTCCCACATGTGAGCCTAGACACCGAGCGGCCATTTGAGGTGAGCCGAACGGGCCATCCTGGCGCGGCTCTCCGCCCCTGGTGCCCCTTTCCCGCCGCACGGCGGGACTTTCCGCTTCCCCGACGCGACGCCCGTGGCCCGGCTCGCCGCCGCGGGCGGCACTGCCCGCCCTGCACGGCCGGCGCCCGGCGCGCGCCGAAGAGGCGCTCGCGGCCGGGGCGTGAAGCCGCCGACGCGCCGCGGCCCGCGGGCGTCACCTGGCTCTCCGGATCCGGCACCGGCGGACCGGTGCGGAACACCCGGGCGACCACGTCAGCCATCCCGGGCTGGTCCCACGCGTCGCCGAAGGCCCCGCCGACCGGCGGGGCGGTCCCGGCGAGACAGCGCGGCGCCGGCTCCCGGTCGTACCGGGAACCGGCGCCTGCCGCGCGGTGTGCTCAGCCGAAGCGACCGGTGATGTAGTCCTCGGTCTTCTTCTGCGACGGGTTGCTGAAGATCTTCTGGGTGTCGTCGTACTCGATCAGCCGGCCCGGCTCGCCGGTCTTGTCGATCGAGAAGAACCCGGTCTTGTCGCTGACCCGGGCGGCCTGCTGCATGTTGTGCGTGACGATGATGATCGTGAAGCGGTCCTTCAGCTTGAACATCAGGTCCTCGATCGCCAGCGTCGAGATCGGGTCGAGCGCGGAACACGGCTCGTCCATCAGCACGACCTGCGGCTCGACCGCGATGGTGCGGGCGATGCAGAGACGCTGCTGCTGGCCACCGGAGAGGCCGGCGCCCGGGCGGTCCAGGCGGTCCTTGACCTCGTCCCAGAGGTTCGCCGAGCGCAGCGACTTCTCGGCGGCGTCGTCCAGGATCGACTTCTTCTTGACGCCGTTGAGCTTGAGCCCGGCGACCGCGTTCTCGTAGATCGACATGGTCGGGAACGGGTTGGGCCGCTGGAAGACCATGCCGATCATGCGACGGACGGCCGTGATGTCCACGTCCGGGTCGTAGATGTTCTGGTCGTCGATGGTGAGCCGGCCCTCGATCCGGGCGCCCGGCAGGACCTCGTGCATACGGTTGATCGACCGGAGGAAGGTCGACTTGCCGCAGCCCGACGGGCCGATCAGGGCGGTGATCGTCTTCGGCTCGACGGTCATCGAGACGTTGTCGATCGCCTTGAAGGAACCGTAGTAGGAGGAGACGTTGCTCGCCTCGATGCGCTTGGCCATGGGGAACCTCTTTTACCGGGTCAGTTTGTTGCGGCGGGCGAGCAGCTTGGCGCCGATGGTGAGCACCAGCACGAGCGCGACCAGGGTGAGCGCGGCCGTCCAGGCGCGGGCCGGCGCGTACTTCGAGGCGTCACCGGCCTGCTGGAAGACGTAGAGCGCCAGCGACGACTGCCCACCGGCGAACGGGTCGAAGTTGATCCGGGCGAGGCCACCCGCGACCAGCAGCACCGGGGCGGTCTCCCCGGCCGCGCGGGCGATGGCCAGCATGACACCGGTGACGATGCCGGGCGCCGCGGTCGGCAGCACGACCTTCAGGATCGTCTTCCACTGCGGCACGCCCAGCGCGTACGAGCCCTCCCGCAGCGGGCCGGGCACCAGGCGCAGCATCTCCTCGGTGGACCGCACGATGGTCGGCAGCATCAGCACGGTCAGCGCGAGCGAGGCCGCGAAACCGGAGTACTGCGGCTGGCCGTCGTTGAACCAGCGGCTGACGATCAGCACCCAGAAGGAGAGGACGAACAGACCGGCCACGATCGACGGGATACCGGTCATCACGTCGACGAAGAAGCGGACCGTGGTGGCGAACCGGCCCCGGCCGTACTCGACCAGGTAGATCGCGCCGAGCACGCCGAGCGGCACGGCGAACAGGGTGGCAATGCCGACCTGCTCCAGGGTGCCGATGATGGCGTGGTAGGCGCCGCCGTTCGGGTCGCGGGCGCCGATGTTGGCCATCGAGGTGCCGAAGAAGTCGCCGTCGAGGCGTTCCACGCCCTTGGAGACCAGCGTCCAGACCACCGAGGCCAGCGGCAGGACCGCCAGCAGGCAGGCGGTGTAGACCAGCGCCTGCCACATCCGGTTGCGGGCGGCCCGCTTGCCCTCCACGCGGCCGGCGGCGAAGTTGAGGCCGAGCAGGTACAGCACACCGCCCAGCACCACCACCAGCACCCAGTTGCCGATGCCGGTGCCGAGCACCACGGCGGCCGAGACCACCAGCGCGGCGACCGCGACGAGCAGGTTGGCCGTCACCGGGAAGGTGCGGCTGCGGAGGTGGTCCGGCGTCATCACGACGTCCGGCATCTCACGGTCGAGAAGGCTCATGCCGCACTGTCCCGGAACTCGCGACGGCGGTAGATGATGGCCCGCGCCGTCATGTTGACAACCAGCGTGATCGCGAACAGCACGAGACCGGAGGCGATCAGGGCGCCCCGGCCGGTGTCGTTCGCCTCGCCGAAGGAGTTGGCGATGTTCGCGGCGATCGAGTTGCCGCCGGACTCGATGAGGTTGAAGGAGACCTCCCAGGTGATGCCGAGGGTCAGCGCCAGGGCGATGGTCTCGCCGAGGGCCCGGCCGAGGCCGAGCATCACCGCGGCGATCACACCGGGCTTGCCGTACGGCAGCACCGCGGTGCGGATCATCTCCCACTTGGTGGCGCCCAGGGCCAGCGCGGCCTCCTCGTTCATCCCCGGGGTCTGCTGGAAGACCTCCCGGGAGAGGGAGGTGACGATCGGCAGCACCATGATCGCCAGGACCAGGCCGCCGAGCATCAGCGACTGGCCGAACGGCCCCTCGCCGCCGAAGACCGGCAGCCAGCCGAAGTAGTGGTTCAGCCAGAGCGAGAACTCCCGGACCGGCTCCTGGAAGACGTCCCGCCCCCAGATGCCGAAGACCACGCTGGGCACGGCGGCGAGCAGGTCGATCACGAAGCCCAGCGGGGTGGCGAGCCGGCGCGGGGCGTAGTGGGTCAGGAACAGCGCGATGCCGAGCGCGATCGGCACCGCGACCACCAGCGCGATGATCGAGGTCAGCACGGTGCCCAGCGCCAGCACGGCGATGCCGAAGGCGGGCGGGAGCTCGTTGGGCATCCAGCGGTTGTAGGTCAGGAAGTTTTCCTCGTCCGCCCGGATCGCCGGGACGGCCTTGGAGATGAGGAAGACGGCGATCGCGACGATGATGATCAGCACCATCGCGCCCGCGGCTGTCGAGAGGCCGCGGAAGCCGGTCTCCAGGGAGAACCGCGACTTCTTCGGCAGGGCGCCGCCACCGCCGGCCGGGGGCTCTTCGTAACGGCTCGGGTACGCGCCATAGCCGGCGCCCTGAGCGTTGCCGCTCAGGTCGCCGGCGGTGGCGTTCGCCGAGCGGGAGGGGATGTCACCCATCTACGCGCTCGCTGTCGTCTCGAAGGGATTAACGAACCGGGGTTCAGGCGAGCGTGTCGACCGAGGCCGCGACCTTGGCACGCACCGACTCGGGCAGCGGGGCGTAGCCCAGCTCGCCGAGCGCCTTCTGCCCCTCGGCGGAGGCGGTGTACTTCAGGAAGCCCTGGATCGCCTTGCCCTTGCCGGCGTCCGCGTTCTTGCTGCAGACGATCTCGTAGGTCGCCAGGACGATCGGGTAGGCCCCGGCCTGGGTGGTGTTGTAGTCGATGTCGAGCTTCAGGTCGTTGCCGGTGCCGACCACCTTCGCGCCCTCGATCGCCTTGCCCGCGGCCTCACCGGTCAGCTCGGTGAACTCGCCGGCGCCGTTCTTGACCTTGGCCATCTGCAGGTCGTTGTTCTCCGCGAAGGAGAGCTCGACGTACGAGATGCTGTTCGGCGCGCTCTTGATCTTGGAGGCCACGCCGTCCGACTTGTTCGCGCCGGTGCCGCCCGGGGCCGCCCAGGTCTTGGCGTGGTCGAAGGTCCAGTCCGCCTCGGCGGCCTTGCTCAGGTACTTGGTGAAGTTGTCCGTGGTGCCGGACTCGTCGGCGCGGTGCACCGTCTCGATGGTCGCGGCCGGCAGCTTGGCGTCCTTGTTCTCCGCGACGATCGCCGGGTCGTTCCACTTGGTGATCTTGCCCGCGAAGATCTTCGCAATGGTGGAGGCCGACAGCTGGAGACCGTCGACGCCCTGGACGTTGTAGACCACGGCGATCGGGCCGACGACCATCGGAAGGTTGAGCACCGGGGCGCCGCACTTGGCGTCGGCGGCCTTCTGCTCGTCCTCCTTCAGGGCCGAGTCGGAACCGGCGAAGTCGGCCAGGCCCGAGGTGAAGGCCTTGATGCCGGCGCCGGAGCCGTTGCCCTGGTAGTCGATCTTCGCGTCCGCACACGAGGCGCTGTACGCCTTGATCCACTCGTCCATGGCGTTCTTCTGGGCGCTGGAGCCCTGAGCCGACAGGGTGCCACCGACGCAGGTGCCCGCGGACGGGGCCGCGGCGCCGCCCGCCTCCGACTTGGTGTCGGTGTTGTCCGAGCCGCAGGCGCTGAGCGCGATCGTCGCAGTCAAAGCAATGCCGGCAACCAGACCGGACCGCTGGAACTTCACGGTTGTGTCCCCTTCGGGTTCAGTGCAGCCGGTCGCTCACCGGCTCGAGGAGAAAGCTAAGAGTGCGAGGTGACCTGCGAGCCGGGCGCAAATGAACTGGCGGTGAACACGTCGGCCCCAAAAGGTGGCCACACCCTGAGGGGTAGTTGTCCGTTAAGTGAACCGCGCGCCTGGTACCCGAAAAGTCGGATAATCCCGTCCGTCCGTGACCTCAGCGAGATGGCGGCTTGTCCGGGGCGTTACACAAACCGCCCGCCCTCGCGGCGCGAGAGCGGGCGGCGGGACGTGCGGCCGGGAAACTACCGGCGGTACATGACGTCGGTCTTGTGGATCTGGAAACCCAGCCGCCGGTACAGCGCCACGGCGGCCGGATTGGACTCGTCGACGTACAGATGCGACCAGGCCAGCCCGGCGGCGGCCAGATGCCGCAGGCCGGCCACGCTGAGCGCGGCGCCCAGGCCGCGCCGGTGCCCGGCCGGGTCCACCCCGAGCACGTAGATCTCGCCCAGCGCCGGGTCCGGCCCGACCGGCGGGTGCACCTTGGTCCAGTGGAAGCCCAGCACCGTGTCGGTCACGTCCACGGCGAGCAGGAACCCGGTCGGATCGAACCACGGCTCGGCCTCGCGCAGCAGCAGGTCGTCCAGGGTCCAGCGGCCCTGCTCCGGGTGGTGCGCGAAAGCCCGCGCGTTCACCTCGAGCCAGGCCCGCTCGTCTCGACCGGGACGGAAGGCGCGGACCGTCACGCCGGCCGGCAGCGGGATCTGCGGCAGCGGCTCCAGCAGCGAACGGCGCATCTGCCAGAGCACCCGGTCGCGGGCGAAACCGTTGCGCTCGGCGAACGCGCGGGCGCCCGGATCGTCGCCGTGCGCCCAGAACCGCAACGGCCCGGCGCCGGCCGCGGCGAGCAGCGCGGTGCCGTTCCCCCGGCGGCGGTGCGCCGGGTGGACGACCAGCTCGCCGGCGCCGTCCTCGACGAAGGCGTAGCCGGCCGGGGAGAGCAGGTGCACACCCCCGCCGCCGTTACGGACGCGCAGCACCACGTCCTCGGACAGCGGGTAGACGCCGTCCGCCTCGGCAGCGGCGGCGGCCAGGGCCAGAACCTCGTCGGCCTGCGCGGCGGACAGCCGGTCCGCAGCACGGACCGGCTGCACGCTCGTCATGACGGATCAGACCGGGAGCGAGACCGGCTCGTTGTCCGGCAGCTGGCGGCCGGACGGCGGGACCACGAACTTGTAGCCCACCTGGCGCACGGTGCCGATCATCGACTCGTACTCCGAGCCGAGCTTGGCCCGCAGGCGCCGGACGTGCACGTCGACGGTCCGGGTGCCGCCGAAGTAGTCGTAGCCCCAGACCTCGCGCAGCAGCTGGTCGCGGGTGAACACCCGGCCGGGGTGCTGGGCGAGGAACTTGAGCAGCTCGAACTCCTTGTAGGTGAGGTCGAGCGGGCGGCCCTTCAGCTTGGCCGCGTAGGTGTCCGGGTCGATGTTCAGCTCACCGGCGCGGATCGAGCCGCCGGCGCCGGCGGTCGCGTTGTTGAGCCGGCCGACGCAGAGCCGCAGCCGGGCCTCGACCTCGGCCGGGCCGGCGCTGGCGAGGATGACGTCGTCGACACCCCAGTCCGCGTTCAGCGCGATCAGGCCGGCCTCGGTCACCACCGCGATCAGCGGCACGCCGATGCCGGTCGCGTGCAGCATGCGGCAGGTGGCACGGGCTTCGGAGAGTTCGGAACGTGCGTCGACCAGGACGGCGTCGGGGCTCGGCCCGGACACCAGGGTGCGCACGTCGCGAGGGGCGGTTCGTACCGAGTGGGGCAGCAGGTCCAGGGCGGGCAGCACGGCGGAAGGCTCACCGGCACGTGCCGTCACCAACAGAAGGATCTCCACACTCACCTCCGTCCTCGCGGCGCGAAGCCGCTCGGGTGACCCGGTTTGCGCAGCTGGGAGCTTCGCCACCGGAGAACTGGGGCCCGGCGTCACCGACGGGTGGGTTGCGGTTACCTTAACCGATACATCAGTGTGCGCGACCGGTTCGCGTTCCCGAGTGATGTAACGAACGCCTGCTAGGTGGCCTAACGCCCGGTTCGTAACAAGCCTTTTACACAGGCCGTCCGGTGGTGCCGGAAAGCCTCGGCCGTGGCGGCGATTGGGCCGCCGGGCGGACTCTGGCACGATCGCTGTCGTGTTCCCCTCCATGCCGCAGGACGACCCCTGGGACGCCGACGCCTCCCGCGACGTCGCGCGCCTGACCCCGGGCCGCCCGAAGGCCGGGATGTACGGCGCCGTGCCGGACGACACCGACCAGCGGCCCTCCTCCGAGCCGGAGCCGGACGAGGAGGAGTTCGACGAGATCGAGGTCGTGCCGGTCCGCCGCAAACTGTCGGTGGCGATCGGCGGGTTCGCGGGGCTGCTCGCGCTGGCGCTGATCGTCGGGACGCAGACCACCGGGCCGGACGGGCGTACGCCGTACGCGGTCGTGCTCTTCGGGGTCCAGCTGCTCGGCCTGCTGGCCTGGACCATGGCGCTGAACCCGCCGGCCCCGGCGACCACCGCCGCGATCAGCGGCGCCGCCGGCCTGGCCGCCTGCTACCTCGCGGCCACCGCCGACCACGCCGGCCTGAAACCGCTGCTGTACGTGGCGGTGGCCGGTTTCGCGGCCGCGCTGATCGGCCAGGTGGTCCGTCCCGAGGACCGCCACCGGGTCGGCGACTCGTGGCGCACCACGCTGCTGATCGTGCTCGGCGTGGTGGCGTACGCGCTCCCGATCGTGCTGACCCGGCAGTCGCTGGGCGCGCAGGCGATCCTGGTCTGCTGCACCGGCGCCGGGCTCGCGCTGCTGATCGCCCGGCTGACCGACGCGGTGTTCCCGAAACCGCGGATCGCGGCGCAGGTGCCCCGCGGCGCGGCCGGCATCGTGCTCGGCGCGATGGTCGGCACGTTCGCCACCGCGTGGCTGGGCAGTCAGATGGTGCTGCCGTTCACCCCGGCCAAGGGCGCGGTGGCCGGCCTGGTGGCGGCGGTCGCGGCGATCCTGGTCGACCTGGCGGTCAACTTCGGTGAGGCGGGCCGCCGGCTGGCCGGCGAGGCGCCGACGTTATGGCTGGCCCGGCACATGACCGGCCCGCTCGGCGGGTTCGCGCTGAGCTTCGCGGCCGCCTATCTGCTGGTGCACTTCTATCTCGGCTGAGCCGTCCGTTTCGCCGGGGCGTGGATCCGGGCATGTACGGTCCTCAACAGTTCGCCGAACCGGGAGGGCCCGTGGCCGAGGTGTACCAGAGCGACCAGCGCCCGCGGCGCCGCCGCCGGGGCCGCGGCCTGCTGATCGCCGTCGTGGTGCTGCTCCTGCTGCTGCTCGGCGGCCTGGCCGTGGTGGACCGGTTCGGCGCGTCGTTCGCCGAGGGGGTCATCGCCGACAAGGTCACCGAGCAGGTACGGCAGCGCCAGGCCAGCAGCGACACCCCCGAGGTGGACATCGCCGGGGTCCCGTTCCTGACCCAGGTGCTGCGCGGGCGGTACCAGGACATCCGGATCCAGCTGCGCAACTTCGCCGGCCCGACCGGCACCGGCGGGAACATCCGGCTGGCCCTGCTCGACATCCACGCCCGGGACGTCACGGCGCCGCTGGACGCGCTGCGCAGCGGCCGGGGCGACGTGGTGGCCGGCACCCTGAGCGGCACCGGGACCATCGACTACCCGCAACTGGCCGAGCTCATCGGGCAGCCGGGCCTGAAGCTGGCCGAGAAGGACGGCAAGCTGGTCGGCTCCGCCCGGGTCAACGCGCTCGGACAGCAGCTGGACGTGTCCGGGACGGCGACGCTGGACGTGGTCGACGGCGGGATCCGGGTCCGTTTCGCCGACGTCAGGGCGTCGAACCTGCCGGACGTGCCGGTGATCCAGAACGTCGTCCGGTCGTACGCCGAGAAACTCGCTCTCGATCTCGCCGCCCCGCAGCTGCCGTTGCAGCTCAAGGTGCAGTCGGTGGCGCCGGTGGCGCAGGGGCTGAACGTGACCTTCGGCGCCCGGAATGTCAACCTTGGTGCCGGCAGTCTGTGACCCCCGCCTCGTCCCGGATCGTGGTCGGTACTGTTCCACGCTCCGGAGCCGCTGGTAGGGTCCGTGCCATGAGCCTGTTGCTCACGAAAAGGCGCGCGGTCGACCTGTGCCGCGTGGCCGCGTGCCTGTGTCGCCCCGTCAACTGACGGGGCCGCTCGGTGCTGAGCACCTTCTCTAGATAGCCCGGGGCAACTTCTTTGTCCGGCAGTGGCGCCGTCGCACAGCAGCCCGTGATCCCACCTGTCTCCATGGGTCCCGCGCGGAGTGCGACCAGATCTCCGTGCGCTGACTCTCCCCTCACCCACTTTTCAAGGGAGTGAACCGATGAGTCGCGACACCGCACTCGTGTCGGCCGACTGGGCCGAGAAGAACCTGGAAACGCCCGGCATCGTCTTCGTCGAGGTGGACGAGGACACCACCGCGTACGACGGTGGCCACATCCCGGGCGCCATCAAGATCGACTGGAAGCAGGACCTGCAGGACCCGGTCCGCCGCGACTTCGTCAACCAGGAGCAGTTCTCCGCGCTGCTGTCCGAGCGGGGCATCAGCAACGACGACACCGTGATCCTCTACGGCGGCAACAACAACTGGTTCGCGGCGTACGCGTACTGGTACTTCAAGCTGTACGGCCACGAGTCGGTCAAGCTGCTCGACGGCGGCCGCAAGAAGTGGGAGCTGGACGCCCGCGTCTACACCAAGGACGTCCCGGAGCGCCCGAAGACGAACTACGTCGCCAAGGCCCCCGACCTGTCGATCCGCGCGTTCCGCGACGAGGTGGTGCAGGCCATCGGCGCGAAGAACCTCGTCGACGTGCGCAGCCCCGACGAGTTCGCCGGCCGCCTGCTCGCCCCGGCGCACCTGCCGCAGGAGCAGTCGCAGCGGGCCGGCCACATCCCCACCGCGATCAACGTGCCGTGGAGCAAGGCCGCCAACGAGGACGGCACGTTCAAGTCCGACGAGGAGCTCGCCAAGATCTACGGCGAGGCCGGGTTCGACGAGGGCAAGGACACCATCGCGTACTGCCGGATCGGTGAGCGCTCGTCGCACACCTGGTTCGTGCTGCGTGAGCTCCTCGGCAAGGAGAACGTGAAGAACTACGACGGTTCCTGGACCGAGTACGGCTCGCTCATCGGCGTGCCGATCGCGCTCGGCGACGAGCCCGGAAAGGCGTGATCATGACCTCCCCTGCCAACATCGCCGCCGGCTGTGCCGCGCCGGACCAGTCCGCGCCCCTCCCCGCCAGCGTGGACCTGGAGAAGGAAACCGTCATCACCGGCGTGGTGAGCACCGCCGAGGGCGAGGCCGTGGGCGGCGCGTACGTCCGCCTGCTCGACGCCTCCGGCGAGTTCACCGCCGAGGTGGTCACCTCTCCCGAGGGGGTGTTCCGCTTCTTCGCCGCGCCCGGCTCGTGGACGCTGCGCGCGCTCAGCCGGTTCGGCAACGGCGAGCTCGCGGTGGACGCCACCCGCGGGGTGAACGAGGTCTCGCTGAACGTCGCGGCCGCCTGACCCACGCTCTGTCACGGGCGGGATCCCTCCGGGGGTCCCGCCCGTTTGCGTTCTTCCCGGTACGACCCGGGAGTCCGGCCCGCGGGGTTCCCCGCCGCGCTCCGGACCGGCGCCGCAGCCACCCACCGCCCGCGGGCTTTCCCGCCGCGCTCCGGACCGGCGCCGCAGCCACCCACCGCCCGCGGGCTTTCCCGCCGCGCTCCGGGCCGGGGCCACGGCCACCCACCGCCCGCGGGCTTTCCCGCCGCGCCCTGGACCGGCGCCACGGCCACTCATCGGCCCTGGCGTGCCTGCCGCCCCGGCCGGTGCTCGCGGTGTGGTCCAGCGAGCCGGGAGGCAACACTGAGCGCCGGCCGAGGGGATGTCAGCTCCCGGTGCGGGCGCTGACCACGACGGCGTCCGGAGGGATCTCCGGACGGCGGCGGGAGAGCCGGCGGACCCCGGTGTTCAGCACCGCGATCAGCGGCACCGCGACCAGCGCGCCGATGATCCCGGCCAGCACCACCCCGCAGGCGATGCCGATGATCACCGCGAGCGGATGGATGGCCACCGCCCGCCCCATGATCAGCGGCTGCAGCACGTGTCCCTCCAGCTGCTGCACCAGGATCACCGCGCCCAGCGTGATCAGCGCGACCACCCAGCCCTGCCCGACCAGCGCGACCAGCACCGCCACCGCGCCCGACACGCTGGCCCCGACGATCGGCACGAACGCGCCCAGGAAGACCAGCGCGGCCAGCGGGAACGGGAACTGCACGTCGAGGACCAGCAGGGCCAGCCCGATGCCCAGCGCGTCGATGAACGCCACCAGCACGGTCGCCCGCACGTACGCGCCCAGCGTCGCCCAGGACGCATCCCCGGCGTCGGCTATCGACCAGCGCGCGTTCACCGGGAACAGGCGCACGATGAAGCGCCAGATCCGGCGGCCGTCACGCAGGAAGAAGAACGTCGCGAAGAGCACCAGCAACAGCCCGGTGAGCAGCTCGAAGACGGTCGCCGCGGTGGCCAGGCCGGTGGACGTCAGCTGTGAGGTGTTCTCGTTCACCCAGTTCTGCGCCGAGTCGATCGCCCTGTCGACCTCCTGGTCGGACAGGTGCAGCGGACCGGTCTGCGCCCAGTCCTGGATCTGCCGGACGCCGGCGCTGGCCCGCTCGGTCAGCTGCGGGACCCCGTCGATGAACTGGTTGACCACCAGGGTCAACGTGCCGGCCACCGCGCCGAGCCCGCCGACCAGCACCAGGAACGTGGCCAGCGAACGCGGCAGGCGCAACTTGAGCAGCCAGCCGACCGCCGGGCCGAGCAGCGCGGACAGCAGCAGCGCGATCGCCAGCGGGATGACCACCACGTCGACCATGCCGATGAATTTCAGCCCGGCATAGCCGATCAGGCCGACCACGATCAGCCGCCAGCTCCACGCCGCCGCGATCCGCAGCGAGTGCGGCACGTCCACATCGTCCAGGCTGGTCGTCGAGCTGTGCAGCACGGCCGGCTCGGGGGCCGGCGGGGCGAAGTCCTCCTCGTCCGGTTCCGGCTCCCGCGCGGGCCGGTACGTCCGTGCCATCCGGGCCGCCTCCCGTCCCGTGTCGTAGGCCCTCTTCAGGTTGTCCCGGACACGCTGCAAGCGGTTCAACCGCCTATCCCCTCGCCGTTCGAGTACGCGACCATCACGGTAGTGCCCGGGCGCACCGGACACCCCCCGTGACCCACCGGCGCGATCACCGACCACGCCGAACGCCCGGCCGGACGGCGGCGTACCGTCTGCACTCGTGAGTGCCGACACCTCTCGAACCGATTCCGGACTGCCGATCCGGATGCTGCACGACCGCGTCCTCGTCCGTCAGGACGGTGGGGAGGGCGAACGCCGCTCCACCGCGGGCATCGTCATCCCCGCCACCGCCTCGATGGGGCGGCGGCTGTCCTGGGCCACCGCGGTCGGCGTCGGCCCGAACGTCCGGTCGATCGTGGTCGGCGACCGCGTGCTGTTCGACCCGGACGACCGCTCCGAGGTGGAACTGCACGGCAAGGAGTACGTCCTGCTGCGCGAGCGGGACGTGCACGCGGTCGCGGCCACCCGGGTCGAGTCGGACGGCACCGGCCTCTACCTGTAGGGCGGCGGCTGCCACCCGGCGTGGTCCGGCTGCCGCGGCCATCCGCCGGAGCCCGGCGGGTACTGCGCCGGATGCTGCGGGCCCGCGTGCGGCTGGCCCGGGTGGGACGGCGGGACGGGCTGCTGCTGACCCGCGTACGGCGGCGCCGAAGCCTGCTGACCCGCGTACGGCGGCGCCGAAGCCTGCTGACCCGCGTACGGCGGCGCCGAAGGCTGCTGACCCGGGTAGGGCGGCGCGAACGGCGGCGGGACGGGCTGCTGCTGGTTCGTGCTGGGCGGCGGGACCGGCGCGAACGGCGGCGGTCCGGCCGGGTGGCCGTAGCCGCCGGGATGGCCGTACCCGGCGGGCTGACCCCAGCCACCCGCGTACGCCGGCATCGGCGGCGGCAGCCGGACCGGGACCGGCATGACCGGCTCGGCCGGTGACGCCACCGTGCGCACCACCCCGTCCGGGAAGGTGATCCGGTAGCTCTGGCCGTCCCACCAGGACGGCGGGGTCTGCGGGTCGCGCCCGGTGAAGACCGAGCGGTACCCGGTGATCGCGGCGAGCAGCTCGCCCTCCTCCGCCGTGGCCTTCGCCATCTCCCGGGGGTCGCCGGCCAGGCCGCGCTGCATGCCGTCGCGGATCAGGGCCAGCCGGGTCGCGGCGAACTGGAAGCTGCGCATCGCCCGGCCCCCGGCCGGACCGGCCACCCGCCGGGCCCACTGCCGGGCCGAGTGCCGTCGGCCCAGACTGCCCAGCGCGGCCACCTCGGGCGGGGCGAACCAGCCGGCCCGCACGTAGTGGTGCAGTACCCGCTCGGCGATCCGGCCCTCCCAGCTGCGCAGCGCGATGGCGAAACCGACCACGGCGAAGAAGAACGGCACCATGAAACCGAGGTAGCCGTACAGCATGATCAGCGTCTCGCCGGTGGCCGCGGACAGCGTCGGCAGCAGGTTGAACGTGCCGTGCAGGATCATCGCGAGCAGCAGGCCGCCGACCGGGGCGAGCCAGCGCACGTGCCGGTCGGCGGAGCGCGCCGCGATGCCCAGGCCGATGCCGGTCATCGAGGTGAACAGCGGATGCGCGAAGCCGGTGAACAGGATCCGGACGATGAAGATGGCGAAGACGTTCGTCAGGCCGGTGGCCGGGCCGTACTCGTTCGCGCCCGCGGCGTAGCCGTGGCCACCCAGGTAGAGCACGTTCTCCACCATGGCGAAGCCGAGCGCGGAGAGCCCGCAGTAGACGATGCCGTCGGTGATCCCGGACCACTCGGCGCGACGCCGCCAGAACAGCAGCAGCGGGCCGGCCGCCTTCATCGACTCCTCGATGAACGGCGCCACCAGGACCGCCACCAGCGCGTCCGGCAGGCCGATCTTGCCGAACAGCCAGGCCGCCCCGGTGTTCACGCCGAGCGCCACCGCGGTCGCCACCGCGGCGCCCCAGGCGAAGCAGAAGACCAGGTATTTGACCGGCTCCGGCTCGTAGCGGTCGAGCCAGGCGAACGCGCTGGCCAGCAGCGGGACCGGCAGGATCGCCGCGGTCAGGCCGATGGCCAGGCCGGGCAGGCCGATGCTGTAGCCGAGGAAGACCAGCATCCCGATGGCGGCCGCGGCGATCAGCGCGATCGCGCCGGTGACCGGCAGCCAGCGGCGCCAGCCGTTACGGCGGCCGGGGATCGGCGCGACGGTCTGCACCGTCCCGGTGGGCAGGGGCGGCACGGCGTCCGCCGGGACGGCCTCAGCGCTCACGCCGGGCGGCGGGTAGGCCGACGCGTCGCCGTCGATCGGGGCGTAGACCGGTGCGACCCCGTCGGCCGGCCAGGACTGCGGCGCCGGGGCGAACTGCCCAGCCGGCGGAACCGATGAAACAGGCGGAGCCGATGAAACAGGCGGAGCGGAAGGAACAGGCGGAGCGGAGGGAACCGGCGTAGCCGATGAAACAGGCGGAGCGGAAGGAACAGGCGGAGCGGAGGGAACCGGCGTAGCCGACCGGACCGGCGCAACCGGAGAACCCGGCCCGGCCGACGGGACCGGCTGAGCCGACGAAGGCGGCGCGGCCGAGCCAGCCGGCGGGGCGGCGGAAGCCGGCGCGGGCTCCGGAGCGGAGGCGGGATGGTTGGCCGGGTCAGGTGCCCCGGCCGGCGAGACGTCGGCCATGACCGCCAGCGTAGTCATCGGGGGCCTGGCCGGCGTGCCCGAGGAGGACGGAAGCGGTCAGCCGCCCATCGATCAGCCGGCGTCCGGCTCGGACCGCGGGCCGGGCGCCGGACCAGGGGGCGGACCGGACGACGCGCCGGACGCCGGGCCAGGGGACGCGCCGGACGCCGGGCCAGCGGACGCGCCGGACGCCGGGCCAGCGGACGCGCCGGACGCCGGATCAGCCGGAGACACCGATCGTGAACGGCCGGTCCGCCGCCGCGCCCCGTGCGGCCGGCCGTGCCAGCCCACCGCCGCCCGCACCTGGCGGCCGGCCTCGGCGTGCTCGACGCCGGTGGCGCGCAGCAGGTCGGCCACCGAGGTGCGGATCTGTGCCACCACCACCCCACCGGAATACCCCACCCCGGTCTGGTAGGCCCGCCCCGACTCGGCCGCCGCCCGCAGCGCGCGTTCCCGGGCGGCCACCGGCTCGGCGCCGCGCGCCCACTCCTGCCGGAGCAGGTCCACCGCGTCGCCGAGGTGCCGTACCGAGGCGGGCAGCACCTCCGGCACCCGCTCCCGGTCGTTCAGCGCGGTCTGCGCGCGGCGGATCATCACCCGCACGTTGCGCAGCGCGTAGGTGAGCTGGGGCGCACCCTCGACGTACTGGGCCAGGGCACCCCGGGCGCGCCAGCGGGCCGGGGCGAAGGCGACGTTCTCCCGGGCCGCGTCGATGGCCGTACGGAAAGCGGCGAACGTCCCCTCCGCGGACCGCAACCGGGCCAGCGCCGCCTGGATGACGTCCGGGTCACCCTCGGCCAGCCCGAGCGCGGCCTCGTGGAGCCCGGCGGTGAAGGCGCGCAGCGCCGGATCGGCGGCCCGCCGCACCACGCTGAGCGGATTGATCGGCAGCAGCACGGTCATCACCGCCAGGCCGATCCCGCCGCCGACCAGCGCGTCGAGGAACCTGCTCCAGGGCTGGCCGGTGCTGCTGGTCAGGGTGGCGACCAGCACCGCCGAGGAGGCGGACTGCACGATCAGCGGGGCGCCGCCGCCGACCGTGGTCGCCACCAGCACGGCGAGCAGCACCATCAGGCCGATCTGCACCGGGCCGCTGCCGATCAGCACCATCAGGCCGTCACCCAGCCCGATCCCGACCGCTACCCCGAAGACCAGCTCGGCGGTCCGGCGCATCCGCTGACCCACCGAGGAGCCCAGCGTGATCACCGCGGCCACCGGGGCGAAGAACGGCACCGGGCGGCCGATCAGGTCGTGCGCCACGAACCAGGCCAGGCCGGCGGCGAGACCGGCCTGCAGGGCCAGCATGAACCCGGCCCGGGCCCGCGACGCGGCCGCGCCGGCCCGAACCCTCGCGGCGCTGATCATGCGTGCCACCTCCGTGCCAGGATGGCCATCGTGACATCTCTGCCCGACCGATTCCGGACCGCCGCCCGTGGCGCCGGCGCCACCGCTGCGGACGCCGACCTGGACTCCGCCGCAAACTACCTGCTCGGCCGCTGGACCGAGCCGCAACGGCACTATCACGACGTGACGCACCTCTCCGCGGTGCTGGACGTGGTGGACCGCTTCGCCGCACTGGCGCCGCATCCGGACCGGGTGCGGCTGGCCGCCTGGATGCACGACGCGGTCTACGACCCGCGGGCGCTGGGCGACGCGAACGAGCGGGACAGCGCGGAGTTCGCCGAGGGGCTGCTGCTCACGCTGGGCGTGCCGGCGGAGGCGGCGGCCGAGGTCGCCCGGCTGGTCGGGCTGACCGCCGGACACGCGACCGAGGAGAACGACCCGGACGGGGAGCTGCTCTGCGACGCCGACCTGGCGATTCTCGCGGCGGACGAGGAGGGCTACGCCCGGTACACCGCCGCGATCCGTCGCGAGTACGCGCACGTGAGCGACGCCGACTTCCGTGCCGGACGCGCCCGGGTGCTGCACGAGCTGCTCAACCTGCCGTCGATCTACCGCCTCGCGCCGATCCGCGACGGGTGGGAGGAGCGCGCCCGCGCCAACCTCCGCACCGAGCTGGAGACGCTGGCCTGACCGGCGCCCGCCGGCCCGTCGCACCGGCCGGCGGGCCTCAGCGCGGGTGGTCCGGCCGCAGGCGTCGGTGCAGGTGTTTCGGGCGGCGCAGGCCGGCGGCGCGCAGTCGCCACGTCAGCTCCCGGGACGGCACCAGCAGCGCGCCCAGCCACAGGGCGCTCGGCACGCGGAACGCCGGGATGTCGTAGTGGTCGCGGTCGAAAGCGCGCCGCGGCGAGCCCAGCATCTCGGCGAACGCGTGCAGCTCGGCGTAGGAGACGTCGCTGACCAGGTGTGACCAGAGGTGGCCACGACCCGGCCAGCGCGGCTCGTCGACGAGGATCAAAGGTCGGCTTCGAGCAGGTGGGCGCGCCGGTCGGCGGCCAGCCCGCGGACGTCCGGAGCACCCACCCGGGCGGCGTCCGCGCCCAGGTCGTCGGGCATGGTCTGGGACTGCCGCTCGGCGGTGACCCGGGCCAGGTAGTGCTCGACCTCGCGCCGGCGGACGGTCTCGTCCCAGCCGAGCACCGCGCCCATCACCCGGGCGGCGTGCCCGGCCGACTCGGCGCCGCGGTGCGCGGTCTCGATCGAGATCCGGGTACGCCGGGTCAGCACGTCGTCGAGGTGCAGCGCCCCCTCGGCGAGCGCGGCGTACGCCACCTCGGCGGCCAGGTACTCCGGGGCGCCGGCGAGCGGGACCGCGAGCTGCGGGTCGGCGGCCATCATCGCGAGCAGGTGGACGGTGAGCGTGCCGTACCGCTCCAGCAGGTGCTCGATCACCCCGGTGGTGACACCGTGCCGCCGGGCGATGTCCTGCCGGTCCCGCCACGCGGCGGCGTACCCGTCGGCGCCGAGCAGCGGCAGCTGGTCGGTCCGCGACTCGCGGAACGGCCCGCCCATCCGGCGCACCGCGCGGTCGATCACGTCCGCCGCCATCACCCGGTACGTCGTGTACTTCCCGCCGGCCACCAGCATCAGCCCGAGCATCGGCTCGACCACGGCGTGCTCGCGGGACAGTTTCGAGGTGGAGTCGGCCTCACCGGACAGCAGCGGGCGCAGCCCGGCGTAGACGCCCTCGATGTCGTCGGTGGTCAGCGGCCGGTCCAGCACCGTGTTGACCTGGTCCAGCAGGTATCGGATGTCGCGCGCGGACGCGGCCGGGTGGGCCCGGTCCAGCTGCCAGTCGGTGTCCGTGGTGCCGATGATCCAGTGGCCGCCCCAGGGCAGCACGAACAGCACCGACGTGGCGGTGCGCAGGATCAGCCCGGCCTCGCCGGTGATCGCCGAGCGGGGCACCACCAGATGCACCCCCTTGGAGGCGCGCACCCGCAGGCCGGGGCGGACGCCGACGTCGCGCAGCATCTCGGACATGTCGTCGCTCCACACCCCGGTGGCCGCGACGACCGTCTTGGCGCGCACCTCGAACTCCGCGGAGTCGGGCGCCTCCAGGTCCTTGACCCGCACGCCGACCACCTCGCGCGCCTCGCGCACGAACCCGGTGACCCGGGCGCTGGTGACCACCGCGGCGCCCTGGGCGGCGGCGGTCCGGGCCAGGTTGACCACCAGGCGGGCGTCGTCCATCTGCCCGTCGTAGTACCGGATCGCGCCGGTGATCTTGTCGGCTCGCAGGCTCGGGAACAGGTGCCGGGCGCCGTCGCGGGTCAGGTGCCGGTGCAGGGGCATCCCCCGGCCGCCGCCGAAGACGCCGGCGAACACGTCGTACGCCGCGACGCCGAGCCCGTAGTAGGCCCGCTGCCAGACGCGTTTCGCCGGGTTGGCGGCCGGCAGCGGCACCAGGATCGGCACCGGGCGCACCAGGTGCGGGGCGATCCGGGTGGCGAGCAGGCCGCGCTCGGTGAGCGCCTCGTGCACCAGGTGCAGCTCCAGCTGCTCCAGGTAGCGCAGGCCGCCGTGGATCAGTTTGCTGGACCGGCTGGACGTGCCGGCGGCGAAGTCACGCGCCTCGACCAGAGCCACCTTGAGCCCACGGGAGGCGGCGTCGACCGCCGCGCCGGCGCCGGTGACCCCACCGCCGATCACGAGGACGTCGAATTGCTCGGCACGCAGCCGCCGCAGATCAGCGGTGCGGCGGATCGGGGAGAGCCGGCCGGCCGTAAAGCGGGAGACGGAGGGATCGCGCACCCCTGCAAGGTTAGCCCCCGCCGGTATACGCCCGGCGGATGAATGTGGTCCGGCCCACACCGGCCCGATTCACCCGTTAGCGTCGCAGTCATGCACCGCACCGGCGCCGCGGTCCTGCTGGTCTGCGCGCTCGTCCTGGCCGCCGTGGGCCTCGCCGGGTACCCCGGGGAGGCCGCCGCCACCGCGGGATTCGCGCTGCGCTTCGAGGCCAACACGAACGGGTCGATCCTGCTGCGCGGCAACGCCAACCTGGTGTGCTCCCCGCTGGCCCTCGGCTGCCCGGCGGGACGGGACGCGACCGGTAACCGGCTGGACAACAACGACTTCTCGATGGTCGCCGCGGATGCCGACCGCGATCTGACGACGCTCAACGACAGCACCGCCACGGTGGCCCTCCCGCCGGGCAGCTCGGTGCTCTTCGCCGGGTTGTACTGGAGCGGCAGCCTCGCCGTCGGCAGCGGCGTGACGGCCCCGCTCCTGGGGCTCCGGCGCGACCGGGTTCGCCTGCGGACCCCGGCGAGCACCGCCTGGCAGTCGATCACCGCCACCACGGTGCACGGCTCCGGCAACCCGTATCAGGGGTTCGCCGACGTGACCGCGCTGGTGGCCGGCGCGGGCAGCGGGGTGTACGGGGTGGCCGACATCCAGACCGCCACCGGCGCGGGCCAGTACGCCGGGTGGGCGCTCGCGGTGGCGTACCGCAACCCGGCCGAGGTGCTGCGCGCGCTGCGGATCTACGACGGGCTGGGCACGGTGAGCGCCTCCTCGGGCGACGTGGACATCCGGGTGAGCGGCTTCGAGACGCCGCACTCGGGTTCGGTGCGGGCCGAGGTGGGGACCGTGGCGTACGAGGGTGACCTGGGCAAGCGGGGTGACGCGCTGCAGATCGACGGCCAGCCGATGTCGGACGCGGCGAACCCGGTGGACAACTTCTTCAACAGCACGGCGACCGGCAGCGGGCGCGACCCCGGTTACGCCAACCTGTTCGGCGTCGACATCGACCAGTTCGACGCGACCGACCGGCTCGGGCACGCGGTCACGTCGGCCACCCTGACCCTGACCACCACCAGCGACACCTACTACCCGGGCGTGGTCACGTTCGCCATCGACCTGTACGCGCCGAAGCTGGTCGCCACGCTGACCGGCACCGACCTCAACGGCGGCGACCTGCTGCCCGGCGACATCCTGGAGTACCGGGTCGAGGTGCGCAACGTCGGCAACGACGTCGCCGACGACACCGTGCTCTCCGACGCGATCCCGACGTACACCGGCTACGTGCCGGGCTCGGCGCGGATCCGGGGGTCGCCGGTCGCCGACCCGGCCACCCCGGCGCGGCTCGACTTCGCGCTCGGCGACATCCCGTATCAGGGGGTCACCTATGTGACCTTCCAGGTCCGGGTCGACCCGGCCACGCCGCCCGGTTACGCGATCACCAACCTGGTGACCCTGAGCTACACCGGGCACACCGCGGGCGTGGCCGTCTCCGGGCTGGCCGGGACCGCGGCGAGCGTGGTCGCGCCGGCCCAGTCCGACCTGGCCGCCGCGCTCACCGTGACGCCGGCCGCGGTGCAGCGGTCCGCGCTGCCGGCCGCGGTCACCTACCTGCTCACGGTCACCAACGGCGGCCCGTCGGCGGAGCCGGACGCGCGAGCCGAGCTGTCCCTGCCGGCCGGGGTGGCCGCGGGACCGCTGCCGGCCGGGTGCACCGGGTACGGCTCACAGGTGACCTGCCTGTTCGGCCCGTTGCTGCCGGGCACGCGGGCCGGCGCCGCGATCCCGGCGACGGTCCAGGCGGCGGCCACGGCCCGGCCGTCCGCCGCGCTGCGGGCGTACGGCACGAACACCGATCCGGTCCCGGCCGACAACGTCGCGAACGCGCCGCTGCGGGTCAACCTGGCGCCGCGGGCGGTGGCCGACACCGGGACGCCGGGAGCCGTCGCGGTGCTGGACAACGACGACGACCCGGACGGCCCGGACAGCGCGCTCACCGTCACGATCACCACCGCGCCCCGGCACGGGTCGGCGATCGTGCTGGCGGACCGGACGGTCGAGTACACCCCGGCGGCGGGGTGGGCCGGGGACGACACGTTCACCTACACGATCACCGACGCCGACGGCGGCAGTGACAGCGCGGTGGTGACCGTGCGTACCCCGAACGCCGCCCCGGTGGCGGTCGACGACGCCGCCGCGGTGGACACCGGCGACACCGTCACCGTGCCGGTCACCGCGAACGACAGCGACCCGAACGGCGACACGCTCACCGTGACCGCGCTGGCCGACCCGTACGACGGCACGGCCGGGACGGTCACCTTCATCGGCGGCACGATCACGTTCACCCCGGCGCGGAGCTTCGTCGGGATCGCGACGTTCACGTACACCGTCAGCGACGGTCAGGCGACCGCCACCGCGCGGCTGGCGGTGGAGGTGGCCAACGCGATCCCCACCGCCGGCGACGACGCGGCGACCGTGCCGTACCTGGGGGCCACCACCATCGGGGTGCTGGTCAACGACTGGGACATCAACGACGACCCGCTCAGCATCGTCTCGGTCGCCGCCCCGGCGCACGGCACCGCCGCGCCGTCCGGGCGGAACGTGGTCTACCAGGCCACCGAGATCGGCTTCTCGGGAACCGACACCTTCGGCTACACGATCACCGACCCCAACGGCGGGACCGCCTCCGCGCTGATCACGGTCACCGTCGGCAACGCGCCACCGGTCGCGGTGGACGTCTCGGTGACCACGGCGTACCTGACCCCGGCGCCGGTGGACGTGCTGACCGGCGCGAGCGACCCGAATCCCGGCCCGACCTTCCTGGTCATCGGCGCCAGCGATCCGGCGCACGGTGTGGTGGTGCGCAACCCGGACGGCACGCTGACCTACACCCCGGACCCCGGCTGGTCGGGCCCGGACCGCTTCACCTACACGCTCAGTGACGGGCGGGGTGGCACCGACACCGGCGTCGTCACGATCGACGTGGCCAACGCCCCGCCGGTCGCCCGCCCGGAGTCGGTCACCCTGCCCGCCGGCGTCACCTCGACGATCGACGTGCGGCACAACGACGAGGACCCGAACGGCGAACCGCTCACCGTCACGATCGACTCCCCGCCGGCGCACGGCACCGCGAGCGTGGTCGCGGGCCGGGTCGTCTACCGGCCGTTCCCCGGATACGCCGGCACCGACACGCTCGACTACCGGATCACCGACCCAGCCCTCGGCTCGGCCGTCGCGACGGTCACGATCGCTCTGGTCAACGCGGGTCCGGTGGCCCGGCCGGACACCGCCTCCACACCGACCGACACGGTGGTCGCCATCGATCTGACCGGCAACGACGACGATCCGAACGACGACCCGCTCACCCTGACCGGCTGGACCGCGGCCGCCTACGGCACGGTGGCCGCCGGTCCGGGCGGCGGCGTGAGCTACACGCCCGCGCCCGGCTTCACCGGCACGGACGTGTTCGCCTACACGGTCACCGACGTGCACGGGGTGCCGGACACCGCGATGGTCACCGTGGTGGTGCGCAATGCCCCGCCGGTCGCCGTGGACGACACGTTCCGGGTGCGCGAGCAGGGGGCCACGTCACTGCCGGTGATCGCCAACGACCGGGACCCGAACACCGGCCAGCCGCTGAGCGTGCTCTCCGCCGACCCGCCCGGGCACGGCACGGTCACCGTCACCGGGCCGCTCACGGTCGACTACACCCCGGCGCCCGGAACCCGGGTGGACACCTTCGACTACCTGCTCACCGACGACCTGGGCGGCACCGACACCGGCACGGTGACGGTCACCGTGGACCTCGCGCCGGCCGCGGCCGACGACAGCGCGGAGACCGGGGCGGGCGCGCCGGTGACCGTCGACGCGGCCGCGAACGACGTCGATCCGGAGGGGGCGGGGCTCACCGTGAGCTGGACCGGATCGCCCGCGCACGGTAGGGCGTCGCTGCAGGGCGACAACCGGATCCGGTACGTCCCGACGGCCGGCTTCGCCGGGACCGACACCATCGCGTACGAGGTCCGCGACCCGATCGGGAACACCGCCCGGGGCCGGGTCACCGTGCGGGTGCGCCCCGCCCCGGCGGCCCGGCCGGACTTCGCCGCCGTACGGGCCGGACGGCAGGTGGACGTGGACGTGCTGGCCAACGACACCGGCTCGGTCGCCGGTGGGCTGACGATCAGCTCGGTGAGCCGGCCCCCGGCCGGCAGCGCGACGCTCACCGGTGGCCGGATCCGGTACACGGCCCCGGCCATCTGGGCCGGCCAGGCCGAGATCCGGTACGCCGTGACCGACCCGCTGGGCGGCACCGCCGAGTCGACACTGACCGTCATCGTCACCGACGTCACGCCGTTCGCCGTGCCGGACTCCTGGGTCACCGCGTACCGGACGGCGGTCACCGTGCCGGTGCTCGCCAACGACCTGGTCGAGGAGGGCGCCCTGCGGGTCGTCGAGGTCGGCCGGCCGGACCACGGGACAGCCGTGAGCGACGCGGGGCGGGCGGTCGTCTACACGCCGCCGGACGGCTTCTCCGGCGTCGCGCGGTTCGGCTACACCGCCGCGGACGACGCCGGGCACCGCACCTCGGCCACCGTGACGGTCACGGTCGGCGCGCCGCCGGTGGCCCCGGACCGGGCGGTGACCACGCCGCCCGGCGAGGCCGCCGTCATCGGGCTGCCGGCGGCGGACAGCCTCGGCCGGCCGTTCGCGGAACGCCGGATCACCCCGCCGGCGCACGGAACGGCGCGGCTCAACGCGGACGGCTCGGTCACCTACACCCCGGACCCGGGTTTCGTCGGTGAGGACCGGTTCACGTACGAGATCGTCGACGCGGACGGCAACGTCGCGCAGGGCACGATCGTGGTGACCGTCCCGCCGCCCGCCTCGCCCGGCCCGTCGCCGGCGGTCCCGTCGTCGAGCGCGCGGCCCGGGCCGTCGCCGAGCCGGTCCGCGTCCGCCGCGCCACGGCCGTCCACCGCGCCGGCGCCGCCGTCGGTCTCCCCCGCCCTGCCGGTGGGCGGGTGGCCGGATCTGCCGACGACCGGCGGGCCGGATCCGCGGGTGCTGCTCGTCGTGGCCGCGCTGCTCGCCGGGCTGGGTGCGCTGTTGCGGGCGGCCGGCGGCCCCGTACCGGAGCAGCGCCGGGAGCCGGGCGGCTGACGACTGCCGCGCCCCACCGGCCCGGCGCCGCTCGGGCGCGACCGGGTGGAAACAGCGGAACGGGCGGGCCGCTGAGAGCGACCCGCCCGTTCCGGACAGCTGTTACGACCGGACTCAGAAGTCCATGTCGCCGCCGCCGGGGGCGCCGGCCGGGGCCGGGGTCTTCTCCGGCTTGTCGGCCACGACGGCCTCGGTGGTCAGGAACAGCGCGGCGATCGACGCGGCGTTCTGCAGCGCCGAGCGGGTGACCTTGGCCGGGTCGATGATGCCCGCGGCCAGCAGGTCGACGTACTCGCCGGTCGCGGCGTTCAGGCCGTGCCCCGCCTCGAGGTTGCGGACCTTCTCCACCACGACGCCGCCCTCGAGGCCGGCGTTCACGGCGATCTGACGCAGCGGGGCGTCGAGCGCGATCTTGACGATCTGCGCACCGGTCGCCTCGTCGCCGGCCAGGTCCAGCTTGTCGAACGCGGTCTTGCCGGCCTGCACCAGCGCGACGCCACCACCGGGGACGATGCCCTCCTCGACGGCCGCCTTCGCGTTACGAACGGCGTCCTCGATGCGGTGCTTGCGCTCCTTCAGCTCGACCTCGGTGGCCGCGCCGACCTTGATCACCGCAACACCGCCGGCCAGCTTGGCCAGGCGCTCCTGCAGCTTCTCGCGGTCGTAGTCGGAGTCCGAGCGCTCGATCTCGGCGCGGATCTGGTTGACCCGGCCCTGGATCTGCTCGGCGTTGCCGGCGCCGTCGACGATGGTGGTCTCGTCCTTGGTGATGACGACCTTGCGGGCCTGGCCCAGCAGGGACAGGTCGGCGGCGTCCAGCTTCAGGCCGACCTCCTCGCTGATGACCGCGCCACCGGTGAGGATGGCGATGTCCTCCAGCATGGCCTTGCGGCGGTCACCGAAGCCCGGGGCCTTGACGGCGACGGACTTGAAGGTGCCACGGACCTTGTTGACGACCAGGGTGGCCAGGGCCTCGCCCTCGACGTCCTCGGCGATGATGACCAGCGGCTTGCCGGACTGCATGACCTTCTCGAGGATCGGCAGCAGGTCCTTGACCGCGGAGATCTTGCTGTTGGCGATCAGGATGTAGGGGTCGTCGAAGACGGCCTCCATCCGCTCGGCGTCGGTCATGAAGTACGCCGAGATGTAGCCCTTGTCGAAGCGCATACCCTCGGTGAGCTCCAGCTCCAGGCCGAAGGTGTTGCTCTCCTCGACGGTGATGACGCCTTCCTTGCCGACCTTGTCCATGGCCTCGGCGATGATCTCGCCGACCGTGGAGTCACCGGCCGAGATGGACGCGGTGGAGGCGATCTGCTCCTTGGTCTCCACGTCCTTGGCCAGCTGCTGCAGGCCCTCGGAGACGCTGGCCACGGCGGCCTCGATGCCCCGCTTCAGGGCCATCGGGTTCGCGCCCGCGGCGACGTTGCGCAGGCCCTCGCGGACCAGAGCCTGGGCCAGGACGGTCGCCGTCGTCGTGCCGTCACCGGCGACGTCGTCGGTCTTCTTGGCGACCTCCTTGACCAGCTCGGCGCCGATCTTCTCGTACGAGTCCTCGAGCTCGATCTCCTTGGCGATGGACACACCATCGTTGGTGATCGTGGGAGCGCCCCACTTCTTCTCGAGAACGACGTTGCGGCCCTTCGGGCCGAGGGTCACCTTGACCGCGTCGGCGAGCTGGTTCATGCCCCGCTCGAGGCCCCGACGAGCCTCCTCGTCGAATGCGATGATCTTGGCCATACGGCGTTGTCCTCCTGGACATCCGCGGCGTCGGGCCGCATCGGCCCGCCCCCGCACATTGAGGAAGTCTGCGGACGTCACCACCTGGCGATGTGACGTCCTCAGGCCGAGCCGGATAGCCCGCGACGACCGGTTTCGTGCCGCGGCGCCGATGGCGGCGCCGTGACCGGAACCCCACCGTCCCGACCTGTTGGCACTCACGGGTCGCGAGTGCCAATCACTTGTTTAGCACTCCCGGGTGCCGAGTGCAAGAAACCCCATCTTCCCGCGAAACCCACGAGTCCGGCCCGGAATCCGGGTAAAGATCTTCACGCCCAGCTCGGACGGTCATCCCGGCGGTCACCCCGGCCCCGCCGCGCACCGGCCGTTCACCGTCCCGTTCGCGGCAAGACGGTTGCCGCCGGCCGCCGCGGCGGGTAGTCAGGACGACATGGGAAGTTGGACGGTACGCCGGGTCACCCCGCAGGACGCCGGCCGGCTGCGTGCCCTGCGGCTGGAGATGCTGGCCGACAGCCCGCTCGCCTTCCTGGAGACGCTGGCCCAGGCCGCCGCCCGCTCGCACGAGGGGTTCCGGCAGCGGCTCGCCATGTCGGCCAGCGGCCCCGATCTCGCCCAGTTCGTCGTCGACCCGGGCGCCGGCCCGCTGACCGGGCACGCCGGCGGCACCGCCATCCCGGACGAGCCACAGGTCACCGTGGTCTTCTCGGTCTACCTGACACCCGCGAGCCGGGGCGGCAAGCTGCTGCCCGGCCTGATCGAGGCGGTCGCCGACTGGTCCACCGCGGCCGGCCGGCACGAGCTGATGCTGGAGGTCGTCGTCGGCAACGACCGGGCCGTCCGGGCGTACCAGAAACTCGGTTTCGAGGACACCGGGCTGCGCCTGCCGCACCCGACCGTGCCGGTCCTCACCCAGCTGCAGATGCGCCGGCGGATCTGATGGCCGGCCGCCCCTGGCATGTCGCCCGCACGGTACTCACCGCCGCGAACGGGACCACCGGCGCCGGCCTCCTGCTCGCCCTGCTCACCCGGACGAGGATCCGGCGGGGCCGGCACGGGGTGCTGATCGCCGAGGGCTGGCGGCTCCGGATGCCACCGGCGTCCTGCTTCACGGTCGGCTCGGTGATCATCACGCGCCGCTCCGCCGAGTGGCTGCTGCACGAGCAACGGTCCGCCCTGCTGGCCCACGAGAGCCGGCACGCGGGCCAGTACGCGGTGCTCGGCCCGCTGTTCTGGCCCGCCTACTGGCTCGCCTGTGGCTGGTCCTATGTGACGACGGGATCGTTCGGCGTCCGCAACTGGTTCGAACGCCACGCCGGCCTGAACGACGGCGGTTATCCCGAGGAGCTCCCGCCGCGCCCATGGCTGCGGCGGTTCCGCTGAGGGGGTTTGGTCGGGAGGACGGGCGCACAGCGCCTCCGGCACGGAGCCATTGGGTCAGCGCTGGGTCGTTGGGTCCCTCGGAGATTGTCGCCAAGCTCGGGTGAGGGGCCTCGTACGGCGTCGCGTCCTCCCGCGACATGCATCCTGCCCATCCGGGGATCGGCGCGCAAGCCCTCCGGGGGAGGAATATTCGACAACCGGCAGATGTCCGGTCACCGAGTGCTATCCCAGCAGGCCGGCCTCGCGCGCGCCACGCAGCGAGGGCTTGATCCGGTGGGTCGGCCCGGCCTCCCCGGCGATCGCGTCCAGCGTCTTCAGCCCCTCGCCGGTGTTGTAGACGACCGTCTCCTTCGCGGGGTCCAACCGGCCGCTCTCCACCAGTTTCCTGAGCACCGCGACGGTGGTGCCGCCGGCCGTCTCGGCAAAGATGCCGGTGGTCTCGGCGAGCAGGCGGATGCCGGCACGGATCTCGTCGTCGTTCGCGTAGTCCATCCACCCGCCGGTGCGGCGCACCGCCTCGATCGCGTACGGCCCGGCGGCCGGGTCCCCGATGTTCAGCGACTTCGCGATCCCGGTCGGCTTCACCGGGACGATCACGTCGGTGTCGTGGTGCAGCGCCACCGCGATCGGATTGCAGCCGGCCGACTGCGCGCCGAAGACGGTCCAGCCGCCCTCCGGCGCCTGCGCCAGTCCGATCTCGACCAGCTCGCTGAACGCCTTGTCCACCTTGGTGAGCAGCTCACCGGAGGCCATCGGGATGACCACCTGGGCCGGGATCCGCCAGCCGAGCTGCTCGGCCACCTCGTAGCCCAGCGTCTTGGAGCCCTCGGCGTAGAACGGGCGCACGTTCACGTTGACGAACGCGGTGTCCTCGAACTCGTCGGTCTCCACCAGCTCGCTGCACAGCCGGTTGACGTCGTCGTAGGAGCCCTCGATGGCGACCAGGTCGCCGCCGTAGACCGCGGTCGTGACGACCTTGCCCTGCTCCAGGTCGGACGGGATGAACACGATGCTGGGCACCCCGGCGCGGGCCGCGTGCGCGGCCACCGAGTTGGCCAGGTTGCCGGTGGAGGCGCAGGAGAACCGCCGGAAGCCGAGCTCCTTCGCGGCGGTCAGCGCCACCGACACCACCCGGTCCTTGAACGAGTGCGTCGGATTCTGCGAGTCGTCCTTGATCCAGAGCGGAGCGGTCAGGCCCAGCGCGGCGGCCAGCGCCGGGGCGCTGACCAGCGGGGTCAGACCGGGGTCGAGGGTCACCCGGGTGGCCGGGTCCTGACCGGCCGGGAGCAGCGCCGCGTAGCGCCAGATGTTCTGCGGGCCCGCCTCGATCTCGGCCCGGGTCACCCGCGCGAGCGCGGCCTCGTCGTAGGCCACCTCGAGCGGGCCGAAACACTCGTAGCAGGCGTGCTGGGCGGCGAGCGGGTACTCCGCGCCGCAGGCACGGCAGACCAGGCCGCGGGCGGGCGAGGTGGTGGCGGCGGGTGTGCTGACGGTGGACGTCATCGAGGCCTTCCTCTCATCTTTCCCCGGCGGCGACCTACCGCGGAGGCCGGAATTAGCACCTGCCGCGCGCGGCCTCGTCATCGAGACATGCGCGGTGGTTGCCGGGGCTTCATCGGGCCGTTCCCTCTGCCCCTCTGGATGAGGTATTCAGTTGTTCCCCGAAGCTTACGACGAGATCCCGCCGCCGCCCCAGGAAGATCCCGAGTTGTGAGCGACCTCCTTCCGCGGGCACCCGACCGGCGGCGGCCGGTCCCCCGTTCGCCGGATGCCGTCAGGAGGTGACGTCCTTGCGGGTGAACCGGTGGAACGCCAGCCCCCAGAAGATCGCGGCGTAGACGATCGCCGAGATCGCCCCCTTGGCCAGGTCCTCCGTCTGCACCGGGGTGGACAGCAGGCCCAGCCAGGCGTCGCTGTAGTGGGTCGGCAGCGCGTTGCGGATCGAGCCGAGCGCGGTGATCTGGTCCAGGATGCTGGAGAGGATCCAGAGCAGCACGGCGCCGCCGACCGCGCCCAGGGCGGCGTCGGTCAGCACCGAGAGCAGGAACGCCAGGCCGGCCACCACCAGCAGCACCACGGCCAGGTAGGCCAGGATGCCGAGCAGCCGCAGCACCCCCGCGCCGGGCGGGATCGGCGCGGCGACCGTGCTGCCCAGCGGGTGCCAGCCGTAGCGCAGCGTCCCGACCAGCAGCCCGGTGCCGGCCAGCACGGCCAGCGCGAGCAGCGCGTACCCCAGCGCCACCACCAGCTTGACCGCGAGCAGCCGGGCCCGCGGGACCGGGATCGCCAGCAGGTAGCGCAGGCTGCCCCAGCTCGCCTCGCTGGCCACGGTGTCCCCGGCGAACAGCGCGAAGACCACCACGAGCAGGAAGCCGGCGGAGACCGCCAGGCAGAACAGCGCGAAGTTCAGCCCGCCCGAGGTGGCCAGGTCGACCAGGCTGCTGAACGCGCCCCCGCCGTCGCCGTCGTCGTCGTTCTCGCCGCCGCCGAACTCGAAGGCGACCAGGATGATCAGCGGCAACAGCGCCATGAAGCCGAGCGCCAGCTGGGTGCGCCGGCGCGACGCCTGGCGGCGGATCTCGGCACGGATCGGCAGCGTGCGGGACGGGCGGTAACCCGTCGCGGCAGAGGCGCTCATCGGTCTCCACTCCCCCGGGAGTTGTCGCCCACCAGGGCCAGGAACGCATCCTCCAGGCGGCGCCGCGGCACCACCCGGTCCACCCCGACACCGGCGCGCACCAGCGAGGCGACCACCTCGGCGCGCGGGGTGCCGTTCATGTCCACGATCAGGCCGGACGCGCCGTCCGCAGTCACCGAGCGCACCCCCAGGCCGCTGAGGACCTCGGTGGCGGCCGGCACGTCGGTCACCTCGATCGCCACCGACGGCGACTCGCCGACGATCTCCTCGACCGGGCCGGCCGCCACGATCCGCCCCTTGTTCACCACGACCGCGTGCGTGCAGGTCTGTTCCACCTCGGCGAGCAGGTGGCTGGAGACCAGCACGGCACGGCCGTCGGTGGCGTACCGCTGGAGCACCCGGCGCATCTCGGCGATCTGCGGCGGGTCCAGGCCGTCCGTCGGCTCGTCCAGCACCAGCAGCTCCGGCAGGCCCAGCATGGCCTGCGCGATGGCCAGCCGCTGGCGCATGCCGTGGCTGTAGTTCTTCGTCCGGCGGTGCACCGAGGCGCCCAGACCGGCGATCTCCAGCGCCTCGGCGAACCGGGCGTCCGCCCACGGGCGGCCGGTGGCCCGCCAGTAGGCCTCCAGGTTCTGCTGACCGGTCAGGTGCGGCAGGAAGCCGGGGCCCTCCACCAGCGCGCCGACCCGGGAGAGGATCTGCGCGCCGGGCACCAGCCGGTGCCCGAAGACGTAGATCTCCCCGGCGGTCGGGCTGGTCAGGCCCATCAGCACGCGCAGCGTGGTGGTCTTGCCGGCGCCGTTCGGCCCGAGCAGGCCGACGACCTGGCCGCGCTCGACGGTGAAGCCGATCTCCTCGACCGCCACGAACCCGTCGCCGTACGCCTTGCGCAGGCCGCGGACCACCAGCGGGGTGTCGGCGTACGGTTTCGTCACCGCCGTCACCCGGCGCCGGCGGCGGGCCCGGTGCACCAGCAGCAGGACCGCGAGACCGAGCAGGAGGGCCAGGACGAGCGCGCCGAGGGCGTACCACCAGGCGGCCGCGGGCGAGGCGATCGGCGTGCCCACCAGGGTGGGCAGCGTCAGCTGCCCGTCGACCGCCACGGTGTAGGTGGCCGGCGCGGCCGGGGAGAGGAACCCCTGGTCGCTGGTGGCGACGACGACCTGGAGGGTGTGCCCGGCCGCCATCTCCCGGACGATCGCCGGCAGGGTGACCGTCACCGGCCGCGCCCGGGCGATGTCCGCGGGCAGGCCGGTCAGCCGGACCGGGGCGACCAGGCCGGCGCTGAGCGTGGGCGTGCCGGCCGGGTCGACGTCGTAGAGCTTGACGAAGAGCACCGCCTCGCCGGTCGGGGAGGCGGCGCGCAGCCGCACCGTGGGCGCGCCGGCCACCTCGATCGCGCCGGAAAGCGGGGCGGTGGCGAAGGTGGCGTGCTGTCCCGGCACGTCGGTGGCCACGTTGCCGCTGAGCAGGGAACTGAGTCGGCTGCCCAGGCCGGGCAGGGCGGAGATCGCCGCCGGGTTGCCGTTCGGCGGGTTGGCGATCCGCCGCGCCGGCCCGGTGAGGTCCAGACCGGTGGCGCCGGTGCCGGTGACACCCGGGTACGCCTGCGTGGAGTACCCGTTGGTCACCAGGTCCCGGTCCGTCGCGCTGAACCCGGCCACCCGCGACCAGGTGAAGTCGTCGCCCGGCGCGCCGCCCTCGCCTCTCAGGTAGTGGTCGAGCCACTGGGCGGTGAGGTACCGGACCCGGTCCCGGTCGTTGCCCGGGCCGGACCCGCCGTCGTGCCCGCCGGTGAACCAGGCCACCTTGACCGGGGTGCCGTTGGCCGCGATGCCCCGGGCGTTGGCGTCCGCCTCGGAGAGCGGGAAGAGCGTGTCCACCGCGCCCTGGATCAGCAGCGTGGGCGCCTTGATCCGGTCGAGCACGGTGGCCGGGCTGGACCGGCGCAGCAGCTCCCGGGTGGCCGCGTCCGGCACGCCGGTGGTCGCCATCGAGAGGTAGGCGGCGCAGACGTCGGCGGCGAAGCGCCCGCAGGCCGGGTTGCCGCCGCCGGCGCTCGCGCCGAAGAAGACGCCGGCCCAGCCCTTCTTGAAGACCCCGGTGTCGGCGGTGTCCGCGGACTGCGGGAGGAAGGCGTGGCTCAGATCGTTCCAGGTGATGGACGGGACGATCGCGTCGACCCGGCGGTCCTGGCCGGCCAGCAGCAGCGCGAGCGCGCCGCCGTACGACCCGCCGACCACGCCCACCCGGGGGTCGCCGGGCGCGTCGGTGCGCACCTCCGGGCGCTGCGCCAGCCAGTCCAGCAGGCGCTGGGCGTCCCGGACCTCGTAGTCCGGGCTGTCCAGGTGGATCTCGCCGGTACTGCGGCCGAAGCCCCGGGCGGTCCAGGTGAGCACCGCGTAGCCGCGCTCGGCGAGCGACTCGGCGTCCGGGCGCACCGAGTCCTTGCTGCCGCCGAACCCGTGCGCGAGCAGCACCGCGGGCACCCGGCCGGAGCGGTCCCGGGGCAGCAGGAAGCGGGCGTCCAGCTCGACCGGCTGGTCGCCGGCCGGTCCGGAGCGGACCGTGATCCGCAGCTCCTGGGCGCTCCAGGCGGCCCGGTCGGGCAGCACGGCCCAGATGGTCGCGGCGGCGAGCAGCACGAGCACCACCGCGGCGGTGACCGCCCGGCGCCGGGTCACCCGGAGGAACGCAGACATGGCGCCCAACCTAGCCCGGCGAGGCTGAGCACGGGCTGTGAACGTGCGCCGTACCGCCCGGCTACCGTCCGCCGGTTAGCGTTGGCGGTCGGGAACCGCAGTCGATCGATCGGAGGCATCCGCGGTGGCAGACGATCTCACGCTGACCGTGACCCTGCGGCCGGCCGCCCTGGACGCCCGGCGGGGCATCGTCCGTCTGCACCCGGAGGTGATGGCCGCCCTGGCGCTGCACCCGGGCGACCCGGTGCGGCTGGCCGGGACGCGGGTCACCGCCGGGATCGTGGCCCGAGCCGAGGCCGGCGCCGGCCGGGCGCTGCTGTACGCCGACGACCTCACGCTCGGCAACCTCGGGATGCGCGACGGCGGCCAGGTCACGGTCACCCCGATCCCGGTGACCGCGGCGCGCCGGGTGATCCTGGCCGGCGCCCCGGAGATCGTCGCCGTGGTGTCCCCGGAGATGCTGCGGCTCGCGCTGCTCGGCAAGGTGGTCAGCGCCGGGGACGACGTGTCGCTGCTGCCGCAGGACGTGCTGCCCGAGGCGGGGCACCGGTCGCTGGTCGAGGCGGCCCGGCGCAGCCTGGCCAACCGGGTCGGGTACGCATGGACCAGCACCCTGCTGACCGTGGTGGACGTGGCCGCCACGGACGCCGCCCTGGTCACCATGGACACCGTGGTGGGGTGGCAGGACGGCCCGGCGGCGGCGGCCACCGGCACGGTCGCGGTCCGTGGCGTACGCCCGCAGGGTCCGGCCTCCACCGATCCCGAGGTGCCGCCGCCCAGCATCGACGACCTGCCCGGTCTGCGTGCCCAGGCCAAGGAGCTGGCGGAGCTGCTCGACCTGGGCTTCCATCACCGCGAGGTGCTGGCCCGGCTGGGTACCCGGGTCAGTCTCGGCGTGCTGATCTCCGGGCCGTCCGGGTCCGGGAAGTCGGCGCTGGTCCGGGCGGTCGCCGCCACGGTCGGCGCCCCGGTACGCCCGGTGTGGGCACCCGAACTGGCCGCGCTCACCAACGACGCGGCGGCCGGCCGGCTCCGCGCCCTGGCCGCTGAGCTGCGCGGCGGCGATCCGGCGGTCCTGCTGGTCTCGGACGTGGAGGCGCTCGCGCCCCGGGACGGGTCGGGACCCCTGCCCACCGTGTTCCGCCAGGTGCTGGCCGAGACGGTGGCGTCCGGCGCGGCGGTGGTCTGCACCACCAGCAAGCCGGAGTCGGTGGACCCGTCGCTGCGCGCCCCGGACCTGCTGGCGCTGCAGCTGACCGTGCCGCTGCCGGACGCCGCGATGCGCCGCGAGCAGCTGGGCGTGCTGACCCGTGGGATGCCGCTGGCCGAGGACGTACGCCTGGACGACGTGGCCGGCCGTACCCCCGGTTTCGTGGCCGCCGACCTGGGCGCGCTGGCCCGCGAGGCCGGGGTCCGGGCGGCGCTGCGGCAGAAGGAGTCGGACGCGCCGACCGTGACCATGGCGGACTTCGAGGCCGCGCTGGACGTGGTCCGGCCCACCTCGATGGCCGACTCGACGCTGGAGGTGGCCGCGGTGACCCTGGACGACGTCGGCGACCTGGCCGACGTCAAGCAGGTGCTGACCGAGTCGGTGCTGTGGCCGCTGACCTACCCGGACACCTTCGCCCGGCTCGGCGTCTCCCCGCCCCGCGGGGTGCTGCTCTACGGCCCGCCGGGCTGCGGCAAGACCTACCTGGTCAAGGCGATCGCCGGGACCGGCAAGGCGAACGTGCTCTCGGTCAAGGGCGCCGAGCTGCTCAGCAAGTGGGTGGGCGACAGCGAGCGGGCGGTGCGCGAGCTGTTCCGCCGGGCCCGGGAGGCCGCGCCGACCCTGGTCTTCCTGGACGAGGTGGACGCGCTGGCGCCGGCCCGCGGCCAGGGCAGCGACGGCGGCGTCACCGACCGGGTGGTGGCGGCGCTGCTCACCGAGCTGGACGGGGTGGAGGACCTGCGCAACGTGGTGGTGATCGGGGCGACCAACCGGCCGGATCTGATCGACCCGGCGCTGCTGCGGCCCGGCCGGCTGGAGCGCCTGGTCTACGTGCCGCCGCCGGACGGACCGGCGCGGGCCGCGATCCTGCGGGCGACGGCCCGGGCGGTGCCCCTGGACGACTCGGTCGACCTGGACGCGCTCGGGGCGCAGCTGGCGGGTTTCTCGGCGGCCGACTGCGCGGCGCTGATCCGGGAGGCGGCGCTGGCCGCGATGCGCGACTCGCTGGAGGCCTCCACGGTCACCGCGGCGAACGTGCGGACCGCGCGGGAACGGGTGCGGGCCTCGCTCGACCCGGAGCAGGTCGCGTGGCTGGCGGCGTACGCGGAAACGCACCAGCCCTGACCGGGGTCAGCGGCGACGGGTGCGGGCCCGGGCCGAGCGCAGCCGCCGCAGGCGGCCGATCAGGACCGGGTCGTGCGCCAGCGCGGCGGGGTTGTCCAGCAGGGCGTTGAGCAGCTGGTAGTACCGGGTCGAGGAGAGCCCGAAGGTGTCCCGGACCGCCTGCTCCTTGGCTCCGGCGTGCTTCCACCACCGGGCCTCGAAGGCCAGGATCTCCCGGTCGCGCTCGGTGAGGCCGGGCGTCCCGGTGTCCCCGGTCCCCGGCCCGCCGGCCGGGCCCGGCCCGGTGGCGCGGGGGGCAGGGATGTGCTGCTCCTCGGCCGGCTGGGACCCGGTCGGTTCGGCGGCGGGCTGCATGGCGCTCCCTGGCGGCAGGTATCGGTACGGGTGGATGTCCACGCGGGGATCATCAGCATAATCGCCACCGGCGATCCCCGCGTACGCTACCTCAGGTGATGTCCCGCTTACGCATCGTCAGCATCGCGGCACCCACAATGATGATCGCCACCGCGGCGAACACGCCCCCGGCGAGCTGCCAGGTGATGGTCAGCGTCGGCGGCTCGCACCCGCTGGTGGCGGAGAAGTCGCACGGCGCGTTGTAGTCGGTCACCTCGTAGGACTTGAACATCCACGCCGCGATCCAGGACGGCAGCAGATAGGCCTCGTAGAACCGGGCCTTGGCCAGCTCCAGCACGATGGCCAGGCCGAACTGGAACACCACCACCACGCCGATCGCCGCGCCCAGCGCCGCAGCCGTGTGCCGGCCCAGCGAGGCGAGCCCGAAGCCCAGCGCCCCGGCCACCAGCACCAGGCCGAGGCCGCGCAGGCCCATCAGGCCGATCGACTGCCAGGCCCCCGGGGTCATCCGCTCGGTGGTCCCGCGCAGGTTCGCGATCAGCCAGAACAGCCCGGTCCAGGCGGCGCCGGCGAGCACGGCCAGCCCCAGCGACGAGACCAGCAGCGCGGCCAGCTTGGTGGACAGCACCCGGATCCGCTGCGGCCGCCAGAGCAGGAGGTTCATCATGCCGCCGCTGCTCCATTCGGCGCCGACGAACGACGCCCCGATGATGAACGCGACCAGTGCCAGCAGCGCGGCCAGGGTGATCAGCATCGCCGGGTAGTTCTCCCGGAAGTCGAACTGCGACGGCATGTAGTTGACCGCCCGGTAGTCGTCCCGGGACGGGGTCCAGAGGTTGGCGCAGTCGCCGCCGTACTGCTCCGGCGACGTGGCGCAGTTCTGCCTGTCCCGCTCGGCCGTCTGCACGTCGCGCTCGTAGCTGCGGTCCGCGTCGGCCTGCGCGGTGGCGATCACCTCCGGGGTGGCCTTGTGGTTCGAGTACGCCACGCCGGCCGCGATCAATCCCAGCGCCAGCAGCGCGAGGAGCACGAAGAACCTGGTGAAACGCCGCTTGACCAGCCGGCGGGTCTCCGCCCGGTACAGACTCACTGACCCCACCCGCCCCGCGTCGCCGCCGACACCTGATCGACCTGCCGGTTCCCCCCGTCGACCGGCGCGGTGCCGGTGAGTTCGAGGAACACGTCCTCCAGGTCGGCCGAGACCGGGGTCAGCTCGGCGACGTAGATCTGCCGCTCGGCGAGCAGCTTGGTGATCTGGGCCGGATTGCCGGCGTTCGCCACGGTGAAGTGGTCGTTCTCCAGCGTGATCGCGGCGCCCGCGGCGCGCAGGATCTCCGCGGCGCCGGGCAGGTCCACCCCGGGCTCCAGGCGTACCCGCACGGTCGTGGAGGTGTGACTGGCCAGCACCTCGGCGACCGAGCCCGCGGCCACCCGACGCCCGGCCGCGATGATCGTCACGGAGTCGCAGATGAGCTGGATCTCGCCGAGGATGTGGCTGGAGAGCAGCACGGTCATCCCGGAGGCCGACAGGTCGCGCATCAGCGTGCGCATCTCCCGGATGCCACCCGGGTCCAGGCCGTTCGCCGGCTCGTCCAGGATCAGCAGCTTCGGCTCCTTCAGCAGCGCGGACGCCACCGCCAGGCGCTGCTTCATGCCCAGCGAGTAGGTCTTGACCCGCTCCTTCGCCCGGTCGCGCAGGCCGACCAGTTCGAGCACCGCGGGCACCCGGCGCGGGTCGACGCCGCCGGCGTCGGCGAGCAGCGACAGGGTGGTCTCGGCGGTGAGGTTGGCGAAGAACTGCGGGCTCTCCACGATCGCGCCGACCTGTCCGGCCACCTGCGGCAGGTGCTGCGGCACCGGCTGGCCGAGGATCGCCATCCGGCCCTCGTTCGGCTTGATCAGGCCGAGCAGCGTACGCAGGGTGGTGGTCTTGCCCGAACCGTTCGGGCCGAGGAAGCCGTGCACCTGACCGGCCTCCACGACCATGTCGAAGCCGTCCAGGGCGTTCCGGACGCCCTTGCGGCTGCGATAGGTCTTACGCAGCCCTGATATCTCGAGTACGGCGGTCATTCGCCGCACCCTAAGTGATCAGCGCCAATCCCGGGGCCCCCTCGGCCGGCGGGTCACGCGCAGATCACCTCGACCCCGGCCTCGCGGAACGCGGCCACCACCGAGGACGACGCCCCGGAGTCGGTCACCAGGGTCTCCACCTGGGTGATCGGGCAGATCCGGGCGAACGCGTGGCCGCCGAGCTTGGACGAGTCGGCGATCACCACGACGCGCTTGGCGCGGGCCACCATCAGGCTGTTCATGGCGGCCTCGCCCTCGTGGTGGGAGGCGGCGCCGAGCTCGACGTCGAGGGCGTCGACGCCGAGCAGGACGATGTCCAGCGTCACCTCCCTGAGCAGGGCGCCACCGAGCGGGCCGACCACCTCGAACGACTGCGGGCGCACCACCCCGCCGGCCACCACGATCTTCATCCGGGATCGGACCAGCAGCTCGTTGGCGATGTTCAGGGCGTTGGTCACGACGGTGAGCTGGGAGCCCTCGCCGCCGGCGTTCAGGTCCGGGCGGACCGCCAGGGCCCGGGCCACCTCGGTGACCGTGGTGCCGCCGTTCAGCCCGACCACGGTGCCCGGGGCGACCAGGCGGGCGGCGGCCTCGCCGATCCGCTGCTTCTCGGCGGAGTGCTTGGCGCTCTTGTAGCGCAGCGGCAGGTCGTAGGAGACGCCGTTGGCGACCGCGCCGCCCCGGGTCCGGGTGATCATCTGCTGCTGGGCGAGCTGGTCGAAGTCACGCCGGATGGTGGCCTGGGAGACGTCCAGCCGCTCGGCCGCCTCCTCGACGGTCACCCGGCCGCTGTCCGTCAATAGCTCCAGCAGGGCATTCCACCGCGCGTACCGGTCCACCCGACACTCCCCGATGCACGTTCCATGATAAGTGTGTGCACATTAGTGCGCGAAAGACCCGGAAGCAAAGCGGCCCTATGCGCGAAGGGCCATGCGACACTTGCCCCGACGGCAGCGCCGTGAGCACAATAGCGCGCGAAATGCCCGGGAACCGAGCTCGAATGCGCAGCACAACCGGTGAGGATGAGCCATGACGCACGTGAAGGCGGAGATCGCCAGTCAGCCGGACTGCTGGCGGCAGGCGGCCAAGCTGACCGACTCGCCGGGACTTCCGGCCCGCGGGGAACGGGTCGCCGTGGTCGGCTGCGGCACCTCCTGGTTCATGGCCAAGTCGTACGCGGTGCTGCGGGAACAGGCCGGGCACGGGGAGACCGACGCCTTCCAGGCGTCCGACTTCCCGTACGGCCGCCGCTATGACCGGCTGGTCGCGATCACCCGCTCCGGGACCACCACCGAGACCCTCGACGTGATGCGCACGGTCGGCGAGGACACCCCGGTCACCGTGCTCACCGCCGACCCGGCCCAGCCGGCCGTCGACATCGCCGGGAACGCCGTGGTGCTCGACTTCGCCGACGAGCGGTCGGTCGTGCAGACCCGCTTCGCCACCAGCGTGCTCGCTCTGCTCCGCGCGCACCTGGGCCACGACGTCGGCGCCGCCGCGATGGACGCCGAGGTGGCGGTGCGGCTGCCGCTGCCGGTGCACCCGGCGCTGACCGAGCAGATCACCTTCCTGGGCCGGGGCTGGACCGTCGGCCTGGCCGAGGAGGCCGCCCTCAAGTGCCGGGAGACGGCCGGGTTCTGGACCGAGTCGTACCCGGCCATGGACTACCGGCACGGCCCGATCGCGATCGCCGGGCCGCGCCGGGTGGTGTGGGCGTTCGGCGACGTGCCGCCCGGACTGGCCGACGAGGTCGAGGCGCGCGGCGCGGCCTTCGTGCACAGCCGCCACCACGGCGGGTACGCCTCCCTGGGCCGCTGGGTCGGCGGCCGCGCCCCGCTCGACCCGATGGCCGACCTCGTGCTGGCGCAGCGGGTGGCCGTGCTGCTGGCCACCACCCAGGGCCTCGACCCGGACAACCCGGGCGGTCTGCAGCGCTCCATCGTGCTCTCCGACCAGCTGTCGTGACCGACGGCGCCGAGCAGCACCCGGCCGGGCCGGGAGACCACCACGCCGGCCCGGACACCACCGGGCCGGCGCCGTCCGATCCCGTCGTCGTCGCTCTCGACGTCGGCGGCACCGGGATGAAGTGCGCCCTGGTCCGCCCGGACGGCCGGGTGCACCACGAGGAACGCCACCCCACCCTGGCCGGGCGCGGCCCGGAGGCGGTCACCGGGAACATCCTGGCCGTCGCCGAGGGGCTGGCCGCCCGGGCCCGCGCGGACGGGCTCACCCCGGTCGCGGCCGGCATCGCGGTGCCCGGGGTGGTCGACGAGGTCACCGGGGTCGCGGTCTGGTCGGCGAACGTGGGGTTCCGGGACGTGCCGCTGCGCGACCTGGCCGCCCGCCGGCTGGGCCTGCCCGCGGCGCTCGGGCACGACGTGCGCGTCGGCGCTCTCGCCGAGGCCCGCCTCGGCGCCGGGCGCGCCCGGCGGCACGTGCTGTTCGTCGCGATCGGCACCGGCATCGCCGGTGGCCTGGTGGTGGACGGCGCCGGATACCCCGGCGCGCACGGCGCGGCCGGCGAGATCGGGCACGTCACGGTCCGGCCCGGCGGCACGCCGTGCGGGTGCGGCCTGCGGGGCTGCCTGGAGGCGGAGGCCTCGGCGAAGGCGATCGGGCGGCGGTACGCCGAATTGTCCGGCCAGCCTCGCGCCACCGCCTTCGACGTGGCCACCCGGGCCGCGGCCGGCGAGCGGCTGGCCACCGGGGTGTGGCAGGACGCGGTCGAGGCGCTCGCCGACGGCCTGCTCACCGCGCAGGCGCTGTACGACGTCGGCGTGATCGTGCTGGGCGGCGGCCTCGCCGAGGCCGGCGACCGGCTGCTCGCGCCGCTGCGGGACGCGTTCGCCCGGCGGGTCACCTTCCACCGCAGCCCCGAGATCGTCCGGGCCGAGCTGGGCGACACCGCCGGCTGCCTGGGCGCCGCCCTGCTCGCCCTCGATTGTCTGGGGACCACCGCATGACTCGCCTATCCGGCCGGATCGTCACCCCCGGCGGGGTCGTCACCGGACACCTCGACCTGTCCGGCCCGGCCATCGCCGCGATCGTCCCGGACGACACCGCCGGCGACGACGTGATCGTGCCCGGCTTCATCGACCTGCACTGCCACGGCGGCGGCGGGCACACGTTCACCACCGGGGACCCGGCGGCGGCCCGCGGGGCGGCGGCCTTCCACCTCTCGCACGGGACCACCACGCTGCTGGCCAGCCTGGTCAGCTCGCCGTTCGAGCTGATGCGGTCGGCCACGCTCGCCTACCGGCCGCTGGTCGAGCAGGGGGTGCTGGCCGGGATCCACTTCGAGGGGCCGTACCTGTCGGCGGTGCGGTGCGGAGCGCAGAACCCGGCACACCTGCGGAACCCGGTCCTGGCCGAGCTGACCGAGCTGATCGAGTTGGGCGCGGGCAGCGTGCGGATGATGACCGTCGCCCCCGAGCTGGACGGCGCCCTGGACGCGATCGCCCTGCTGCGCGACGCCGGGGTGCTCGCGGCGATCGGGCACACCGACGCCTCGTACGCTCAGACGCACGCCGGCGTGCGGGCCGGCGCGACCGTGGCCACCCACCTGTTCAACGGGATGCGCCCGCCGCACCACCGCGAACCCGGACCGGTCGTCGGCCTGCTCTCCTCGACCGCGACCGTCGAGCTGATCGCCGACAACATCCACCTGCACCCGGGGATGCTGGCGTTCGCCGCGCACAGCGCCGGCCCGGGCCGGTCGATCCTGGTCACCGACGCGATGGACGCCACCGGGATGCCGGACGGCGCCTACGAGCTGGGCGGCCAGGCGGTCGTGGTGGCCGACCGGGTGGCCCGGCTGGCACAGGGCGGCGCGATCGCCGGCAGCACGCTGACCATGGACCTCGCGCTGCGCAACGCGGTCGCCGCCGGGCTGCCGCTGACCGACGCCGTGGCCATGTCGTCGACCACCCCGGCCCGGCTGCTGGGTCTCACCGACCGGGGCGCGCTGGCGCCCGGCCTGCGCGCCGACATCGTCGTGCTGACCGCGGACCTGCGACTCAAGCGGGTCCTCCGCGGCGGCGCGTAGAGCGCCGCCCGGACCGGTCCGGCGCGAGGCGCTCACGTCAGCCGGTGCGACTCGCCGGGGGCCAGCCGGGTGTAGGGCACGCCGGTCGGGGCCGGACCCTGCGGACCGAGGAAGGCGCCGACCATGCTCACGCCCACCTGGTTCAACGCGCCGTCGTGCACGGCGAGGGCCCGCTCCGGCCGGACCTCGCGCACCCAGTCGATCAGGTCGGCGACCCGGGACCACGGGCCGTGCACCGGCAGCAGCAGGGTGCGCACCGGGGCGTCCGGCACGGTGAGCGCGTCGCCGGGGTGGAAGACCGCTCCGTCGACCAGGAAGCCGACATTCGCCACCCGTGGGATGTCCGGGTGCAGCTCGGCGTGCCACCGGCCGTAGACGCGCACCTCGAAGCCGTTCGCGGTGAACGCGTCGCCCTCGCCGACCACGTGCACCCGCGCCGGGTCGCCGTCGAACGCCGCGGCCACCGACGCGTTGGTCCAGACCTGCAGGGCCGGGTTGGCGGCCAGGGCGGCGGCCAGCCGCTGAGCGCTGAAGTGGTCGACGTGCTCGTGCGTGATCAGCGCCGCGTCGGCGCCGGCGAGGGCGTCCTCCGGCGTCAGGCCGCCCGGGTCGATGACCAGGCGACGGCCGTCGCGCTCCAGCGTCACACAGGCATGGCCGTGTTTGGTCAGTTCCATGAGAGCCTCCCGAGGGATATACAACACCGCTGTACATCTCGAACTGTACAACGCCGCTGTATAGTTTCGGCATGGCGTCGGACACCGAAGACATCGCCGAGCAGCTGCGGCAGGCGGTCGGACGCCTGGTGCGCACCACCCGGGCGCACGCCGACACGCTGCCGCACACGCACGCCGAGACGCTGGGCTACCTGAGCCGCCTGGGGCCGCGGACGATCGCCGAGCTGGCCGCCCTGCGACGGGTGAGACATCAGAGCATGAGCCGCACGGTCGGGGAGCTGGAAGCGCTCGGGTTCGTCAGCCGGGCCGCGAACGAGGCCGACGCGCGCAGCTTCATGATCGAGCTGACCCCGGCGGGGGCGTCCGCGCTGGAGACCGACCGGGCGGCGCGCCGCAGGTGGGTGGCGGCCCGGATCGCCGGCCGGCTCACGCCGCAGGAGCAGCGCCTGCTGGCCCGGGTGCCGGCGCTGCTGGACCGGCTGTCGGACGACGCGGGCCGAGCCGGGGCGTGACACGACGGCCGGCCGGGAGCCGCGCCGCGGCCGGCCGGGGGCGCGGACGTCGCGCACCCGCAGGCACGGGGCGTGGCGTCGAAGCCTGCGGACGGGACTCCACCGGGCGTACCCGGTTCGGATCCTCAGAGGCCCGCCGGGCGCTCCCAGCCGCGCAGGTCGGGCAGCGGGACCCGGTCCCACGGGACGCGTTGCACGAGGCGGGCCAGGACCAGGCCGAGGAGCAGCCCGGCGACCGAGTCGGTGAGCCAGTGGAAACCGGTGTACAGCGTGGTGCTGAAGACGATCACGACCGGGAGGACCCGCAGGGCGAACCACTCCCCGCGGGTGAGCGCGCGACGCAGCAGGGCCGCGGCGAGGATCGCGAACACCGTGAACCACACCAGCGAGTTGCCCACGTGGCCGGACGGGAAGCTGCGGCTCTCCACGCCGCTGGCGACCGGGTTGAACATCTCGGTCCTGAACGGTCCCGGATAGCGCGGCGCGGCACGGTCGAAGAACAGCTTCATCGGGCCGATGGTCAGGTAGGTCACCACGTAGGCGGCGACGAACGGCAGCGCCGCGCGGACCGAGCGGGTCCGGTGCACCAGCAGACCGGTCAGGATCAGCCCGACCGGGGTCAGTACCTGGCCGCCCTGGCCCAGGTAGTTGAGCACCCGGGCGCTCCAGTACGGCACCGCCGGCTGGTGCGTCAGCGCCCAGTCGGCCACCCGCTGGTCCAGGCTCAGCAGGTGGCCGTCGACGAGCGCCCCGGTCAGCGCCACGAATGCCGCCACCAGCAGCAGGTCGGGCCACCAGGGCAGGGCGCGGCGCGCGGGGATCGTCCGGGTCACGCATCAAAACTAGAGGTACGCGCGCAACCGCCCGGCCAGCAGGTCGCCACGGACGCCGGAGTTCGGGCAGCCGCCGAAGTGGTGCAGCGCCACCACCTGGTTGGTCCTGCGGGACAGCACCGGCGAGCCGGACGAGCCGCCCGCGGTGTCGCACAGGTACGACACGTCGGAGTGCGCGGCGTAACCGGTGTAGTCCGGGTTGTCGACCGCGCAGTTGGCGGCCCGGTCGCCCTTGGCGCCGGCGATCCGGGCCGGTTCACCGGCCGGGTGCTGCGGCACGTAGAGCTCGGCGCCCTTGGCCGGGCGCACCGGGTCGAGGGTGAGGTAGCCGAATTTCTCGATCGAGGCGAAGCCGTCGACGCTGAACAGCGTGTAGTCGAGCACGTGGTCGGTGGAGAGCACCTGGTCACCCCAGACCTTGGTGGGCTTGAACACGTCGAAACCGCCGCACCGGGCGCACTGGTAGTTGAACCACACCTCGGTGTCGTACGCCTCGCCGGAGGTGGTCAGGCAGTGGTTGTTGGTCAGCATCCGGTTCTTCGGTCCGACCCGCCAGCCGGTGCACAGCTCGGTCCCGTTGATCAGCAGCCGGGCGACCGCCTTGGACTTGACGTAGGCCACCGGATCGCTGGACTGGTAGCAGACCGCGTCGGCGGAGGTGTCCACCCCGCAGATCGACTCCTCCCGGCCGGTCCGCCCGGGCCGCCCGAGGCCCGGCTCCGGCACCCGGGCCTGCTCGGTACGGCTGAACCCGCGCGCCACCCGGTCCACCGTCACGCCGAGCCCGTCCAGCGCCGTGCGCAGCCCGAGCGGATCGGCCGCCCGGTGCACCTCGACCACGGCGGTGTCCCCGGTGATCGACATGGCCCAGCGGTGCTCGTCGCCCGGTTCGTACCGGTACGACTCGGTCCGGGCCGGATTCGAGACGGTCACGTAGTCGCCGGGCAGCATCGCCAGCCGGGCGAAGTGCAGCTTCACGTACGACGCGCCGGGGTAGCGGAAGGTCTCCTCGCGCGGGCCGGCCCGGTAGCCGAGCAGCGCGCCGACCGAGAGCAGCTCGCCGACGCGCTGACGGCGGGCGGTCGGGCCGGGGGCCGGGGCGGACTCCAGCACACGCCCGGTGGCGGCGGTGCTCGCCGGGGCGGCCGGCGACCGGCGGCCGGACCGCGGGGCCGGTTCCCCGGCGGCACGGGAGCGGGGCGGCGCCACAGCCCCGGCCCGCCCGGGACGCGCCGGGGAACCGCTGGTCGTGGCGGGCAGCGACGCCTCGGCCGCCACCGGGGTACGCGGCACCCCCGGGGCCTGGTGCCAGGTGCGGACCGGACCATCGCTGCCGCGTGTCGCCGTCATCGCGCCGGCCACCCCGGCCAGCACGAGGGCGGCGCACGCTCCGACGACGATTCCTGCCTTGCGTCGCATGCCACTCCCGAACGTCGTAGGCGTTTTGGCACCTGTGTAACGAGCCACGTACGAGCGCGACGCGCGCAGCGAACGGGCACACTTGGGCGGTGCGCATCACCTCCGCCCTCATCGACCCCGCGCTGCTGGACCTGCCGTGGCACGTGCCGCTCGAGGAGTGGCCGGCCGACCACCTGGTCGCCCTGCCCCAGGGCATCTCCCGGCACGTCGTGCGGTTCGTGAAGCTGAACGACGTCGTCTACGCGATGAAGGAGACCCGGGAGCGGATCGCCGAGAAGGAGTACGACCTGCTCCGCGCCCTGGAACGGATCGACTTCCCGGCGGTGCAGGCGGTCGCCATCGCCACCGACCGGCGGACGCTGGACGGCGAGCCGCTGGAGACCGTGCTGGTCACCCGGCACCTGCAGTTCTCCCTGCCGTACCGCGCGCTGTTCTCCCGGGTGCTGCGCCCGGACACCATGAACCGGCTGCTCGACGCGCTGGCCGCCCTGGTGGTGCGGATGCATCTGACCGGCTTCTCGTGGGGCGACTGCTCGCTGTCCAACACGCTGTTCCGGCGGGACGCGGGCGCGTTCGCGGCCTACCTGGTGGACGCGGAGACCGGCAATCTCTACCCGAAGCTGTCCGAGGGGCAACGCAGCGAGGACATCGAGATTCTCCGGCTGAACATCTTCGGCGAGTGCCTCGACCTGCAGGCCGCCGAGCTGCTGCACGAGTCGATCGACCCGGAGAGGGTGGTCGACGACATCGTGGCGCGCTACGAGCGGCTGTGGCACGAGGTGACCTACGAGCAGGAGGTCGCGCGGGACGCCCGGCACCACATCGAGCGGCGCATCCGGCGGCTCAACGAGATGGGTTTCGACGTCGCCGAGGTGTCGATGTCCACGATGGACGGTGGCTACCGGGTGCGGCCCAAGGTCGTCGACGCCGGTTACCACACCCGCCGGCTGATGCGCCTGACCGGCCTGGACGCCGAGGAGAACCAGGCCCGGCAGCTGCTCAACGACCTGGACGCCTACCGCGCGGAGAGCGCGCTGACCGACGAGCAGCAGGCGGCGCACCGCTGGCTGACCGAGGTCTTCGAGCCGGTCGTCCGCGCGGTGCCGGCGCACCTGCGCCGGAAACTGGAGCCGCAGGAGATCTTCTCGCAGATCATCCAGCACAAGTGGCTGCTGTCCGAGCGGGCCGGCCGGGACGTCGGGATGGCTCCGGCGGTGCAGTCGTACCTGACCGAGGTGCTGGTCAACAAACCGGACGAGCAGGCCGTGCTGGGCGTGGACGCGGACGAACTGGACTCCGCGATGGCCCCCTAGAGGACCGGTTTCGAGCGTTCGACCAGGGCGCGCAGGCCGCGCTGGCGGGCCGCGACCAGGATCCGGTCGCCGGCGGCCAGCACCCGGCGCGGATCCGGCCGCCAGTCCATCCACTCCTGCGCGGCCGCGGACATCGCGATCACCCGGGCCTCACCCGGGTGATCGACCGCGCTCAGCGGGGCGCCGTCGAGGTCGGAGCCCTCCCGGACGGTGACCGTGCCGACCAGCAGGGCGTGCCGGTCGACCGGGATGCTGGCGTGCACGTTGCGTTCCAGCAGCGCGGCGGCGAAGACCGGGGCGCAGAGCCGGGACACGCTACGCGACGTGTTGATCTGGAAGGCCGACTCGATCCGCCGGGCGAAGTCGTCGTCGAACAGCCGCAGCACCACCCGCAGGTCCTCGCGGATCGCCCGGGCGTACAGCGCGGCCTGCAGGTTCACCGGATCGTTGGTGGAGACCACGACCAGCGCGCGGCAGGTGTCGATCGACGCGGCCCGCAGCGTCTCCTCGCGGGACGCGTCACCGACGATCACCGGTATGCCGCGCCGCTGCGCGGACTTCACCCCGCGGGCCTCGGCGTGCCGGTCGATGGCGACCACCCGGACACCGAGGTCGTGCAGCCGGCGCAGCACCTGGGTGCCGACGTTGCCGAGCCCGACCAGCACGATGTGCTCGCGCAACTGCCCGGCGAGCCGGCCCTGGCTGAGCGCCAGCCGGGCGTTCACCATGCCGTCCACCACCGCGGCGGTGATCAGCGGCAGCAGCGCCAGCCCGGCGACCGTCAGCACCAGCTGGGCGGCCTGCGCGACCGCGTTGCGCTGCTCCTCCACATCGGACGCGCCGACCGCGGTCATCAGGGTGACGTAGATCGACTCCCAGAGGTCGTGGTCGGTCTCGTCCCAGGCGTTCAGCACCGCGCCGGCCAGGACCGTGGTGACCAGCGTGATCAGCACCGCGACGCCGAGCTTGCGGTTGAGCGCGGCGCGCAGCGCCCGGCCGACGGCGGTCAGCGGGTGGCGCCGGCGACCGGCCCGGGCCAGCAGCCGGCGGGTGACGTCCTCACCGGGTGGGCGGCCGGCGGCCTCGGCCAGCACCAGGTCGTCCGGCCGGGCCGCGGGGGCCTCCGGCTCGGCCGGCAGCACCGCCACCTCGCCCGCGGTCCCGGTGGCCAGGGTGGCCATCACGCTGCGGCCGGGCACGTCGCCGCGGTGGGCGACGTAGAGGGTACGGCCACCGTGGCGGAAGTGGGTGGGCGCGACCTCGCCGAGCGCCGCCGCGACGAACGCCGGAGCGGCCATCTCGGCGTCGGAGAGCACCACGTAGTCCGGGAAGATCCGGCTCACGCTGCCGCCCAGCCCGGTGTTGAACATCCGGACCACCACCCGCAGCTTCTCCTCCACCTCGCGGGCGCAGAGGGCGGCGTGCAGGTTGACCATGTCGTCCGGCATCACCAGGGCGAGCGCGGCCGCCCCGGCCAGCCCGGCGTCCCGGAACGTCCGCTCGTCCAGCCGGTCGGCCTGGCGCAGCGCGACGCCGCGATCCTCGAGCACCTTCAGGTCGGGCACGTCTGGCCGGATGCGGTGCGGGGTGATCACCGTGAGGCGGATCCGGTGCCGCGAGTTCGCCAATTCCTCGGCGAGTGTCCAGACCAGCGCGTCCGCGCCGCAGACGACCAGGTGGAGCCGGGTGTCACCGCCGGGATCGCGGGGGTGACCGGCATCCGGACGGGTTACGGCACTCACGTTCACGAATCGTAGTCAGCCGTTACCGCCCCGTGGGGCCACCCGTTGCCCCATCCGACACCATTCGTCCGAGTTGGTGGGTATTTACCCGAGCCCATCGTCCGAAGTGGCTGGAGAAGATCAGTGCGCAAGTTGTGGTACGCCGGAGCCGGAATGATCGCCGGCGGGATCCTCGTCCTCGGGGCGGCCCCCGCCCAGGCGGACGTCGCGTCCCCCGACAAGCCGAAGCCGAGCCCCGCCGAGACGCCGGACGACGACCCGATGGGTACCGCGCTGGCCTGGACCAGGGGCCTGCGTCTGTCCGGTCCGACCGGCGACGACCCGGTGGGCCGCGACGGCGTCTTCACCCTCGACCGGGGCACGCAGCGACTCTTCCAGGTCACCTTCGGCCAGGACGACGCCGCCGGGGACGAGCCCGGTAAGGAGAAGGCCACCCGCGCCGACCGGCACCGCGCCCGGCCGGCCCGCGAAGCCGGCCGGGGCGGCAACCGGTTCGCCGGCTCGGTCAGCTCGCCGCTGCTCGGCGGCGCCCGGGTCACGGTCACCGGCGCGCTGCTGCCGGACGGGAGCCGGGCCACGGAGAGCGGCCCGGCCGCGCGCCTGGCCCCCGCCGACCGGGACGTCCGGCCCGCGTCCGGGATGCCGCCGGGCGGCTCCCCGATCGCCCCCGGCGACCTGCTGCCCGGCCCCACGCCGCAGCCCTCGGACAGCCCGGCCCCGCCGTACGGGCCGGCCGGCCCGGCCCGCCCCGGCTTGGACCCGTCCGCCCCGGCCGTGGTGAGCCCGTCCGCCCCGGTGGCGGAGGACCCGTCCGCCCCGGCGGCCACGGACCCGTCCACCCCGGCAGCCACGGACCCGGCTGCCGCGGCAACCGTGGAGCCGTCCGCCGCGGCAGCCGGGGACCCGGCCGGCACCGACCCGTCGGTCCTGGTGGACCCGGCCGGCACCGGCCCGTCGGTCCTGGTGGATCCGGCCCCCTCCGGGACCCCCTCGCCCGCGCCGTCCAGCACACCGACCGCCAAGATCGACGATCCGCGCCTGAACGAGGAGCCGATCGACGCGAACTGACCACCGCACGATCGGGAGCGCGCACCGCCACCGCGGTCGCGCGCTCGCCGTTTCAGCCCCCGCGATCAGGGAAAATCCCGGTGATGCAGACGTTCCTGCCGTACCCGGACTTCCTGGAGAGCGCGGCGGTGCTGGATGCCAGACGGCTCGGCAAGCAGCGGGTCGAGACGATCCAGGTGCTCCGCGGGCTCACCGTCCCGGGGTACGGCTGGCGCAACCACCCCGCGGTGGTCATGTGGCGTGGCTACGAGGAGGCGCTGGTCCGGTACGGCCTGGCCATGTGCGAGATCTGGACCGCCACCGGCCGCGCCGACACCTGCGCCGCCACCCTCACCGCCGACCTGCGGGCGTACAAGGGCATCACGGTGGTCCGCAGCCAGCCGGAACTGGCCCGGGTCGTGGCCCTGCCGCCCTGGCTCGGCCACCCGGAGCTGCACCGCAGCCACCAGTCCGCGCTGATCCGCAAGGATCCGGACACCTACCGCCCGATCTTCGGCGACGTGCCGGACGACCTGCCCTACTTCTGGCCGGGCGCCGGGACCGAGTTCGGCCAGTCGCCGATCAGATCCCAGCTCAACAACGTGAACGTGGTCTCCTCGAGCGCCCCGGCGGACCGGTAGGTGGCCAGCGCGGCCGCGTTGTCGGTCTCGGTCGCCACCCACATGCCGTAGCAGCCGTGCGCACGGGCCACCGCGGCCAGCGCGTTGACCAGCGCGGTCCCGATGCCCTGCAACCGGGCCACCGGGGTCACCCCGAGCTCGTAGATCAGCATCTCGGTGCCCTTGTCCGGGTGGGTGGTCTCGACACCGGAGATCATCCCCACCGGGCGGTCCGCGTCGTCGTAGGCGAACAGCAGGTGGTGCGTCGGGTCGCCGAGGAAGCGCCGGGTCGCCTCGGCGATCGGGGGCGCGTCGAAGAGGTCGGCCCCGCGGTGGATCTCATCGGCGGACGTGACGCGTTCGATACGCATGGGGCCACCCTAAGGCGAGACCGGTGCGCGATGGCCGGCCATCCGGTGTGGACCCGGCGCAGTCGCGCGCTGGACGGTGCCGGCGCCTGTCGCTAGGGTGGCGATGTGCCCCGGATGGGCCGACACGATGGAGGCACCAGCTTCAGCCGTCGCTGAGCTACGACGCGTCACCCGCGTGACCTGCCGATCGAGCCCATCCGCAGATCCCCGGCACCACCCCACGGGCGCACCCCGCTCGTGCCGGGCGGTCCCGGCTCCCGGCTCGGAACAGGTTCTCGGCAAGCTGCAAGCCGGCCTCCGTCGTCCCCACCACGACGAGAGGAACGGATGACAACCGACACGAGCGGCGCCACCGCCGGGCGTCCGGACGCCGCACGGCGTGACCATGCCACCGGCGCGCCGGACATCACCGTCTACCCGGCCGAACGGTTCCCCGGCCCGCGGCCGGCGGTGCTGGTGCTGCCCGGCGGCGGCTACCGGTTCCACGCCGAGCACGAGGGCGAGGGGTACGCGCGCTGGCTGAGCGGGATCGGGCTGCACGCGTTCGTCCTGCGCTACCCACTGATGACCGACCACCGGTTCCCGGCGCCGCTGGAGTCCGGCCGTGCCGCGCTGGAATGGATCCGTGCCGGTGGGCACGGGCTGGACGTCGGCCGGCACGTCGGCGTCATCGGATCGAGCGCCGGCGGGCACGTCGCCGGCCTGCTGGCGACCGGAACGGTGATGTCCACGGAGAAGCTGGCCGCGCCACCGCCACGCCCGGACTTCGCGATCCTCGCCTACTCACCGGCGGACCTGCGCCTGCTGCCCGACGCGCCGGTGGAGTGGATCCTCGACGGGCGGATGGACCTGCGCGACGAACTGTCGCCGGCCCGCAACGTCGACGCCGGCACCGGGCCGACGTTCCTCTGGGCCACCGCCGAGGACCCGCCCGGATTCCCGAACGCGCTCGCCTACGCGACCGCCCTGTTCCACGCCGGCATCCCGGTCGAACTGCACATCTATCCCCGCGGGCGGCACGGGCTCGGCCTGGCGGACGGCGTCGCCTACGGCGCGCACGGCGACCTCCACATCCCGCACACGGCGCGCTGGGCACCGGCGTGCGAGGCGTGGCTGCGGGCGGAGGGATTCCTCCCGGCCGGCTGAGCCGGCCACGGACGCCGTCCCGCCGGTCCGGACCGCTCCCGGCCGGCGGAGAACGTCCGTACCCACGGAAAAGGCCGCCCGGCGACGGGCGGCCTCACCGTGGAACGTCAGATCAGACCCGGACGCCGGTACCGGCGTGGAAGACGTGGATCGCCTCCGGGTTCGGCTTGATGTAGACGGTCTCGCCCATGTGCGGCATGTAGCGCCGCTCGGTCCGGACCACGAACCGCTCCGAGCCGCCCGCCAGGTCGGCGTGGCCGTACACGTTCGCGTCCGAACCCAGGTCCTCCACCAGGTCGACCTTGATCGGCAGCGCGCCGGCCGACTCGGTGACGACGGCGGCGGCCTCCGGGCGGAAACCGATGGTGACCTTGCCGTCCCCGCCGTTCTGCGCGGTGGCGACCTGCTCGCGGGTCAGCGGGACGGTCAGCGCGCCGAAGCTGGCGCCCGCCTCGGTCAGCGGCACGGTCTTGATGTTCATGGCCGGGGAGCCCATGAAGCCGGCGACGAAGACGTTGCCGGGGGTGTCGTAGAGCGCCCGTGGGGTGTCCACCTGCTGCAGCACGCCGTCCAGCATGACCGCCACCCGGTGCCCCATGGTCATGGCCTCGACCTGGTCGTGGGTGACGTAGACGGTGGTGACACCGAGCTTCGCCTGCAGCGTGGCGATCTGCGAGCGGGTCTGCACACGCAGCTTCGCGTCCAGGTTCGACAGCGGCTCGTCCATGAGGAACACCTGCGGCTGCCGGACGATCGCGCGGCCCATCGCGACACGCTGACGCTGACCACCGGAGAGCGCCTTCGGCTTACGCGACAGGTACTCCTCCAGCTGCAGCAGCGAAGCCGCCTCCTTGACCGCGCGGTCGATCTCCGCCTTCGGCGTCTTGCGCAGCTTCAGGGCGAACGCCATGTTCTCGTACACCGTCATGTGCGGGTACAGCGCGTAGTTCTGGAACACCATGGCGATGTCACGGGACTTCGGCGGCAGGTGGGTGACGTCCTTGTCGTTGATCAGGATGCGGCCGCGGTCGACATCCTCCAGGCCGGCGAGCATGCGCAGGCTGGTGGACTTACCACAACCGGACGGGCCGACCAGGACGAGGAACTCGCCGTCGCCGATCTCGAGGTTCAGCTCGTTGACCGCGGGGCGCTCGGAACCCGGGTAGATCCGGGAGGCCTTCTCGTACGTGACGGTAGCCATGGTGAATCGACTTCCTTTCCACCGGCAGGAACGTGCCGGACGATCCGAGTAGAAGGAACAGCCCCGCCACCGTATTTGTTTTTGACCGACCTGCCAAGATGGCGGCCGCGGGTCGGGACGTTATGCTGAGGCCATTCGCCCCTGTAGCTCAGCTGGCCAGAGCACCCGTCTTGTAAACGGGAGGTCGTCGGTTCGATCCCGACCGGGGGCTCGGCGGCGGCCGCCCGGTGTCCGCGGAGTGCGCGGACCTCGGCCGCGCACGCATTCTGCCCGGGGCCGACCCCCGTACCCCCGCGTTACGGAGGTTGCGGCGGCTGGGCCGGGTCGGGCTTCGTTCCTCGCCCGATTCGGGTTGCTGCCGGTGCGGCGGAAGTGACGCCCGGAGTCGCTCGGGTCTGCTGGGGGCGACGCCGGGGGAATTCCGGCTGGCGGAGACATGGAAAAGGGCCCGGCGGTTGATCGCCGGGCCCTTTTTCCGTACGACGTCAGGCCCGCATGCGGCGGCGGGACACCTCGGCGAGGGTGACGGCGGCGGCGACGCTGGCGTTCAGCGACTCCACGTCGGAGGCCATCGGGATGCGCACCCGCAGGTCGCAGGTCTCGCCGACGAGCCGGGACAGGCCCCGCCCCTCCGAGCCGACCACCACGATCAGCGGCCCGATCGCCGCCTCCAGCTGGTAGAGGTCGGTCTCGCCGTCGGCGTCCAGGCCGATCGCGGTGAAACCGGCCTTCTGCGCCGACTTGATCGCCCGGGTCAGGTTGACGACCTGGGAGACCGGCACGCGGGCGGCCGCGCCGGCGCTGGTGCGCCAGGCGGTCGCGGTGATGCCGGCGGCCCGCCGCTCGGTCAGGAACACGCCGTGCCCGCCGAACGCGGCCACCGACCGGATCACCGCGCCCACGTTGCGCGGGTCGGTGATCCCGTCCAGGGCCACCAGCAGCGGCGACGTCTGCTCCAGGGCGGCGGCGACCAGGTCGTCGAAGTCCTCGTACGCGAACGGCGGCACCTGCAGGCCGACACCCTGGTGCAGCACCCCGCCGGTCATCCGGTCCAGCTCGTTGCGGCTGACCTCCAGGATCGGGATGCCCCGGTCGGCGGAGGTCCGGACGATCTCGGCGACCCGCTCGTCGATGTCGATGCCCTGCGCCACGTACAGCGCCGTGGCCGGCACCAGCGCGCGCAGCGCCTCCACCACCGGGTTGCGGCCGAGCAGCAGCTCGGGGCCTTCCTTGGTGGGGTTGGACTTGCGGCCCGGCGCGACCCGCGGGCCGCGCGGACCGGCCGCCCGGCCACCCCGCACGGCGCTGGGACGGCTGACACCGGCGCCCCGGCCACCGCCGCGACCCCACGTGGTGTCCTTGGTACCGGGCATGCCGACCTTGGGCGCGCGGCCCTCGGCCGCCGCCGCGCGGCGCTCCTTCTCCTGCTTGCGCGCGGTCTTGTCGGGCAGTTTCTCGGTGCCCGAGTACGCCTTGTGCCAGGGCCGCTCGTCGGCCGGCAGGGTCTTGCCGCGCCCCTTGAGCCTGGCGCGGTTCTTGCCGCCCGAGCCGACCGGGGCGCCCTTCTTGGCGGTCGCCCGCTTGCTCGCGTTCTGTGAATTACCCGGCATCAGTGCTGCTCTCCTACCGTCCAGCGCGGACCGGCCGGAGTGTCCTCCACCTGAATACCCGCGTTCTTGAGCTGGTCGCGCACCTGATCGGCGGCCGCCCAGTCCTTCCGTGCCCGGGCCTGCGCCCGCTGTTCCAGAGCCAGGGCGACCAGCGAGTCGACCACCGGCTTCAGGTCGTTGCCGCCCTCGCCGCCACCCCAGGCGTCGTCGAGCGGGTCGAGGCCCAGCACCCCCAGCATGGCGCGGACCGCGGTCAGCGCGCCGCGGATCGCCGGCTCGTCACCGGCGGTCAGGGCGGTGTTGCCCTCCCGGATGGTGTCGTGCACCACCGCGAGCGCCGCCGAGGTGTTCAGGTCGTCGTTCATCGCCTCGGCGAACGCCGGCGGGACCGCCTTGGGCCGGCCCGGGCCGACGATCTCGGCCGCGCGCTGCACGAAACCCTCGATCCGCTTGTACGCCACCGCGGCCTCGCGCAGCGCGTCGTCGGTGTAGTCGATCCGCGAGCGGTAGTGCGGGCTGCCCAGGTAGTAGCGCAGCTCGACCGGGCGGATGCCGGCCTCGGTCACCGCGGTCAGGTCGATCACGTTGCCCAGCGACTTGCTCATCTTGGAGTCGCCCAGGTTCAGCAGCGCGTGGTGCACCCAGAACCGGGCGAACCCGAGCCCGGCCGCCCGGGACTGGGCCTGCTCGTTCTCGTGGTGCGGGAAGGTCAGGTCGAGGCCGCCGCCGTGGATGTCGAACTCGTCGCCGAGATAGCGCCGGGCCATCGCGGAGCACTCGATGTGCCAGCCGGGACGGCCCCGCCCCCACGGGGACGGCCAGTACGCGTCCTGCGGCTCGTCCGCCTTGACGCCTTTCCACAGGGCGAAGTCGCGCACGTCGCGCTTGTCGCGCTCCGGCGCGTCGCCGGCCGACCGCATGTCGTCCGGTTTCTGCCCGGACAGCGCGCCGTACTCCGGGAAGGAGCCGACGTCGAAGTAGACGTCGCCGTTGGCGGCCGCGGACGGGTACGCGTGACCGCGCTCGATCAGCGCGGCGATCAGGTCGTGCATCTCGGTGATGTGCCCGGTGGCCAGCGGCTCGTAGGTGGGGGCCAGCACGTTGAGCGCGCGGTAGTCGCGGTCCAGCAGGAGCCGGTTCGCGTAGGCGATGGCCCAGTACGGCCTCTGCTGCTCCAGCGACTTCTGCAGGATCTTGTCGTCCACGTCGGTGACGTTGCGGACGAAGGCGACCTCCAGCCCGGTGTGCAGCAGCCAGCGGCGCAGCACGTCGTAGTTGACGGCGGACCGCAGGTGACCGATGTGCGGAGGTGACTGCACGGTGACGCCACACAGGTAGATCCCCACCTGACCGGGCGTCATCGGGACGAAGTCCCGGACCGATCGGGTCGCGGTGTCGTACAGGCGCAGAGTCACCGTACAAGGGTACCGACCCGGCGCCGGGGACGACCGCCCCGCCCGCGGGACACGGACGGGGCGGTCGTCGAGGGACGATCAGCGGCCGCCGACCGCCGCGTACGCGTCCACGATGCCGTGGCCGTAGAACCCGTTGAAGTTCGTCCCGCCCTCGCAGAGCGCGTCGAACTCGGCCGGGCGGCCCTCCTGCGCGTAGCTCTGCAGGCGCGGCTCCGGGCACGCGTGCTCGACGGCCGTGCGGTACAGGATCCGCTCGACCACGCTCGGCAGCAGGATCTTGCCGCCGCGCCGGAGGTCGGGCAGGCCGTAGCGGCTGACGATCAGGGCGCCCACGCCCGCCGCGTGCGGCGTGGCCATCGAGGTGCCCTGCAGGTACGTGTAGTAACCGCACTGGCCGGCCTTGGTGCAGTCCTTGAACACCGTGCTCTCGCCGGCCGGGGTGATGTTGCCGGCCTCGTCGACCAGCCCCTCCTCCTTCAGCACCTTCAGCGGGTAGCTGGAGAGGATGCGGTTGCCCGGCGTGTTGTAGGTGTCGGTGCCGAACCCGTCCCGGGCGAACCCACCCGGCGCGGAGACCGAGATCTGCTCCAGGCCGTAGTTGGAGTAGTCCGCCTTGCGGGTGGACGGGCCGACCGCCGACACGCCGATCACGTGCGGGCCCTCGACCGGCAGGTCCCAGCAGGACGAGTTGTCGATCGGCCGCGAGTACGGGTCGCCGCCGTAGTCCGGGCTGGAGACGTCGGTCCGCGGCTTGCCCAGGTCCTCGTGGTTGTTGCCGAGCGCGCCGAAGAGCGTGACGCCCCGGGCGTGCGCGTAGTTGAGGGCCCGCTTCATGGCGGTGATGATCGCCTGCTGCTCGGCCTGGTCCTCGGGGCTGTCCGCGGGGTTGGCCGTGCAGTTGTAGAGCCACGGGTCGACGTAGAACGACATGTTGACCACGTCGAGGCCCTTGTCGCCGGCGTACGTCAGGGCGTTGACCACCGGGTCGAGGAAGAAGAACCCGGAGTCCTGGCCGCCCTTGAGCTCGACCAGGGTGACGTCCGGCGCGACACCGGAGAGGCCGGTGCCGTTGAGCGCGGCGCCGATGGTGCCGGCCACGTGCGTGCCGTGCCCGCCGTCGTCGGTGCCGACCGGGTCGAGGCAGCCCGCGGTCTCGCACTCACCGTCGATGGCGACGATGTCCGGCGCGAAGTTGCGGGACAGCCGGGTGCTGAAGTTCTGGCCGAGGTCCGGGTTCGACGCGTCCAGACCGGTGTCCAGCACGCCGACCGTGACGCCGCGGTCGCCCTTCTCGATCTTGCGGGCCTTGTCGGCCCGGATCATGGACAGGCCCCACAGCTTGTCGTCCAGCGGGTCGGCCTTGGCCGGGCCCTTGCCCTTGCCCTTGCCGCCCGCCTTCAGACCGTGCTCGACCCTCTCCAGACCGTTCGGCGCGTACCCGATGGCCTTGCGCTCGGACGCCCCGATCAGGGCGGGCGAGGCGGTCGCCTTGGTGTCGAACTTGGCGTCGGTCGAGGTCACCCGGTACACGCCGACGGCGTCGTTACCGCTCACGACGGTGCCGCCGGCTGCCTTGATCGCGGCAGCCGCGTCCGACGCGGAGACCCCGTCGGCGGCGACCACCGTGTAGTCGACCGCGGCCGTCGGCTCCGCCACGGCGGAACCGGGGACCACGGTCAGAAACGCCAGACCCGTCAAGGTGACGACGGCTCCGGTAGCGAGACGTCTTCTCATGGAATGCGCTCCTCCTGGGAGTTGGTCTTCGCATCCCATCGGGAAAGATCGTTCATGGCAAGGTCGAGGAGAGTCTATTTCACGGCCTTGTCATCTTCAGAACATCAAGGGCCTGATCGAGCTGCTCCTCGGTTAGAGTGCCGGCGCTCACGTGCCCGCGCTCGATCACCACCTCGCGGATGGTCCGGTTGGTCGCCAGCGCCTGCTTGGCGATCGCGGCGGCCTCGTCGTACCCCAGGAAGCGGTTGAGCGGGGTGACGATCGACGGGGAGCCCTCGGCGTACCCCCGGGCGATCTCCTCGTTCGCCTCCAGGCCGACCACGCACCGGTCGGCGAGCTGGCGGGCGGCCGCGGCCAGCAGCCGGACGGACTCCAGCACGTTGCGGGCCATCACCGGGAGCATCACGTTCAGCTCGAAGTCGCCCTGGGTGCCGGCGAAGGCGACGGTCGCGTCGTTGCCGATCACCTGGGCGCAGACCTGCCGGACCGCCTCGGGCACCACCGGGTTCACCTTGCCCGGCATGATCGACGAACCCGGCTGCAGGTCGGGCAGGCGCAGCTCGCGCAGCCCGGCCCGGGGACCGGAGCCCATCCACCGGATGTCATTGGCGATCTTGTAGAGGCCGGCCGCCACCACCCGCAGCTGCCCGGACGCCTCGACCAGCGCGTCCCGGGCGCCCTGCGCCTCGAAGTGGTCGCGGGCCTCGGTCAGCGGCAGCCCGGTCTCCTGCGCGAGCAGCGCGATCACCGCGGGCGCGAAACCGGGCGGGGTGTTCACCCCGGTGCCCACCGCGGTGCCGCCCAGCGGCAGCTCACCCAGCCGCGGCAGGGTGGCGGTGAGCCGCTCGACGCCGTTGGTGACCTGCCGGGCGTACCCGGAGAACTCCTGCCCCAGGGTGACCGGGGTGGCGTCCATCAGGTGGGTGCGCCCGCTCTTGACCACGTCGGCCCAGGTCTCCGCCTTGGCGCGCAGCGCGCCGGCCAGGTGTTCCAGCGCGGGGATCAGGTCGTCGCTGACCGCCTCGGTGGCGGCCAGGTGGATCGAGGAGGGGAACACGTCGTTGCTCGACTGGGACGCGTTCACGTGGTCGTTCGGGTGCACCGGACGGTCCAGGGCACGCGACGCCAGGGTGGCGATCACCTCGTTGGCGTTCATGTTCGACGAGGTGCCCGAACCGGTCTGGAAGACATCGACCGGGAACTGATCGTCGTAACCGCCGGCGGCGACGTGCGCGGCCGCCGTCGCGATCGCCTCGGCCAGATCCTTCTCCAGCACCCCGAGCTCGGCGTTGGCCCGCGCGGCGGCGCCCTTGATCCGGGCCAGCGCGCGGATGTGCGCCGGCTCCAGGCCACGGCCGGAGATCGGGAAGTTCTCCACGGCGCGCTGGGTCTGCGCCCGCCACAGGGCGTCGGCCGGCACCCGCACCTCGCCCATCGTGTCGCGTTCGATCCGGTAGCCGCTCTCGTCAGTCGTCACCGGACCATCCTCTCTCGACCGCAGGCACGGCGCAGTCGATCGTGCCGTTCGCGAGCTCGGCGGGTGTCCCGGTGACCACGTCCGGCCGGGCGCCGCGGGCGGTCCCCGCAGGTACTCCACCGTTCCCGCCCGGTTGGACGGGAACCGGAACGGAACGTACCGTCGGCGGAGTTTCCGGCCTCCCCCCGACGAAGAGGATCCACTGATGCGACCCGCCATCCTGGCCGTCCTCGCCGGCGTGCTGCTGACCGGTGCCGCCTGCGACAGCGATGCGGAGGTCCACGAGACCGGCGCGGCGGCGGCCCCGTCCCCCACCACGGCGGCCACCAGCGCGGCGCCCGACTACTCGGCCGACACCGCGGAGGTGTGCGGACGCCTGGACAAGGTCTTCACCGGCGAGCTCAACGACTTCGGGTCCGCGATCGGCAAGATGATCGCGTACAAGGAGGCGAAGCAGGCCGACAAGGCCGCCGAGGCGGAGAAGGCGGCGGCGGCCGAGCTGAGATCGGCCGGCGGGCAGATCCGCAAGGAGACCAGCGCCGCGCTGGACCCGGAGCTCAAGGCCGCCGGCGAGAGTTCGGCGCGGAAGCTGGAGGCGAGCGCCAAGGACCGCGCGTACATCAAGAGGATCAGGAGCACCACGGATCTGGACCGGACGCTGAAACCGCAGCTCGCCGAATGGTTGAGCCCGGTGGCCGGGTACTGCGCCTGACCCGCCGGCCGCATGGCGCCCGGCGCCGTCGCGCTCCCGGTGCCCGGGGAACGACCGGGCCGCGGCCGAGGACGTGCCGAGCCTCGGCCGGATGACCGCGAGGTCGGCGCGGCGGTCGGTCCGTACGCGCACGTGGCGGCCTCCCCACGGTCATCCGGCCCAGGGGGAGCCGGTCACCCGCCGACGGGCCCGGTCACGTCCGGGAACCGATGCTCAGGACGGGCTTGGTGACCTCGGCGAAGAAATCGTTGCCCTTGTCGTCGACGACGATGAAGGCGGGGAAGTCCGCCACCTCGATCTTCCAGACCGCCTCCATGCCGAGCTCCGGGAACTCGAGCACCTCGACGTGCCGGATGCAGTCCTGGGCCAGTCGCGCCGCCGGACCGCCGATCGAGCCGAGGTAGAACCCGCCGTGGGTCTGGCAGGCCCGGGTCACCTGCGCCGACCGGTTGCCCTTGGCGAGCATCACCATCGAGCCGCCGGCGGCCTGGAACTTCTCCACGTACGAGTCCATCCGCCCGGCCGTGGTCGGCCCGAACGACCCGGACGCGTACCCCTCCGGGGTCTTCGCCGGGCCGGCGTAGTAGACCGCGTGGTCGCGCAGGTACTGCGGCATCGGCTCGCCGGCGTCCAGCCGCTCGGCGATCTTGGCGTGCGCGATGTCCCGGGCCACCACCAGCGGGCCGGTCAGCGACAGCCGGGTCTTCACCGGGTACCTGCTGAGCTCCGCGCGGATCTCGGCCATCGGCCGGTTCAGGTCGATCTTGACGACCTGCTCCGACTCCAGGTGGTCGTCGGTGACGTCGGGCAGGAAGCGGGCCGGGTCCGTCTCCAGCCGCTCCAGCCACACGCCGGACGGGGTGATCTTGGCTACCGCCTGGCGGTCCGCCGAACAGGAGACCGCGATGGCGACCGGGCAGGACGCGCCGTGCCGGGGCAGCCGGATCACCCGCACGTCGTGGCAGAAGTACCGGCCGCCGAACTGCGCGCCGATCCCGAAGTCCCGGGTCAGCTCCAGCACCGCGGCCTCCAGCTCGAGGTCACGGAAGCCGTGCGCCTGCATGGAGCCGGCGGTGGGCAGGTTGTCCAGGTACTTCGCGCTGGCCAGCTTCGCGGTCTTGAGCGCGTGCTCGGCGCTGGTCCCGCCGATCACGATCGCCAGGTGGTACGGCGGGCAGGCCGACGTGCCGATCAGGCGCAGCTTCTCGTCCAGGAACTGCATCATCCGCTGCGGGTTGAGCAGCGCCTTGGTCTCCTGGTACAGGTACGACTTGTTGGCCGAGCCGCCGCCCTTGGCCATGAACAGGAACTTGTACGCGTCCGGCTGCCCGTTCGGGTCCTCCGCGTACAGCTCGATCTGCGCCGGCAGGTTCGTCCCGGTGTTCTTCTCGTCCCACATGGTCAGCGGGGCGAGCTGCGAGTAGCGCAGGTTGAGCCGGGTGTACGCCTGGTACACCCCGAGCGCGACGGCCTCCTCGTCGCGCCCGTCGGTGAGCACGTGCCGGCCGCGCTTGCCCATCACGATCGCGGTGCCGGTGTCCTGGCACATCGGGAGCACGCCGCCGGCCGCGATGTTCGCGTTGCGCAGCAGGTCCAGGGCGACGAACCGGTCGTTCGGCGACGCCTTCGGGTCATCGATGATCGAGCGCAGCTGCGCGAGGTGCGCCGGGCGCAGGTAGTGCGCGATGTCGTGCATCGCCTCGGCGGTGAGCTGGGTCAGCGCGGACGGCTCGACGGTCAGGAAGCGGCGCCCGCCCGGGCCCTCCACGACGTCCACGCCCTCGTCCGTGACCAGGCGATACTCGGTCAGGTCGTCGCCGGTCGGCAAGAGCGGCGAGTAGGTGAAAGCGGCGCCTCTGCTCATGAGCGGCAAGCCTAGGGCAGCGGGCCCGGGCGATGCGAACCCGGCACCCGGCGGGTGTCGATGCCGCGCCGGTCAGCCGTACGGCAGATACGCCATGTCGCGCCCGGAAACCAGGAGCAAACCGCCGGGTCCGGCGGTGAAGACCTTCGCGTCGGTACGCACATCGGCACGTACCGCCCCGGACGCCGGGTCCAGGGCCGTCACCCGTCCGGACGAGACCACGATCACCGCGTGCGGGGTGACCGCCGCGCCCGCCTTCGCCCGGCCGTTCTGCCGCCACACCATCCGGCCCTTGGCGAACGACCAGCCGCGGATCGTGTCGCCGGAACGGATCACCGCGTACCGGTCGTCCACCGCGAGCACCTCGGCGCTCCGGTCGCCGTACCAGAGGATCCGCCCGTCCGACCCGCTGATCAGCTCCTGCCGGCCGTACGGGTCCACGCCGAGCAGCACGTCGTACCCACCGGCCGGGTCCCGCTCCGGCCGGCAGTCGCTCTCCGCGGTGCGCAGGTTCAGGCCGTCGCGCTTCCACACCACCCGGCCGCTCGGCGGCGAGGTGGCCACCACGCCGTAATAGCAGGTGCCGTCGCGGGCGGTGCCGGTGACGGTGAGCACCCGGCCGCCGACCACCGCGATCCGCTGGCCGGCACCCGGCCGCACGGTCTGCGCCACGCGGCCGCGGGCGGTGTCGACCACCCGGATCCGGCCGTCGTCCGGGATCCCGAGCAGGCCGGGCATCACCGCCGGGCCGGCCGCGTCGTCGTCCACGTCGGCGCTGCCGAGCCGGCGGGCGTCCGGCAGGTCCGGGTTGGCCGCGTGCAGCACGAAGCCGATCCCGCCGGTCGGCACCGACCAGAGCCGCGTGCCGGCCCGCGGGTCCCAGGCGGTGAGCCGGCAGTCGTCGCCGTCCGCACAGCGCAGGTCGACGATGCCGTTCTGGTAGGTCCAGACCGCGGTGGCCTCGGTGTCCGACCGGCGTACCGTGCCGGTGCGCGGGTCCAGCACCTGGTAGCCCTTGGTGAGCAGGCGCCCGGTGACCACCACGGCGTCCGCGCCGCGCCCGGCGACCGTGGCCCAGTCCGCGTCGGCCTCCCACAGCCGCACCGCCGTGGTCAGGTTGTACGCCTCGACCGAGGTGCGGTACTCGACGATCACCGACTCGCCGGCGATCGCCACGCTCTGCGGCGCGCCGCCGAGCTGCTGCTGCCATCGGGTGCCGGGGGCGAGCGGCCCGCTGGTGCTGATCCACTTCCACAGGCCCGGGAACGGGTTCCACATCCCGGTCGCGGCCAGCACGGTGACGGTGACGGCGGCGACCAGCGTGAGACCCTTCACCGCTCCGGAGGAGGCCATGCGGGCACATTAGTGAGCCCGATCCACCTCTCCACAGGAGCGTAGAAAGCCCGTGTCGTGGGCTTATATCCGAGTTGCCGCCCGGGCCAGTGGCACCGTCCGGTACGGGATCAGCTCGGCCAGCGCGATGATCGTGTGCGCCCGGCGGATGCCCTCGTACCCGACGATCTTGTCGATCACCCGTTGCAGGTCGGCGTTCGAGCGGGCCACGATCCGGCACAGGATGTCGCCACCTCCGGTGATCGTGTGCGCCTCCAGCACCTCGGGGATCTCGGCCAGGTGGTCGGCCACGGCGTCGTGCCCGTACCGCTGACTGATCTCCAGGGTCACGAAGCTCATCACGCCGAAACCGATCGCGGCCGGCACCACGTCCGGGCCGAAGCCCTTGATCGCGCCCCGGGCGGTCAGCTTGTCCAGCCGGGCCTGCACCGTGCCGCGGGCCACACCGAGGCGCCGGGACAGCTCCAGCACACCGATCCGCGGCTCGGCGGCGAGCATGGCGATCAGTCGCGCGTCGAGCTCGTCGAGCTGGACAGTGTGTTCAGTCATCCCCGCCCCTCACCTTACCGATCGTTCAGATTGACCAGGACGGAATGGGACTGTTGCCCATCGGGGTGCGGCCCGTCAATCTCGACGCGGGTCCGCCGGCTCACCGGCCGGCCGCGGCCCACCCGGCCCGCCGTATCCTTCGAGGTGATCGAGCGCCGCGGCGACCTGTGACGTGACCTGCGCGCAGGGAACCGTCAGATTGTCGTGATAAAGGTTTGCGCATGAGTTCCCTTCCCGCGGGTTGGTACAAAGACCCGGCCGACACCAGCACCCAGCGTTACTGGGACGGTGAGGGCTGGCTGGGCCAGGCCATCCCGGCCGACGCGGTGCCACCGGACGGGCCGCCCGCGGTCGAGGCGGAACCGCCCGCGCCGACGCCGCCACCGGCGCCGCCCACCCCGCAGCCGTACGCCGCGCCGCAACCACATCCGGGTCACCCGGGCCATCCGGGCTACGGCCCGCCGCCCGGCTGGATCCCCCCGGCCGGCCAGCCCCCGGCCGGCTGGCAGCAGCCGCCGCCGGGAGCACACCTCCCGCCCGGGGCACAGCCACCCCCGCCCGGCTGGCAACAGCCCCCGCCGGGAGCACACCTCCCGCCCGGGGCACAGCCACCCCCGCCCGGCTGGCAACAGCCGCCGTCCCCGCCCGGCTGGCAACAGCCGCCGTCCCCGCCCGGCTGGCAACAGCCGCCGTCCCCGCCCGGCTGGCAGCAGCCGCAGGGGTGGCAGCCGCCGCAGCCGCCGCACGCCTACCTCTACCCGGTGCCGGAGGCCCGCCCGCACGGCCTGCCGCTCGCCGGCCTGGGCCAGCGCCTGCTCGCCCGGCTGATCGACATCCTGGTCGTGCTGCTGCTCAACGTCGTGGTCAACGGCTGGTTCGCCTACCAGTGGTGGCAGGACTTCTGGCCGATCTACACGCAGTACGTCGACCAGATCATGGCCGGCGGCGACCCCGCCATGATCCAGCCGACCGCCCGGATGCAGACCCTGCAGATGGCCGTCATCCTGCTCGCCACCCTGCTCTGGCTGGGCTACGAGGCGCCGGCCATCAGCGGGCGCGGCCAGACCCTCGGCAAGCGGCTGATGGGCATCAAGGTGGTCGGGCTGGACAGCACCGCCCCGATCGGCTTCCGGCGCGCGTTCGCCCGCTGGGCGCAACTGGGCATGTGGACGCTGCTCTGGTGGTGCCTGGTGGGGGTGGTGATCCAGCTGCTGGACTCGCTCTCCCCCACGTTCGACCCGCGCCTGCGGCAGGCCTGGCACGACAAGGCGGCCCGGACCGTCGTCGTGGCGCTGCCGCCGCGCGCCCAACCGACCGTCGAGGCCGCGCCGCGCGGCGACCACCCAGGAGGACCACGATGACCCGCCTGACCCGCGCCGATCTGGACGCGCTGCCCCCCTACGTGCCCGGTCGCAACGTCGCCGACCTGGCCCGCGAGCTGGGCATCGCCGAGGCGATCAAGCTGGCCAGCAACGAGGTGCCGTACGGACCGCTGCCCGGCGTGGTGGAGGCGGTCACCGAGGCCGCCCGGCAGATGCACCGGTACCCGGACATGGGCGTGCTCGCCCTGCGCGACGCCCTGGCGCAGCGTCTCGGGGTGGCCGCCGACCGGGTGGTCACCGGCTGCGGCTCGGTGGCGCTGGCCGAGATCCTGGTCAAGGCCACCTGCCTGCCCGGCGACGAGGTGCTCTACTCCTGGCGGTCCTTCGAGGCGTACCCGATCGTCGCGGCCGGGGCGGGCGCGACCAGCGTGCGGGTGCCGAACACCCCCGGACACGGCCACGACCTGCCGGCGATGGCCGACGCGGTCACCGACCGCACCCGGCTGATCTTCGTGTGCAACCCGAACAACCCGACCGGCGCCGCGCTGCACCGGCCGCAGCTCGACCGGTTCCTCGCGGCGGTGCCGTCGGACGTGCTGGTGGTGCTCGACGAGGCGTACCGGGAACTCGTCACCGACCCGGGCGTGCCGGACGGCCTGGCCACCTACGGCGACCGCGCCAACGTCGTGGTGCTGCGCACCATGAGCAAGGCCTGGGGCCTGGCCGGTATGCGGATGGGTTACCTGGTCGCCCAGCCGGAGGTGGCGGCGGTCGTGCGCAAGGTGCTGACCCCGTTCTCCACCAGCCTGGTGGCGCAGGCGGCGGCGCTGGCCGCGCTGCGCCAGGAGGACGAGGTGATCCGCCGCTGCGCCCTGGTCACCGCGGAACGCGAGCGGGTCACCGAGGCGCTGCGCAAGCTGTCCGTCGACGTGCCGGAGAGCCAGGCGAACTTCGTCTGGCTGCCGATCGGTGAGCGGACCGCGGCGTTCGCCGCCACCTGCGAGAGCCGCGGTGTGATCGTGCGCGCCTTCCACCCGGACGGCGTGCGCGTCACCATCGGCACCCCGGAGGAGAACGACGCGTTCCTGGCCGCGGCGGAGGCGGCTCTGGCTGCCTGACCCGCCGCCGCGACGCACCTGGCCGGTCCGCGAATCCGCCGCGGGCCGGCCAGGCTTTCCTTGCGGCCGTCGATGACGTTACCGCCGCGCCGGCAAGGTGCGGCGGCTCCGCGCGCGCTTACCCCTAACGGGTGTCCGCGGCGCTCGGCGGTGGCTCCGCGCGCTTATCCCTGACGGGTGGTCCGCGGTGGCGCTCGGCGGTGGCTCCGCGCGCGCTTACGCCTGACGGGTGTCCGCGGTGGCCGCCGCGGAGGCCCGGTGGTGCTCCGCGGCGCTGATCCGGACCGGGAAGACCTCCCGCGACGCCAGCACCAGCAGTCCGGCCAGCACCGCGAGCACGGCGGCGAGCAGCGGCAGCGTGCCGAGCCGGCCGGCCGCGACGAGCCGCTCCCCGACGAACGCCCCGCCGCCGATCCCGATCTGGAACGCCACCACGTACACCGCGGAGGCGGCGTCCCGGGCGGTCGGCGCGACCCGCATCGGCGCCGCCCCGAGGAAGACCGGGATGGCCGTGAACGCGCCGCCCCAGAGCAGGGTGGCCAGCACCGTCGGCGCCGCGCCGAGCACCGGAGCGAGCAGGGCCACCGCCCCCGCCTGCACCGCGAGCAGGATCAGCAGCAGCGGGCCGGGGCGCCGGTCGACGTGCCGCCCGGCCAGGAACGTCGTCACCAGTCCGACCACGCCGTACCCGAGCAGCAGGGCGCTGAGCGCGGTCCCGTCCAGCCCGGCGTCCCGGCGGACCAGCGGCGCGATGTACGTGTACGCGGTGAAGTGCCCGATCACCAGCACCGCGGTCACCAGGCACAGCCGCGCCACCCGCCGGTCGCGCAGGATCCGGACCGCGTTGCGCAACTGCCGTCCGGGCCCGGCCGCCATGTCCCGGGGCAGCGGCGGCAGCTGGGGCAGCACCGCCAGCAGCAGCGCCACGCAGACCGCGCCACCGACGGCCATCAGCGCGACCGCGAACCGCCAGCCCAGCCACTGCCCGAGCGCGGTGCCCAGCGGCACGCCCAGCACGATGGCGAGCGAGTTGCCCAGGAAGGTCAGCGCGGTGGCCCGGCCGACCTGCTCGGGCGGGGCCAGCCGGGCGATGATCGGTCCGATCACCGACCAGAAGACGCCGTGCGCGAGCGCGCAGATCAGCCGGGACAGCGCCAGCACCGGGAAGGTGGGTGCGAAGGCCGCGGCCGCCTGGGAGACCGCGAAGATCGCTACCGTGGCGGCGATCAGGGTGTGCCGCGGGATCCGCATGGTCAGCGCGGTGAGCGGGATCGTGCTGAGCGCGGCGACCAGGGCGTAGCTGGTCAGCAGCAGGCCCACCCGGGCCTCGCTGACGTGCAGGCCGGCCGAGATCTGCGGCAGCAGGCCGACCGGCAGGGTCTCGGCGGCGACGTAGAAGAAGGCGGAGGCGCCGAGAACGACCAGCGGGGGGCGGTGGAGTTGCACCTCCCCACAATAAGCTCGTAGCAAGAGCATAAACAGGGGGACGGATGTGACGACGCGCTCGACCGAACTGCTCCGCGTGGTGCACCACAGTCCGGGCGTGACCAGGGCGGACGCCGCGCGGCTGCTGGGCGTCGGCACCGGCGCGGCGACCGAGCTGGTCAGCAAGCTGAGCCGGGCCGCGCTGCTGACCCAGGGCCCGGCGGCACCGAGCGGCACCCGGGGCCGGCCGACCACCGTGCTGCTGCCGCACCCGGACGGCCCGCTGGTTCTCGCCGTCGCGATCACCCCGGAGACCTGGCGGGTCGAGGCGGTCGAGCTGGGCGGCGCCACCGCCGCGGAACGGCACGGCCGGCACGCCGGCGCCACCTGGGCCGGGGTCCGCGGCCCGGTCCGGGCCGCGATCGACGAGCTCCGCCGCCGGTACGGGCCTCGCCTGCGCGCCGCCGGCATCTCCGCGCCCGGCACGGTCTCCCCCGACCTGCGCCTGCGGGCCGTCACCGCCGGCTGGCACGACGTCGATCTGCGCACCCTCTGCCCGGACGCCGAGGTGTTCGTGGCCGGCAACGACGCCACCCTGGCCGCCGCCGCCGAGTCGCACCGCGGCGCCGCGGTCGGCGCGTCGGTCGCCCTGCACCTGCGGATCGAGGCCGGCCTGGGCGGCGCCGTGGTGGACGGCGGCCGCCCGGTGATCGGCGCCCGAGGCGCGGCCGGCGAGTTCGGCCACATGCCGTTCGGCGATCCGGCGGTCCGCTGCCCGTGCGGCGCGCGCGGCTGCTGGGGGATCGCGGTGGACGGGCACGCGCTGGCCCGGCTGCTGGGCCAGCCCGCCCCGGTCGACGCGATCACCTACGCCCGCCGGGTGATCGCCACCGCGTCCCGCGCCACCGCGCCCACGACGCCGGAGGCGGCCGCGGTCCGGGCCGTCGCGGCGACCCTGGGCCGGGGCATCGCCGGGCTGGTCAACGGGCTCGACGCCGACCTGGTCACGCTCGGCGGCCTGGGCGCCGACCTGCTGGCCACCGCCCCGGACGAGATCGGCGCCGCCTACCGGGACGGCCTGATGTCGATCCACCGCCGGTCGCCGCCACCGATCGTGACCGCCGCGCTCGGCGACCACGGCCCGATCGCCGGGGCCGCCGAGGAGGCCTGGTCCGCGCTGCTGCCCCGGCTCGCCTAGTACGCGGCGACCAGCACCGTGTCGAGCGTGTAGTAGTAGAGCGGCGACTCCGGATCGTCCGGCCCGTCCTCGCGCAGCCGCTCGATCGCCAGGTAGTGCTCGGCGATCATCAGGCCGCCGATGTCCCACCGGTCGTCCTCCCGGCCGTAGGCCAGGTGGTACCGGAACCGCTCCGCACCGGTCGCCGCGTCCACGCCGACCAGCCAGTGCTCCGGGGTCAGCAGCAGCACCGCGCTGGACGTGCCGCCCAGCACCCGCGCCGGCCCCGGCCGGTGCCACGTCGTGGCCCCCTCGGCGGTGGCGGCGGTCACCGCGCCGTCCCCGGCCGACACGATCGTCCCGGCGGCGACCGTGGCGTCCGCCCGGTCCAGCGCGACCGCCCGGCGCGGCGTGCCCGGCCCGGTCAGCCAGCCCCGGCCCGCCGAGTCCCGGACACCGGCGCAGTTGGAGCGCGCCACCGAACAGCCGACCGGGGTGAACGGCCCGGCCGGCCAGCCCGCCGCGGGCCGTCCGGTGGCCAGGTCGTAGGCGCCGGTCGCGCAGGCGTACACGCCGCCGGTGGTGGTGAAGCCGTCCGCGCACCCGGCCGGGACCGTGACGCTCCAGCGCCGGGCGCCGGTGCTCACGTCGTACCCCAGCAGGGTCTGGTCCGCGGTGACCACGACGGTCCCGGCGGCGATCCGCAGACCCGGCGGGTTCCACACCGCCGCGGCGCCGGTCCGGTGGCCGGCGTAGTCCGGCGCCGCCGGACCGCCGGCCCGCCAGACGATCTTCCCGGTACGCCCGTCGAGCGCGATCACCGCGCCGTCGGACCACCGGCTGACCACCGTGGCGCCCTCCGCCACGACTCCGCTCAACTGCTCCGGCCAGCGGCGCAGCGACCACCGGGACGTGTAGACCGCCTTGCCCCAGATCGGCTCGTCGGCGCGCACCTGGTGCTTGGCGGCGTAGACCCGCAACCGGTCCTCGATGATCAGGGGCGCCACGTTGATCCGCCCGGTCACGCCCGGAGCGGAGACCACCTCCAGCGGGTACGGCCGGGTCGCGGTGTCCAGCACCTCGGCCGGCCGCAGGATGCGCCATCCGACCAGAACCGTAGCCAGCAGCAGGAGCACCGCCACCGAAGCACGCAGCAGCACCCGGGTCACGGGCGAAAGTATTCCAGGTTCACTTCCGGACGATCACTCGTACCCACCGCTGACCAGTCCGAGCCGGACCAGCTCGGTGAGCGGCTCGACGACGTTCGCCGCGCCGAAGCCGGCGAACAGCGGCCGCGCGTCGTCGCGGTGCGACCGGGCCGGCTCCACCAACGGCACCGGATGGGTCGCGGCGAGCGCCTCCGCCACCTCGGCCACCTCCCCGCCGTCCGCCGCGAGCAGCGTGGCGACCAGCACGTTGAGGAAACCATGATGGGTGAACCCGGTCTCCGGGTCGGTGTGCCGGGTGGCGTGCCGCAGGCCGGCGGCCAGCTTGAACGGCAGGTCGCGGTCACGGCAGGCGCAGATCACCGCGGCCAGCTCGACCGGGGTCGGGAACAGCTCGGCGGCCAGCCCGCCGACCCGGAACTTCGGGGCGAGCGGAAGGCCCTCCCGGCGCGCCTCGGCGACCGCGTCCAGGGCGCCGAGCAGGCCCCAGCTCAGCGGGATCTCCGCCCAGACCCGCAGGCCGCTCGCCCGGTCCGGGCCGGGCTCGCCGCCCGCCCGCCGCGGGCCGGGCTCGCCGTTCGTCAGATCCGGGGCACGCCCGCCGGCCACCCGGTCCGGGCCGTTCTCGCCGCTGGTCCCGGGTTCGCTCCGGGCGCCGATCGCGGCGGCTCCGGCCGTCTCGGTGGCCGCGAACGAGCGCAGCGTGGCCAGGCCGGGCTGCGGATCCTCGCCGCGGCGGGCCACCGCCGCCTCGACCTGCTCGACCACCATGCCCGCGGCGCGCAGTTTCTCCACCATCGCCGGCAGCGCGCCCACCGGGATGTCACCGACCAACGCGGCGGCGAGCCGCGGTACGGGCTCCGCGCCCACCGCCGAGGCCGGAATCAGCAGGGCGCCGATCAGACCCGAATACCACGCCGTGGTGTGCTCGCGATGTTTCGCCGCGGCCTCGGCCAGACCGATCGGACTGGGCGGCAGCAGGGACGCGTCATCGACTAGCCCGGCGTACAGCGGAGGCATCATCGTCGACACGATTTCGAACCTAACGGACCATCCGGGAGCCGGACAACAGTGTGGTCACACCGCCCCGCCGGCCAATCCCACGGTCAGCCCGGTGGGCAGCGATTTCTCGGCGCGGATCCCCGGGGTCCGGAGGCGCGCCCCGGGCACGGGCACGGCGTGTGCGGCACGCCCGTCCGGCCCCGGCAGGCCCGTCCGGCCCCGGCCCCGGCCCCCGGCAGGCCCGTCCGGCCCCGGCACGCCCGTCCAGCCCCGGCACGCCCGTCCGGCCCCGGCTCCGCATCCGGCCCCGGCTCCGCGTCCGGCCCCGGGCCGCCCTGTGGCGGGCCCGGCCAGGACGGCGGCGCGGCGCGGTCACCGGCGGCCGAGCAGCACCACCAGCTCCGCGACCGCGGCCAGGACCATGCCCCCGATCAACGTGGGCAGGCCGCCGACCGCCGCGTAGGCCACCAGGAACAGCGGCGCGGCGAAGGTCAGGTACAGCGCGGCGGCCAGCCACCGGTCACCGGCCCGCAGGCGGGACAGCACCATGCCCACCGGCTCGGCCGGCCGGCTGCGGAACCAGAGCACCACCGCGGCGAAGACCAGGACGCCGATCAGGCCCGCCCAGACCCGCGAGATCCCGACACTGACCAGCGTCATCGCGGCGGTGAGCACGGCGGCGACCAGGGTGCCGTTGGCGCCGTACCGGATCGTCTGGAGCACCGCGCCGGCCGAATCGGCGGAGACGTCCAGCACCGGCTTGCGCGGCCGGCTGACCGCCGGCGGCTCGGACCAGTTCGACGGGGCGGGACGCACCGCCGGCTCCTCCGGCCGGTCCTCCGGCGGCGCCTGAGCGGGCGGGACGCCCAGCGACGCCTCCTCGGCCAGCTCCTCCAGCGCACGGGCCCAGCGCCGCCGCTCCAGCCGCACGATGCCCACGTCCTGGCCGGCATCCCCGATCGTCGCGTCCAGCTCCAGCGCCTCCGCATATGCCCGCTGGGCCAGGTCGAACAGCCGCAGCCGGGCCGCGACCACGGCCAGCACCAGGTGCGCCTCCGCCTCGGTCGGCGCGATCCGGACGCCGTTCCACGCGGCGTTGAGCGCCTCCTGACCGTTGCGCGACTCACTGAGCAGCGCCGCGCCGGTCCGTTGCGCGTACGCATCCTCCGGCCACGTCCGCAGGATCTCGCCGGCCACCCGGGCCGCCTCCCCGAACCGCCGGCTGTCGGTCAGCGCCATCGCGCGCACCACCAGCGGCGCCACCGTGGCCGGCCCGGTCGCGGCGGCCCGCTCGGCGGCCGCCAGCGCCTCGACCGGCTGCTCCGCGGCGAGGTGGATGCGGGCCAGCGTGGCCAGCAGCGCGCACTCGTCGGGCGTGGCGCTGGGCGCGGCGCTCAGACCGGCCGCGATCTCCTCGGCGGCCTCGTCGTAGCGGCCGAGGTCGGCGAGCAACAGCGCACGCTGGCGGTGCTCCTCCGGCGTGGTGTCGGACTCCATGGGGGCGGGCACAGTCGGAGCGTAGGCGGTCTACCTGTAAATCACATGGGCCGGGGGTGAGCCCGCACGACCGGAGGCGCGGTTCACGGCCGGTCACCGGCTGCGGCCCGGGATCGGGGTCGCCGGGCCGGAACGCTTCCCGGCCGGTCACCGGTCCCGCCGACCGGGTCGTCGCGGAGTCCGGCGAGCACCACCCGCGCGCCCGGGCCGGTGCCTAACCGGCCGTGCCGGCCTCGGGGTACACCATCGCCACCGCGATCCCCGCCAACCCCTCGCCCCGACCGGTGAGCCCCAGCCCGTCCGTGGTGGTCCCGGCCACCGTCACCGGAGCCCCGACCGCGGCGGAGAGCACCTCCTGCGCCTCCGCCCGGCGCTTGCCGATCTTCGGGTGGTTCCCGACCACCTGCACCGAGACGTTGCCGATGGCGAACCCGGCAGCCCGCACCAGGCGCGCCGACTCGGCCAGCAACATCACCCCGGCGGCACCCGCCCACTCCGGGCGGCTGGTCCCGAAGTTGCTGCCCAGATCACCGAGCCCGGCCGCCGACAGCAGCGCATCACAGGCCGCGTGGGCGGCGACGTCGGCATCCGAGTGACCGGCCAGTCCGGGCTCCCCGGGCCACTGCAGCCCGGCCACCCAGCAGGGCCGCTCATCGTCGAATGCGTGCACGTCCGTTCCGATGCCCACCCGCGGAATGATCACGCCGTCACCCTAGCCACCGGCGGGTCCCGGGCACGTTGCTGGTCACCCGCCGCCGACGACGCGTCCCGGCCCGGCGGGGCAGCACAGAACGGTACCGCTCGTCACCCACCGGCGCGGCCCGCGACGCGGCCCGGCCCGGCAGGGCGGCACAGGACGGTACCGCTCGTCACCCACCGGACGCGGCCCGCGACGCAGCCCGGCCCGGCAGGGCGGCACAGGACGGTACCGCTCATCACGCACCGGGCGGTGCGGCCTGCGGCGCGTCCGGGTCCGGCAGGGTGAGGAGGTGGGTGGCGAGTGCCAGATCGATCGGACGGGTGATTTTCAACGCCAGATCGGAACCGGGAACGCAGCGGACCGGGGTGCCGAGTTTCTCGACGGCGCCGGCGTCGTCCGTGTGCGAGTCGGCGGCTGCGGCGTGGGCGGCCCGCAGCACCGGCGCCCGGAAACCCTGCGGGGTCTGCACCGCCCGGAGCACCGCGCGGTCCACCGTGCCGAGCACGGTCTCGCCGGCGTCGACTTCCTTGATCGTGTCGACCACCGGAAGTACCGGGATCACCGCGTCGGCCCCGTCCCGGACCGCGGCGGCGACCCGCTCGACCACCGACGGTGGGGTGAGGCAGCGGGCCGCGTCGTGCACCAGCACGATCGGAACGTCGTCGGGAACGGCCGCGAGCGCGGCGGCCACCGACTCCTGCCGGTCGGCGCCGCCGGCCACCACGGTGACCGGAGCCACCGGCGTGAGCAGGGTGAGCACCGCGTCGACGTCGGCGGGCGGGGCGGCCACCACGATCATCCGGACCGACGCCGCCGCGGCGAGCCGCCGCACCGCGTGGACGAGCAGCGGCTCACCGTCGAGCAGACGCAGAGCCTTGGGCGCACCCGGACCGAGCCGGACCCCGGCACCCGCGGCCGGAACGACGACCGCGACGTCACCGCGAGCATTGAGCTGCGCGGTCACGTCGCGGTCGGCGGGCATGGTGCTGTGCGTGATACGTCGGTGGATCAGGCCTCGGTGAGGACCTTGTCGAGCAGCACCTCAGCCTCATCCTTGGTGCTCTTCTCAGCGAGGGCCACCTCACCGACCAGGATGTCGCGGGCCTTCGCGAGCATGCGCTTCTCCCCTGCCGAGAGACCGCGCTCCCGCTCGCGACGCCAGAGGTCGCGAACAACCTCGGCAACCTTGAGCGGGTTACCGGAAGCGAGCTTCTCCAGGTTGGCCTTATAGCGCCGCGACCAGTTGGTCGGCTCCTCGGTGTGCGGAGCGCGGAGGACGTCGAAGACCTTGCCCAGGCCTTCCTCGCCAACCACTTCGCGCACGCCGACTTCCTCGGCGTTCTCAGCGGGCACCCGAACCGTCAGATCGCCCTGGGCGACACGCAGAACGAGATACTGCCTTTCAACGCCCTTGATGACCCTAGTCTCGATTGCCTCGATGAGTGCGGCCCCGTGGTGGGGGTAAACAACGGTCTCGCCGACACTGAAAACCATAGGTTCGAAACCCCTTTCGCTGTGTCTAGGGTAACACGCTCAGGCGACGGTGTCTCGCCCTGACGGTCACTGTTAGTGCAGCTCAGAGGCCCTGTGACGGGGCTTTCTACTGCTTGACAGCAGAGCGGGAAGCTGCCTAAGTAACGCAAAGTGACCGGCGAGTCACCGCTCCCGCCAACGAGTCGGAATTTCCGGACCTGATGGCTTTGCGAGATCCAGCGTATCGCTGCGGTCGGGACCGCCCCATCACTGGCGATGCGGCGTAGCGTGCGAGACGCTGGACGGAAGTTCCCCGACCAAAGCAAGATCTGGTCAGTCACGGGGGAGGTGAGTCATGGCAGGCGCGAGCGACAACGGCGGCTGGCCGCCGGACGGCGGTTCCTCGGACGAACTGCCCGACCTCCCCGAGGAGTGGGGCGTCATCGTCATCCCGGACGATCTGTCCGAGCTGTCCGACGAGGTGGAGGCGGTGCGCGCCGAGCTGCACCTGGCCCCGCCACCCAACCGCTGGCAGCGGTTCGCACGCCGGCCCGCGGTGCGCCGGCTGCGCCGATTCGGCGCCCTGCTGCTGCGCGCCCCGGTCCTGATCGTCTCGATGGCCATCCTGGTCACCGTGGCCAGTCTGTACGCGTCGACGTGGCCCGGACCGCCCCGGCAACCGGCCACCCAGCGCACCTCGGGCAGCACCCCGGCGCCGAGCACCACGCTGCCCGCGCTCGATCTGCTCGCCGCCGACGGGCACGCCGTGCCCCTGCGCGGGCAACTACCCGTGGTAGTCATCCTGACCGACGGCTGCGACTGCGACCGACTCGTCACCGAGACGGTCGGCTCCGTCCGGCCGGAGATCGCGGTGCTCGCGGTCTCCACCGCCGCGCCCTCGGCCGCCGTCCCCTCGGACGCCGTCCCGGAGAGCGGGCTGACCACCGCGCAGCCCCCGCGCGCCGACGGCAAGAACGTGCGCTACCTGCAGGACCCGGCCGGCGCCCTGCGCGACCACCTGGGCCTGACCGCTCCCGACGGCACCGCCGCCGCCATCCTGGTCAACCGGACCGGGACCATCCTGCGCACCTTCTCGCACGTCGTCTCGGTCAAGTCGATCCAGGCCGACCTGGAACGCCTCTGAGCCCGGCTTATCGCGTCGCCCACCCGGGGCGGCGCGCCGGAGCGAGCCGCGCTGGCGACGGCACGCTGCGCTCGGTTGCGCGCCACGCGGGAACGGGGTCAGTTCGGGTCGCGCTGGAGGGTGTAGCGGAAGACGAGCGGGCCCGACTCGTCCGCCACGACGCGCAGGAACAACCGGGTGCCGACCGCGACGCTGAACACCTCGGGGGTGCGCGGCCCGGAGCAGGGCAGCCCTCGCCCCGACTCGTCGTCGCCCAGGCTGACCCGGACCCGGCTGCCGTCCGGCCCCGCACACACCACGGACACCAGGAACGCGCCGCCGGTCAGGTCCTCGACCGTCGAGAACTCGTCCTCCGCGTTCAGCGCCAGGGTGTCCGACTTCTCCTGTTCCTCGGTCTCGGGCAGCAGCTGCTCGGCGGCGAGCCGCCAGTTCAACATGCGGGGATCGGACTCCGCGCGGGGCGCCGCCCGCCACCACCAGATCCCGCCCGCGACCACGAGCAGGGCGGCCAGGCCGTGCAGGATCAGGCCGCGCTCCCGTTCGCTGCTCACTCCGCGACTGTAGAGAATTCGAGCAGCGCGCCGTAGAGGGTGAGACCGGGACCGAACGCGAGCACGACGATCCGGCGCGGCGGCCGCGCCCGGCGGCGCAGGGCTTCCACCTCCAGGAGCACGGTGGCTGAGGAACAGTTCCCGTACGCCGAGAGCACCTCCCGGGAGGCCGTCAGCGCCGCGTCGTCGAGGCCGAGCCGTTCCTGCACCACGTCGAGGATCTTCGGGCCGCCCGGGTGCACCGCCCAGCCGTCCACCTCGCCGATGGTCAGCCGGTGCCGGCCGAGCAGGTCGTCGACCAGCGCGCGCACGTGGGCCGCGAGGACCGAGGGCACCTGCGGGGACAGCCCCATCCGAAAGCCCAGGTCGGTGACCTCCCAGGTCATGTGCCCGGCCGTGGTGGTGTCGGTGACCGCGGCGATCTCGCGTACCGCGTAGCCCGCTCCGCCGGGGGTGAGCACCGCGGCGGCCGCCGCGTCGGAGAACAGCGCGTGCGAGACGATCTGCTGGACGTCCGCCGCTCCGGTGCCGGCGGGCTGTATGTGCAGGCTGGTCAGCTCGGCGCAGAGCAGCAGCGCGGGACGCGCGCGAGCGGTCACGAAGTCGCTGACCGTGCCGAGCCCCGGCAACGCCGCGTAACAGCCCATGTGTCCGACGAAGAGGCGCTGCACGTTCGGTGACATGTCCATGTCCCGGGCCAGCAGGATGTCCAGCCCGGGCGTGGCGTACCCGGTGCAGGAGCAGACCGCGAACAGCCCGAGCTCGGACGCGGCCAGCCCGGCGTCGGCCAGCGCCCGCTCGACCGCGGCGCGCCCCAGCGGCACCGCCTCGTCCTGGTAGCGACGCATGCGGCGTTCGGTGGACCAGCTCGACACGTCCTCCAGCAGCGGGCTGACCGCGGCCTGCCGGGTGACCACCCCGGAATTCGCGAAGATCCGCCGGGCCAGGCCGCTGCGGCCGCCCGCGTAGTGCCGCGCGAAGAAGCCCTCCCACAACTCGTCCTGCACGGCGGAGGGCGGCAACGCCACGCCCATCCCGCTGAGCACCGCACGCATCAGGCCCCCGACCCTCGGGCCGGCCGGGCGACGCGGCCGGACCCGGGCGGCGACGCGCCGCCGTCCGAGCAGGCCCCGGGCTCCGGGCGCACCGCGGCACCGCGACCACCACCGGCGGCCGTGTCGGAGGACGACGCCGCCGCGGGCGGACGGCCGGTGGGTTTGCGCCCGATCCCCTGATAGAGGACCGCGGTGGAGAAGGTGGGCACCATCCGTCCGAGCGGGCGGCCGTCCGGGGCGCCCCGTGCCGCCAGCCACCGCACCAGCCCGGGAACGCTGGGCCGCACCCCGCGCACAGCCAGCCGGACGCCGTGCCGGGCGAACTCGGACCGCAGCCGCGCCGGCGCGACGAACAGCGCCGGGTCGTGCACCCCGACCGGCGCCAGCCCGAACCGCTCGCCCAGGGTCACCGTGACGAACCGGCTGAGCGCGGTCGCGTTCACCGTGTCGAGCACCACCAGGCCGCCCGGCCGCAGCACCCGGCACAGCTCGGCGACCGTGCCACGCAGATCGGTGACGTGCTCCAGGATCTCACCGGCCACCACCACGTCCGCGATGGCGTCGGCGAGCGGGAGCGCGGCCACGTCGGCGGCGACCGGCAGCACCTCGCGCTCGGCCGCCCGGAGCAGCCCGGCGGGCCGCAGGTCGGCGCCGACGTGCCGGTAGCCGAGGTGGCGGACGTGCGGGGCGAGCAGGCCGCCGCCGCATCCCGCGTCGAGCAGCACGCGGCCCGGCCCGGGGGCGGGCGGGATCAGCCCGGCGCGGGCCGCGGCGAGCCAGTGCAGCAGCTCGAACCCGCCGCCGGGCCGCCACCACTCGTCGGCCAGGGCGTCGTACTGGCGCGGATCGTTCCGCCGGATCGACAGCATGTGATCGAGCCTGGCACGGTTGCCGCGCACCCACCACCGGACGCGCCTGGCTGTGGAAAACCCGACCGTCACGGGACACAGTCCCTGCGGGAACCGGACCGACACGGGACACACTCGCTGCCGGGAACCGGACCGACACGGGACACACTCGCTGCCGGGAACCGGACCGACACGGGACACAGTCCCTGCGGGGAACCGGACCGTCACGGGACACACTCGCTGCCGGGAACCGGACCGTCACGGGACACACTCGCTGCCGGGAACCGGACCGTCACGGGACACAGTCCCTGCGGGGAACCGGACCGTCACGGGACACACTCGCTGCCGGGAACCGGACCGTCACGGGACACACTCGCTGCCGGGAACCGGACCGTCACGGGACACAGTCCCTGCGGGGAACCGGACCGTCACGGGACACACTCGCTGCCGGGAACCGGACCGTCACGGGACACACTCGCTGCGGAAACGCCGACGGGCGCTACGGCCACCGCATGGCAGCCGCGCCGGATCACCCGCAGACTGCTTGACATGCTGCGTCCGCTCGCCCTGCTGCGCTCGTCCCATCCGGAGCCGGGGGCCGCCGTCACCGTGGCGATGAGCCTGCTCGCGTTCGGTGCCGGGCACCGCGGGGTCCGCCTGCTCTGCGTGATCCTGTCCGTGGCGGCCAGCCAGCTCGCCGTCGGCTGGGTGAACGACTGGCTGGACGCGGACCGGGACCGGCGTACCGGACGGCTCGACAAGCCGATCGCCTCCGGTGCGGTCGCCGGCCGTACGGTGGGGATCTCGGGGTTGTCCGCGGCCCTGGCCGCGCCGCTGGCGGCGCTTGCGCTCGGCGCGCCGGCCACCGTGGCCATCGCCCTGGCCACGGTGTTCGGGCTGCTCTACGACTGGCCGCTGAAGTCCACGCCGCTGTCCGTGCTGCCCTATCTGGTGGCCTTCGGGCTGCTGCCGGCGTTCGTGGTGGTGGCGCTGCCCGGGCATCCCGCGCCGCCGGCCTGGCTGGTCGCCGCGGCCGCGCTGCTCGGCGCCGGCGCGCACTTCGCCAACGTGCTGCCCGATCTGGACGACGACGCGGCGACCGGGATCCGTGGGCTGCCGCACCGGATCGGCGCCGGCGCGTCCCGGCTGGCCGCCGCGGCGCTCCTGCTGGCCGCGACGGCCACGCTGGTCCTCGGACCGCCCGGGGCGCCGTCGTGGTCCGGGTGGGCGGCCGGCGCGGTCGCCGCCGTGGTCCTGCCGATCGGTTGGTACGCGACCCGCCGCGCCCGTGGCCGCCCGGTCGCGCTGTTCCGCGCGGTGATCGGGGTGGCGCTGATCGACGTCCTGCTGCTGATCTCCAGCGGGCCGGTGGTGTGACCCGCCACGGCCGGATGGATGGGTCGGCGCGCGCGGCCGTTTGCCGCCCATTAGGCTGATCACACACCTTGGTGTCTCTCTTTGGAGGATCGTGATGCGCTCGCTCGGAACCCGTCGCGCCGCCCTGGTCGCGGGTGCCGCCACGGTCGCTGTCATCGCGCTGGCGGGGTGCTCGGCCGGGCAGGTCGCCGAGACCGCCATGCTGGACACCCCGATCGTCGGTGTGGACGCGAATTCCGCCGACGACAGTGTCTTCGTGCGTGACGCCACGGTGCAGTACAACGGCCTCGAGGGTTACGCCAAGGACGCGAACGCTCCGCTGCAGCTGAGCCTCTACAACCAGACCACCACCGAGCTGACGGTCACCATCAGCAGCCGCCCGACGGACCAGCCGCAGGTCGTCTCGGCGCGGCAGGTCGGCACGGTGGGCGCGGCGGCCCCGGTGACCGGCAACCAGCCGTCCGCCGCCAACGCCACCGAGATCCCCGGCGAGGAGCCGCCGAGCGCGTCGCCGTCGCAGCCGGCGACCGCGCCGCAGCCGGGCGTCTCCGTCCAGCCCGGCGCCGCGGAGCAGCCGGCCTCGGCGCCCGCGGCTGCCCAGGTGACCCCGGCCAACATCAAGATCGCCCCGCTGGGTTCCGCCCTCTTCCGGCCGACCGACCGGCAGCCGCTGCAGGTCATCGGGCTCAGCGACGCGCTGAAGCCGGGCATGTCGGTGAACCTGGTGCTGCAGTTCAGCAACGGCAGCGCGCCGCTGGAGATCCAGGTCCCGGTCGCCATCCCGCTGTCCCCGGCCTCCCGCGCGCCGGGCAACGAGGGTGAGGACATCGAGAGCGAGTGACGATGTCGTACCCGGCGGCTAACTTGGCCGGGTGACGACCTCGCGTACCAGTTCCAAGGCAGCCCGGCCGGCCTACGTCTGCGACGCCTGCGGCCATCAGCCACCGAAATGGCTGGGCCGCTGCCCGGAGTGCGGCGAGTGGGGCTCGATCATCGAGTCCACGGTGTCGGCGCCCCTGGTCTCCGGCCGGGTGGTCAGCTCCCGGATGCCGGCCGAGCCGGCCCGGCCCATCTCGCAGATCAGCGCCGCGCCCGCGCGGGCCGTGCCGACCGGGGTCGGTGAGCTCGACCGGGTGCTCGGCGGCGGCCTGGTGCCCGGCGCGGTGGTGCTGCTGGCCGGCGAGCCCGGCGTCGGCAAGTCGACCCTGCTGCTCGATGTGGCCCAGCAGTGGGCGAGCGGCGCCGGCACCCCGTCGCTGGTGGTCAGCGGCGAGGAGTCGGTGAGCCAGGTCCGGCTGCGGGCCGAGCGGCTCGGCGCGCTGCACGAGCGCCTGTTCCTGGCCGCGGAGAACGATCTGGGTACGGTGATCGGCCACCTCGACGCGGTCAAGCCCGGCCTGCTGGTGCTCGACTCGGTGCAGACCGTCTCGGCGCCCGGCACCGAGGGCGTGCCCGGCGGCGTGACCCAGGTCCGCGCGGTCACCGCGGCGTTGGTGTCGATCGCCAAGGAGCGTGGCATCGCCACCGTCCTGGTCGGTCACGTCACCAAGGACGGTCAGGTGGCGGGCCCCCGGGTGCTGGAGCACCTGGTCGATGTGGTGCTGCACTTCGAGGGCGACAAGCATTCCTCGCTGCGCCTGGTCCGCGGGGTGAAGAACCGGTTCGGCGCGGCCGACGAGGTGGGCTGCTTCGAGATGCACGAGGGCGGGATCAGCAGCCTGCCGGACCCGTCCGGGCTGTTCCTGACCCGCTATCAGGAGCCGGTGCCGGGCACCTGCGTCACGGTCGCGATGGAGGGCCGGCGGGCGCTGGTCACCGAGGTGCAGGCGTTGATCGGGGCGGAGGTCCAGGGCTCGCCGAGGCGTACCGTGTCGGGCCTCGACAGCGCCCGGCTGGCCATGGTCCTGGCCGTGCTGGAGCGCCGCACCAAGCAGTTGAAGCTCTACAACCGCGAGGTGTTCGCGGCCACCGTGGGCGGTATCCGGCTGGTCGAGCCGTCGGCCGACCTGGCCATGGCGCTGGCCGTCGCGTCCGGCGGGCTGGACCTGGCGATGGCGCCGACGCTGGTCGCGATCGGCGAGGTCGGGCTGACCGGGGAGATCCGCCGGGTCGGTGCGGTCGGCCGGCGGCTGGCCGAGGCGGCGCGGCTCGGGTTCCGGGTGGCTCTGGTGCCGCCGGGCTGTGGCAGCGGCAGCGAGGCGGGCACGCCCAAGGGCATGGAGGTGATCGAGGTCGGCGACCTGCGTTCGGCGCTGCAGAGCGCGGCGCGGGCTTCCGCGGATCATGCCACTCGGTGACCCACCGTGACGAATCATCACGCTACGGAGCATTCATCGAACCATGCCTCGTTGCTGCGGATGACAGTTCGTAGACTGTACCGGTGCCGCTCGACCGCGATGGTTCCAAGTCCGCCAGTTCAACGCCGCGCCCCGGCGTCAACGGCGCGGGCCACCGCGCGGTGACCCCGGCCGCGGGCGCCGGCCTGACCGGGGGCGCCAGCGATCCGCTCCGGGCCAACCTCGCCCTGATGGCGCCCGGCACCGCGCTGCGCGACGGCCTGGAACGGATCCTCCGCGGCCGCACCGGCGCCCTGATCGTGCTGGGCTACGACTCGGTCGTCGAGCAGATCTGCACCGGTGGTTTCCCGCTGGACGTGGAGTTCTCCGCCACCCGGCTGCGTGAGCTGTGCAAGATGGACGGCGCCGTGGTGCTCTCCAGCGACGGCACCCGCATCGTCCGGGCGGCCGTGCACCTGATGCCCGACCCGTCCATCCCGTCCGAGGAGTCCGGCACCCGGCACCGCACCGCCGAGCGGGTGGCCAAGCAGTCGGGCTTCCCGGTGATCTCGGTGAGCCAGTCGATGCGGATCATCGGGCTCTACGTGAACGGGCAGCGGCACGTGCTGGACGACTCGGCCGCCATCCTGTCCCGGGCCAATCAGGCACTGGCCACCCTGGAGCGTTACAAGCTGCGGCTGGACGAGGTGTCCGGCACACTCTCCGCACTGGAGATCGAGGATCTGGTCACCGTGCGCGACGCGGTCTCGGTGGTGCAGCGGCTGGAGATGGTCCGCCGGATCGCCGACGAGATCTCGGGTTACGTGGTGGAGCTGGGCACCGACGGCCGGCTGCTCGCCCTGCAGCTGGACGAGCTGATGGCCGGCGTCGACTCGGACCGCACCCTGGTGATCCGGGACTACCTGCCGTCCGGGCGCAAGGCGCGGACACTGGACGAGGCGCTGGTCGAGCTGGACCTGCTCACCGCGACCGAGATGATCGACCTGGTCGCGGTGGCCAAGGCGATCGGCTACCCGGGTGCCTCCGACGCGCTGGACGCGGCGGTGTCCCCGCGTGGGTTCCGGCTGCTGGCCAAGGTGCCCCGGCTGCCGGCGCAGATCGTGGACCGGCTGGTGGACCACTTCGGGAGCCTGCAGCGGCTGCTGGGGGCGACGGTGGAGGATCTGCAGGCGGTCGAGGGGGTCGGGGACGCCCGGGCGCGGGGCGTGCGCGAGGGGCTGTCCCGGCTGGCCGAGGCGTCGATACTGGAACGCTACGTCTGACCGTCCCCGGATCGCCTCGATCGGGGGAATCCGCGCGGTCGCGCCGCCTCGTACGCCGCGGCGCGGCCGGTCACCCGGCGCGGTCCGGTGACCCGGACGTGCCCCCGGGGACGGGCGTATTCACCGACCGTGATCCCGCGAGGCGGGCTGCCGGGGACGGGCGTATTCACCGACCGTGATCCCGCGAGGCGGGCTGCCGGGGCCGGTTCACACCGGATGGGCGATGTCGCGCGCGTGGTCGGCGATCGCCGCGCCGGTCACGCTCGCCGTGAGCGGCAGAATCTCCAGACAGCGCCGGATCGCCGGGGCCATCATCGGGTTCGGCACCCGCAGCGAAACCGTGCAGTGCGGCACCCAGCGCCCCGGCAGGTAGTGTTCCCACACCGCCACCCCGCCCGCGGCCAGCCGGTCGTGCACCGTCCGGTGATGGGCCATCAGCTCCGCTGACATGGTCACGCCGAGCCAGAGCACCCGCCCCACGAACTGGCCGACGAAGTCCATCCGCAGGGTGAGCCCCCGCCCGACGGTCAGGCCGGCCAGGGCGGCGCCCGCGGCGTCCGGATCGATGGCGCGCGCCGCGGCGAGCGACACGTGCGGGCGGTGCTTCTGGTGCAGCGAGCCGAGGGTGGGGATGCCCTCCGCCTCCAGGGCCCGCCACAGCGTCCGGACCCGGCGCGTGGCGTCGACGTCCAGGTAGAGCTCCAGCGCGGCGACCAACCGTCAGGGGTTGATCGTCACGGCGACCGGGTCGCTGATGATCTGGTCCAGCCGCCCGCGCAGCTGGTAGTCCCCGGCGGGCGGGGCGGCTCCGGCCGGGACCGCCCCGGTGCACGTGCTGGACTGCCGCCCGTTCCAGGTGATGTTGAAGACCCGCTCGGCGCCCGGCGCGAACGACTGCACGTCGTTGCCCTTGACCGGGTTGCACTTGTCGGACGACCAGTACTTCTGGACGCCCTGCTCGACGTACAGCTCCTGGGCCTCGGCTCCGACGTCGCGCGTACAGGTACGCGTGCCGACGTTCTTGATCCGGATGGTGATCGCCAGGGGCGCGCCGCGCCGGAGCTTGGTGGTGGCCGGGATCGGCGTCACCGACATCTCGGTGTCCGTGCAGGAGCCGGCCCCCGGGACATTGACGTTGGTGTCCGCCCCGGTGCCGTTGGGGGGCAGCAGGCCGCTGTCACCGTCGCCGGTCGACTGGGTCTGGACGCCGTCCGGGTCCGGGTACGCCTGACCGCCGGCCGGCGCGCTGTCGAGCAGCCCGTCGGCATCCGGGGTAGCCGACGCGGACGCCGACGCCGGGTGCGAGGCGGGTGCCGGCGTCGGGTACTGCGACGACGCGTTCTTGGTGCCCGGTTTGCTGCCGTCCTCGTGCGAGCACGCCACGAACCAGACGATGATGCCCAGCAGCAGGGCGCCGAGCACGACCGCACGCCGCCGCCAGTAGACCGCGGGTGGGAGGGGACCAACCGTCGTACGCATGATGTGGCCCACCGTAAACCCGGATCCGCCGGGCGTTGCGCGCGACGCGCCGGATAACCGACACCAAGAACGCGGACCGCTCGTTATAGGTAGACCTTGCGCCGGTATATCGCGTGCGCACCGGCCACCCGATCGAGGAACAGCTTTCCCGCGCAGTGATCGATCTCATGCTGCAGGGCGCGCGCCTCGAACGCGTCCGTGGTGATCGTGACCGCCTCGCCGGTGCCCGGTCGCCGGCCCTCGACCACGATCCGGGCGGCCCGTTTGACGTCGCCGGTCAGATCGGGGACCGACATGCACCCCTCCCGGCCGAGCCGCCACCGGCTCGCCTCGACGATCTTCGCGTTGCAGAGGGCGAACGTGCCGTGCGTGGTGGCCGCTTTCGGATGCCCGGTCACGTCCACGCAGAACACCTGCGCCGGGACGCCGACCTGCGGCGCGGCCAGCCCCACGCAGCCGGGCGAGACCCGCATGGTCTCGATCAGGTCCTGGGCCAGCCGGACGATCTCCGGATCGGCCGGGTCGACCTCCTCGGCGACCGTGCCGAGCACCGCCGCGGGCGCGGTGACCACGGTCAGCACGGTCACAGCAGCTCCGATTCGGCCCGCCGCAGCGTCACGTCGACACCCAGCTCGGCCCCGGCGACCGCGAGCCGCTCGGCCAGCTCGTCGGCCCGCCCGGGCGGCAGGTCCACCTCGGCGACCAGCACGTAGAGCGGGCCGGTGAGCCGCGTGGTGAGATCGGTGATGTTGCCGTCGGCGGCGGCGACCACCCGGGTGACCGCGGCGACGATCCCGAGCCGGTCCGCGCCGTGCACGCTCACCAGGTACGGCTCACCGCGCACCACGCCGTCCGCCTCCGGCCCGACCGCCCGCACCGTGGCGAGCAGGCCGGGGCCGAGGCCGGAGAGCGCCTGCCGCACCTCGGCCGCGCCCGGCCCGGTGCAGATCAGGGTCATCGCGAAGTGGCCGCGCAGCCGGGTCATCGTCGAGTCGCTCAGGTTCGCGCCGACGGCGGCCAGCGCCTCGGCCACGTCGGCGACGATCCCGGTCCGGTCCGGCCCGATGACGGTGATGGCGAGCTCATCCACCCGCCTACAGTAAGTCCTGCTATGACTCTCGCGGACGAAGCCATCAACTGGTACGACACCCATGCCCGTGACCTACCGTGGCGGCAGCCGGAAACCACCCCCTGGGGTGTCCTGGTCAGCGAGGTGATGCTCCAGCAGACCCCGGTGGTCCGGGTGGAGCCCGCCTGGCGGTCCTGGATGACGCGCTGGCCCACCCCGGCCGCGCTGGCCGCCGATCCGCAGTCCGAGGCGGTACGCATGTGGGGCCGGCTCGGCTATCCACGGCGGGCGATGCGGCTGCACGCCTGCGCGGGGGCGATCGTGGAGCGGCACGGCGGCCGGGTGCCGGACGATCTCGACCAGTTGCTGGCGCTGCCCGGGGTGGGGACGTACACCGCTCGTGCGGTGGCGACCTTCGCGTACGGCCAGCGGCACCCGGTGGTGGACACCAACGTGCGCCGGGTGGTGTCCCGGGTGGTCGAGGGCAGGCCGGACGCCGGCCCGGCGACCACGGCGGCCGACCTGACCGCGATGGCGGAGCTGCTGCCGCAGGAGCCGGCCCGCGCGGCGCGGGCCAGCATCGCGTTCATGGAGCTCGGCGCGATCGTCTGCACGGCGCGGGCGCCGAAGTGCGTGGACTGCCCGTTCCACGCGGTCTGCGCGTGGCGGCTGACCGGCGAGCCGCTGCCGGCCGGGCCGAGCCGCAAGCCGCAGCGTTACGCGGGCACCGACCGGCAGGTCCGTGGCCTGCTGCTGGAGGTGCTCCGGCACGCGACCGGCCCGGTCCCCCGGCAACGCCTGGACGTGGTCTGGGCCGACGAGGTGCAGCGCGCCCGCGCCCTCGCCGGGCTGGTCGAGGACGGCCTGGTGGAGCGGTTCGGCGCCGATTTCATCCTCGCCGGGGACACGCCCCGGGGTGAGATCCAGACCCTCTGACGGTACCGGCGCCGGCCTCCCCCGCCGCGCCCCGATCCGTTCCCGCTTCCCGGGCCGGCCGCACCGGGCGGCGCCCGCCGCGCGGTCCCTCCGTGGCGCGCCTGTCGCGGTGACGCCGGGTGCGGCCGCGCACGCCGGAGCGGCGCATCAGATCTGCCGCAGCCAGGCGACGAGGAACAGCGCCCCCGCCGCGCCGGCCAGAGCCGCCACCGGCAGCACCCAGGCGCCGCCCGGCTCGCCGGCCAGTCGCGCCGTCCACCGCCGGTGCAGCGCCGCGATGCCGGCCAGCGCGGCGATACCGGCCGCCGCGAGCGCGACACCGACCAGGAGGTGCGCCGCCCAGGCCCGGCCACGTCCGGGGCCGCCCCAGGAGGTGTCGTACGGACCGGGATCGATCCATCCGTAGCCCACGCCGCGCGCCACGAACAGGATCCCGACGCCCAGCGGGATCAGCGCCAGCAACCCGAGCAGCAACCCGGCCAGGGCGTTCCCGGCGGCCGGTGCGGGGCGCTCGGGCAGCGTGGCCGGGTGGGGCAGCCGGCTCTGCCAGCCGTTGGCCAGTTGGACGGCGCTAGCGGTCAGCCCGAGCAGGGTCAGTCCGAGGCTCGCGGCGCTGATCATCGGCAGGCCGGCGCAGTAGAGCACGGACTGGGCGATGCCCCGGAACGGTCGCCGGTCGATGCTCGTCGTCATGGCCGGGAACCTATGGGGCGGTTCGGGCGGACGGCGTCACCCCACGGTACGCACCCACGGTCGTACCGGGGTACGACGTGCGACGGCCCGGCTGCGTTCGCAGCCGGGCCGTCGCGCCCTACGTCAGCGGGTCACTCCTCGCCGGTGGTCGCGCCGAGGTCGGCCGGCACCGCGTCGGGCACCGACACGCCGCGGTCGGCGCCTCGGAAGACCAGCTTGGACTTCTCCACGTTGGCCGGGTCGCCCTCGCAGTCCACCACCACGATCTGGCCGGGGCGCAGCTCGTTGAAGAGGATCTGCTCACTCAGCGTGTCCTCCAGGTCCCGCTGGATCGTCCGGCGCAGCGGCCGGGCGCCCAGGACCGGGTCGAAGCCCTTGTTCGCCAGGTACTTCTTCGCGTTGTCGGTCAGCTCCAGGCCCATGTCCTTGTTCTTGAGCTGGCCCTCGATACGCGAGGTGAAGATGTCGACGATCTGCAGGATCTCGTTCTGGCGGAGCTGGTGGAAGACGATCGTGTCGTCGATACGGTTCAGGAACTCCGGGCGGAAGTGCTGCTTCAGCTCGTCGTTGACCTTGACCTTCATCCGGTCGTAGTTGCTCTCCTCGGCCTCGGAGGCCTGGAAGCCCAGCGACACCGCCTTGGCCACGTCCCGGGTGCCCAGGTTGGTGGTCAGGATGATGACGGTGTTCTTGAAGTCCACGATCCGGCCCTGGCCGTCGGTCAGGCGGCCGTCCTCCAGGATCTGCAGGAGCGTGTTGAAGACGTCCGGGTGGGCCTTCTCGATCTCGTCGAACAGGACCACGCTGAACGGCTTGCGGCGCACCTTCTCGGTGAGCTGGCCGCCCTCGTCGTAACCGACGTAGCCGGGAGGGGCACCGACCAGGCGGGACACCGTGTACCGGTCGTGGAACTCGGACATGTCCAGCTGGATCAGCGCGTCCTCGCTGCCGAACAGGAACTCGGCGAGCGCCTTGGACAGCTCGGTCTTACCGACACCGGACGGGCCGGCGAAGATGAACGAGCCGGACGGCCGCTTCGGGTCCTTCAGGCCGGCCCGGGTACGCCGGATCGCCTTGGACACCGCCTGGACCGCGTCCTCCTGGCCGATGACGCGCTTGTGGAGCTCGTCCTCCATGCGCAGCAGCCGGGAGGTCTCCTCCTCGGTGAGCTTGTAGACCGGGATGCCGGTCCAGTTGCCCAGGACCTCGGCGATCTGCTCGTCGTCGACCTCGGACACCACGTCCAGGTCGCCGGCCTTCCACTCCTTCTCCCGCTGGGCCTTCTGGCCGAGCAGCTGCTTCTCCTTGTCGCGCAGCTGGGCGGCGCGCTCGAAGTCCTGCGCGTCGATCGCGGACTCCTTGTCGCGACGCACCTGGGCGATGCGCTCGTCGAAGTCACGCAGGTCCGGCGGCGCGGTCATCCGGCGGATGCGCATCCGGGCGCCGGCCTCGTCGATCAGGTCGATCGCCTTGTCCGGCAGGAACCGGTCGGAGATGTACCGGTCGGCCAGCGTCGCGGCGGCCACCAGGGCGGCGTCGGTGATGCTGATCCGGTGGTGCGCCTCGTAGCGGTCGCGGAGACCCTTGAGGATCTCGATGGTGTGCGCCAGCGACGGCTCGCCGACCTGGATCGGCTGGAAGCGGCGCTCCAGCGCGGCGTCCTTCTCCAGGTGCTTGCGGTACTCGTCGAGGGTGGTCGCGCCGATGGTCTGCAGCTCGCCACGCGCCAGCATGGGCTTGAGGATCGAGGCGGCGTCGATCGCGCCCTCGGCGGCGCCGGCGCCGACCAGGGTGTGGATCTCGTCGATGAACAGGATGATGTCGCCCCGGGTGCGGATCTCCTTGAGCACCTTCTTCAGGCGCTCCTCGAAGTCACCGCGGTAGCGGGAGCCGGCGACCAGCGCGCCCAGGTCGAGCGTGTAGAGCTGCTTGTCCTTCAGGGTCTCGGGCACCTCGCCCTTGACGATGGACTGGGACAGGCCCTCCACCACGGCGGTCTTGCCGACGCCCGGCTCGCCGATCAGCACCGGGTTGTTCTTGGTACGGCGGGACAGCACCTGCATGACCCGCTCGATTTCCTTCTCCCGGCCGATCACCGGGTCGAGCTTGCCCTCCCGGGCGGCCTGCGTCAGGTTGCGCCCGAACTGGTCGAGGACCAGCGAGGTGGACGGCGCGGCCTCGCCGGTGGCGGTGCCCGCGGCGGCCGGCTCCTTGCCCTGGTAGCCGGAGAGCAGCTGGATCACCTGCTGGCGGACCCGGTTGAGGTCGGCGCCGAGCTTGACCAGCACCTGGGCGGCGACGCCCTCGCCCTCACGGATCAGGCCGAGCAGGATGTGCTCGGTGCCGATGTAGTTGTGCCCGAGCTGCAGCGCCTCCCGCAGGGAGAGCTCCAGCACCTTCTTCGCCCGCGGCGTGAACGGGATGTGCCCGCTCGGCGCCTGCTGGCCCTGGCCGATGATCTCCTCGACCTGCTGCCGGACACCTTCGAGGGAGATGCCGAGGCTCTCCAGAGCCTTCGCGGCAACGCCTTCTCCCTCGTGGATCAGGCCCAACAGGATGTGCTCTGTACCGATGTAGTTGTGGTTGAGCATCCGGGCCTCTTCTTGGGCCAGGACGACAACCCGTCGCGCTCGGTCGGTGAACCGCTCGAACATGCCCTCGTGCTCCTCACGTGCCGTGCGCCAATGCTGAGCCTGTCTCAACAGCTGGCGGGGCCAGCGCACGGGCATCGGTGATGCCCGTGCTGTAACTCTATCGCCGCCCGGAGCATCCGCTGAGCCCTCGCAGCCCCTCGAAACGATCCGCAACGTTGATTTAGCCAACTTCGCACGCTCAGCGGCTCTTCCCCCACCCGAACGTGTACGCGCACAGCGAAATCCGCCCGGTCCACAACCTGTGGACAACACTGCCCGCCCTGTGGATAACCGTACTCAGGGAGACCCGGCGACGGGCCGGAAGCACGCGGAGAGGGCGTGCCGATCACGGCACGCCCTCTCCGCCGGGCGCCCGCGGCGCCCGCTACGACGTCAGGCCCGGCCCGGGCCCTTCGCGTGGTACTCGTCGACGATCTCCTGCGGGATGCGCCCGCGGTCGGAGATGTCGTACCCGGCCTTCTTCGCCCACTCCCGGATCGCCTTGTTCTGCTCCCGGTCCGCGGCCGCACCGCCCCGGCCGCGCGCCGCGCGACCGCCGACGACCACACCGCCGCGGGCCACCTTGGTGCCGGCGCTCACGTACGGAGCGAAGACCTCCCGCAATTCGGCGGCGTTCTTCTCCGAGAGGTCGATCTCGTACTGAATACCGTCGAGCGCGAACTTCACCGTCTCGTCGGCGTCGCCGCCGTCGATGTCATCGACCAGCTTGTGAATGATCTGCTTGGCCACGCGCCGTTATCCTCCCGAACACAGGTTCTCTCCCACGCAATGGGAGAACAATAACGCCAGGGGCACATCGCCCGTCAATGGCGGGGGCGATAATTGATGGACGGCTACTCCGCGCGGACCAACGGGAAGAGGATCGTTTCCCGAATGCCCAGGCCGGTGAGCGCCATCAAGAGCCGGTCGATTCCCATTCCCATGCCGCCGGTCGGCGGCATTCCGTACTCCATCGCCCGGAGGAAATCCTCGTCCAACTGCATCGCCTCGGCGTCCCCGCCGGCCGCCAGCAGCGACTGCGCGTGCAGCCGTTCCCGCTGGACGACCGGGTCGACCAGCTCCGAATACGCGGTGGCGAGCTCGAAGCCGGCCACGTACAGGTCCCACTTCTCGGTCAGGCCGGGCGTCTGCCGGTGCGGGGCGGTCAGCGGCGCGGTCTCCTCCGGGTAGTCCCGGACGAAGGTGGGCGCCTGCAGGGTGTGCTGCACCAGATGCTCGAACAGCTCCTCGGCGAGCTTGCCGGCGCTCCACCTGGGGTCGACACCGAGCTGCACCTTCTCCGCGTAGCGCCGCAGCTGCGCCAGCTCGGTCCGGACGGTGACCTCCTCGCCGAGCGCCTCGGAGATGGCGCCGAAAAGGGTGATCGTGTTCCACTCGCCGCCCAGGTCGAGCTCGGTGCCGTCGTAGTGGGTGACCACGTGCGAGCCGGCGACCGCCTGCGCGGCCTCCTGAATCCACTCCCGGACCTGGACCTGCATCACGTTGTAGTCGGCATACGCCTGATACGCCTCGAGCATGGCGAACTCCGGAGAGTGCGTGGAGTCCATGCCCTCATTCCGGAAGTTCCGGTTGATCTCGAAGACCCGGTCGATGCCGCCGACCACGGCGCGCTTCAAAAACAGTTCCGGGGCGATCCGGAGATAAAGATCGGTGTCCAGCGCGTTGCTGTGCGTCACAAACGGCCGGGCGGTGGCGCCACCGTGCAGCAACTGCAACATGGGCGTTTCCACCTCGAGATAATTACGCTGGAACAGCGACTCGCGCAGGCTGCGGACCACGGTCGCCCGGGTCCGCACCGTGTCCCTGGCCTGCGGCCGGACGATGAGGTCCACGTACCGCTGCCGGACCCGGGTCTCCTCGGAGAGCGGCTTGTGCGCGACCGGCAGCGGGCGCAGCGCCTTGGCGCTCATCGACCAGGAGCCGGCGAGCACGGAGAGCTCGCCGCGCCGGCTGGTGATCACCTCGCCGGTGATCGCGACCAGGTCGCCCAGGTCGACCAGCCGCTTCCAGTCCTCCAGCCGCTCGGCGCCGACCCGGTCCAGCGAGAGCATCGCCTGCAGCTCGGTGCCGTCGCCCTCGCGCAGGGTCGCGAAGCAGAGCTTGCCACCGTTCCGGATGAAGATCACCCGGCCGGTGATCGAGACCTGGTCGCCGGTGGCGGTGTCGGTCGGCAGCTCCGCGTACTGCTTGCGGATCTCGGCCAGGGTGATGGTCCGGGGGACGGTGACCGGGTAGGGCGGCACGCCCTCGGCCAGCATCCGGTCCCGCTTCGCCCGGCGGACCTTCATCTGCTCGGGGAGATCCTCGGCGGGGTCGGTCGCTGGCGTGTTCTGCTCGGTCACGGCACGTCTTCCTGTGGAGTGGGGCGGGGCAAGGACCTGGAAAGCCTACTCAGGCCGGTCGGTGGGATCGCATCGGTTTCCGCCGCGGGGCCGGCGCGGTACGGCCGCACCGGTTCCCGCCGCGGGCGCCGGCACGCGTCAGACGTTCCGCTCGTACACCATCCGCAGGCCGATCAGCGTGATCATCGGCTCGTGCGCGGTCAGGGTGCGGCACTCGTCCTTCACCAGCCAGGCCAGGCCGCCGGTGGCGATCACCGCGCGGACCGGGCCGATCTCCTCGACCATCCGCTCCACGATCCGGTCCACCTGGCCGCCGAAGCCGTAGTAGAGCCCGGCCTGCAGGCACTCCACGGTGTTCTTGCCGATCACCGAGCGCGGCTTGGTCGGCTCGACCTTGCGCAGTTGGGCGGCCCGGGCGGCGAGCGCGTCGAAGGAGATCTCGATGCCCGGGGCGAAAGCGCCGCCGAGGAACTCCCCCTTCGCGCTGATCACGTCGAAGTTCGTGGTCGTGCCGAAGTCCACCACGATCGAGGGCCCGCCGTAGAGGGCGTGCGCCGCCAGGGTGTTGACCACCCGGTCGGCGCCCACCTCCTTGGGGTTGTCGATGGCCAGCTGCACCCCGGTCCGCACGCCCGGCTCGACGATCACACTGGGCACGTCGCCGTAGTACCGCTTGAGCATGGTGCGCAGGTTGCGCAGCGCGGCCGGCACCGTGGAGCAGGCGGCCACCCCGGTGATCTCCACCGCGTCACCGGCCAGCAGACCCCGGAACATCAGCCCGAGCTCGTCGGCGGTCGAGTTGGCATCGGTCTTGATCCGCCAGTTGTGCACCAGTTTGTCGCCGTCGAAGGTCGCCAGCACGGTGTTGGTGTTGCCGATGTCAATGCAAAGCAGCACGGGTGCCCCTAAGAATCACAATCAAGACCCCTAATTTGTACGCGCCACGGCTGCCCCCGACCGCGCCAGGTCGCCTCAACGCGGCCGCAGATCCAGCGCGATGTCGAGGATCGGCGACGAGTGCGTCAGCCCGCCCACGGACATGTAGTCCACGCCGGTCGCCGCGTACGCCGCCGCGGTCGCCAGGGTCAGGTTCCCGGTCGCCTCCAGCTCGGCCCGCCCGCCGACCGCGCCGACCACCTCGGTCAGCAGCTGCGGCGACATGTTGTCGCAGAGCAGGAACGTGGCGCCGGCCGCCACCGCCTCCTGCGCCTCGGCCAGCGTGGTCACCTCGACCTGCACCGGCACGTCCGGGAAGGTCTGGCGCACCAGCCGGTACGCGGCGGTGATGCTGCCCGCGGCCAGCTTGTGGTTGTCCTTGATCATGGCGACGTCGTACAGGCCCATCCGCTTGTTCGTGCCACCGCCGACCCGGACCGCGTACTTCTCCAGCGACCGCAGCCCCGGCGTGGTCTTGCGGGTGTCCAGCACCGTCGCCGTGCTGCCGGCGAGCTGGTCGGCCCACCGGCGGGTGTGGGTGGCCACCCCGGACATCCGGCTGATCAGGTTGAGCGCGGTCCGCTCGGCGGTCAGCAGCGCCCGGGTCGGTCCGGTGATCACGGCCAGCACGTCGCCCCGGACCACCCGGTCGCCCTCGGCGGCGATCTGCCGGAACTCCGCGTGCCCCTGCGAGGTGACCGCGAAGACCTCGGCGGCCACCGGCAGGCCGGCCACCACGCCGTCGGCGCGGGCGACCAGCTCGGCGGTGTCCACCTGGCCGGCCGGGATGGTGGCCTCGCTGGTCACGTCGCGGGCCGGCTCGCCGAGGTCCTCGGCGAGCGCGGTCAGCACGATGCGCTGCACCTCGTTGAAGTCCAGCCCGTAGTCGATCACGCGGTGCCCCTTTCGGCGTGCTGTGCCGGCCCCGGCCTCGCTGCGGCGCAGTCGGTCACGTGGCCCCGTTCGGCGTGCCGGCCCGCCCCCCGCTGCGCTGCGGTCCGGACGATCACGCCATTTCCTGGAAGGTCTGGGTCATCATCCCGTCCGCGCCGACCGCGTCCAGCAGGTGGCCCCGCCACTCGTCGGCCGCGTTCGGGTGATCCTCCCGCCAGTGGCACCCGCGGGTCTCCCGCCGGGTGCGCGCCGAGGCGACCAGCGCGGTGGCGACGGTCAGCAGGTTGGTCGCCTCCCACGCCGCGGTGTTCGGGGTGGCGCGGGACTCGGCCAGCCGGCTCAGCTCCTTGGTCGCGGTCTCCAGCGAGTCGGCGGAGCGCAGCACGCCCGCGCCGCGGGTCATGGCGCGCTGCACCTCGGGCCGGATCGCCGGGTCGGCCACCCAGGCCGGGGTCATGTTCGCCCGCACCGGTTCGGCCTGCGGCGGCAGGTCCCGGTGGATGTCGTCGGCGATCCGCTTGGCGAACACCAGACCCTCCAGCAGCGAGTTGCTGGCCAGCCGGTTGGCGCCGTGCACGCCGGTGCAGGCGACCTCGCCGCACGCGTACAGGCCCGGGATGCTGGTGCGGCCGTGCAGGTCGGTGCGGACCCCGCCGGAGGCGTAGTGGGCGGCCGGGGCGACCGGGATCAGCTCGGTCGCCGGGTCCACGCCGGCGCCCCGGGTGGAGGCCATGATGGTCGGGAAGCGCTGCTCCAGGAACTGTTTGCCGAGGTGCCGGGCGTCCAGGTAGACGTGGTCGGCCCCGGTGGCCCGCAGCACCCGGTAGATGCCCTTGGCGACCACGTCACGCGGGGCCAGTTCGGCGAGCTCGTGCCGGCCGAGCATGAACCGCTCGCCGTTCTCGTCGACCAGGTGCGCGCCCTCGCCGCGCAGCGCCTCGGAGATCAACGGACGCTGCACCGAGGTCACCCCGGAGGAGACGAACGAGGTCGGGTGGAACTGCACGAACTCCACATCGGTGACCTCCGCGCCGGCCCGCAGCGCGAGCGCCACGCCGTCGCCGGTGGAGACCGACGGGTTCGTGGTGGACGCGTAGACCTGACCCATCCCGCCGGTGGCCAGCACCACCGCACGGGCCAGCACCGCGCCCACGCCGTCCTCCGAGCCCTCGCCGAGCACGTGCAGGGTGATCCCGCAGGCGCGGCCGTCGGCGGCGCGCAGCAGGTCCAGCACCAGGGCGTGTTCGACGAGCCGGATCCACGGGTCACGGCGGACCGCGGCGTGCAGCGCGCGCTGCACCTCGGCGCCGGTGGCGTCGCCGCCGGCGTGCACGATCCGGTCCGCCCGGTGGCCGCCCTCGCGGGTCAGCATCAGCGAGCCGTCCGGGTTGCGGTCGAACTCGGCGCCCCGGCGGATCAGCTCGCGGATGCGCGCCGGGCCCTCCTCCACCAGCACCCGCACCGCCTCCGGGTCGCACAGCCCGACCCCGGCGATCTCGGTGTCGTAGGCGTGGGCCTGCGGGGTGTCCAGCGGGTCGAGGACCGCGGCGATCCCGCCCTGCGCCCAGCGCGTCGAACCGTCGTCGATGTTGACCTTGGTGACCACCGTGACGTGCAGACCCTGCTCACGCAGGTGCAGGGCGGCGGTCAGCCCGGCGATGCCGGAACCGACCACCACCACGTCGGTGGTCTCGTTCCAGCCCGGCTCGGCGGCGGCGAGCCGGCGCGGCAGGGCCGGCAGATCCGCGAGAGGTGACATGTGGTCAGTACACTCCGCCCCCGCGCACCCGTCACGCCGGGGGCACCATCAGTGGTCACCGTTACTTGTACTGGACCGGCAGGGCCTTGGTCCCCTTGCCCTTGAGCGACGAGGTCAGCTCGGCGCCGTCCAGCCAGAGATAGCACCGCACGCCCCGGTCGCCCTGGGCCCACACGTCCGCGTTGCCGGGCAGCGACACCACCCCGGTGCGGAACTGCAGGTTCTTGTCGTCCGGCACGCCGGTGTACGCGGCCACCACGCCGCGGCAGCCGTCGTGGAACTCCTCCCAGGCGGCATCCCCCTTCGGGTACGACGCGTCCGCCGGCGCCTGCCACACCCCGGCGAACTCGGCGTTGTGCCGCTGCCCGCAGGAGGCCGCCGGCATGGTGTCGATCGCGCCCCGGGCGTCCAGCCCGATCGCGTAGCAGCCCAGGTCGAGCGGGCTGCTCGTGGCCAGCGCGCCGCGCAGGCTGCCCTGCCGCTCCACCAGAGCCCCGTTGTCCTCGATCGAGTCCAGTTCCACCACCTCGCAGCGGAACCAGCGGGAGCCGCCGGTCCACGCGGCCGGCGACGGGTGGGTCACCCCGATCCACAGCCGCGCGGTACGCCAGGGACCTGCCACGTACTCGGTCGTCGCGCGGTCACAGACGCGGTACGCCGCACGCGCCCCGGCGGAGGTCTCCACCGGCGGCTGCTCGGCGTCCGCGGCCGCGCCGGTGTACGTGCCCACGAAGACCGTCTCGGTGCGGTGCTGCACCGCGCAGTCGACCTCCTCGTAGGTCGCGCGCGGTCCGGTCGCCGCGAAGTTGGCCAGGTGGCATGTCCCGGACATCGGCTCGAACCCGGTCGCCGGGGCCATCGCGCCCCAGTCGTTGGTGAGGTCGCCGTCGACGTTGCCGGGGTTGCCGCATCCGGCCGCGAGCAGCAGCATCACGCCCAGCGCGGCGGCCCGGTCGACGCGTGGACCGGGACCCGATCGGGCACGCCAGTGTCGCATGAAGGGCCCTCCCACACGCCGCCGATGTCCGATTTATCGATCATATGGTGATCACACCGGTTCATCGGCGACGTTCGGGAAAGTCACTCCCGGCACGCACGGGCCGCGACGCGCGGGCGCGGGCCCGGCACGAGGGGCGCTCAGCACGGGTCGCCGGCCGGCACGAGGACGCGACCCGCGCCACGGATCAGTGCGCGGACAGCGTCAGGTCGCCGCGGACCAGCTCACCGGCCATCCCGGCGACCGCCTCGGCCGGGTCCGCGCCCAGCTCGATCACCCGGTTGTCGGCGTCCACGTGCACCACCCGGGGCTGGTAGGCGCGAGCCTCGGCGTCGTCCATCTGCCCGTAGGAAATCAGGATGACCAGGTCGCCGGGGTGCACCAGGTGCGCGGCGGCGCCGTTGATCCCGATCACGCCGCTGCCGCGCTCGCCGGGGATCACGTACGTCTCCAGCCGCGCCCCGTTGGTCACGTCGACGATCGCCACCTGCTCGCCGGGCAGCAGATCGGCCGCCTCCATCAGGTCGAGGTCGACGGTCACCGAGCCGACGTAGTGCAGATCGGCCTGGGTCACGGTGGCCCGGTGGATCTTCGACTTGAGCATGGTGCGGAGCATCAGGCTTCCTTCCGGAGAACGATCGGAACGTTGTCGATCAGGCGGGTGGCGCCGACCCGGGCGGCCACCAGCAGCCGGGCCGGGCCTTCCGCGGGCACGGGGCCCAGGTCCGGGCCGGTCAGCTCCAGGTAGTCCAGGCGTACGCCGGGCTCCTGGGCCAGCACGTCCCCGGCGGCGGCCAGGACCGCCTCCGGATCGCCGTGCCCGGCGCCCGCGCGCAGCGCGCGGGACAGCGCCAGCGCGGCGGTCCGCTCCCGCGGCGAGAGGTACCGGTTACGGCTGGAGAGCGCCAGGCCGTCCCCCTCGCGTACGGTCGGAACACCGACGATCTCCACGCCGAGCTCCAGGTCGAACACCATCCGGCGGATCAGCGCGAGTTGCTGGAAGTCCTTCTCGCCGAAGTAGGCGACGCCGGCGCGGGTGAGCCGCAGCAGTTTCTCCACCACGGTCAGCATCCCGGCGAAGTGCCCGGGACGGCTCGCGCCCTCCAGGATCGCGCCGAGCGGGCCCGGGTTCATCGTGATCGACGGCGCCCCGCCGGGGTAGACGTCGTCCCGCCCGGGAGCGAAGACCACCGCCGCCCCCTCGGCACGGCAGGCCGCCAGGTCCTCGTCGAGCGTCCTCGGGTACTTCTCGAAGTCCTCGTTCGGCCCGAACTGCAGCGGGTTCACGAAGATCGTCACGACCACGAACGGGGAGCGCTCGCGGGCCACCCGGATCAGCTGCCGGTGCCCCTCGTGCAGCGCGCCCATCGTCATCACGACCGCGATCTCACCGGTCGCGGCGTCGAGCGCGGCGGCCAGCTCGTCGCGGGTGTGCGCCACCCGGGTCATGCCGCGCTCCCCACCGTGCGCGGCGCCGTCCGGTCGGTCGCGGCCCGCGACAGCACGTCGAGCAGGGCCGCGGCGTCGTGCGGGCGCAGCCGCCCGGCCGCGACGGCACGGTCCGCGGTGCGCCGGGCCAGGCTCAGGTACGCCGGGACCGCCTCCGCCGGCATCCGGTCCAGGTGCTTCGCGACCGTGCCGGCATCGCCGCGGGAGACCGGCCCGGTCAGCGCGGCGTCGCCCATCCGCAGCGCGTTGTCCAGCGCCGCGGTCAGCAGCGGGGCGAGCACCCGCCCGGGCTGTGCCACACCCGCCGCGCGCAGCACGTCGGCCGCCTCGTTGACCAGCGTGACCAGGTGGTTCGCGCCGTGCGCGAGGGCCGCGTGGTAGACCGGCCGGGCCTCCTCGGCGATCCACTCCGGCACGCCACCCAGGTCGGCGACCAGGCGGGTGGCCAGCGCCCGGTCCCGGGTGGTCACCCCCCAGGCGATCCCGGGCAGCCGGGCCAGGTCGGTGTCCGCGCCGGTGAAGGTCATCGCCGGGTGCAGGGCCATGCCCCGCACGGGGCCGAGCACGTCCAGGCCGTGCGCCCCGGAGGTGTGCGCCACGATCTGGTGCGGCCGCAGCGCCCCGGTGCCGGCCAGGCCGGCCACCACGCCGCGCAACGCGTCGTCGGGCACGGCGATCAGCAGCAGGTCGACGGCGGCGCGGGCCACCTCGTCGGCGGGCCGGATCGCGGCGTCCGGCAGCAGGCGCGCGGCCCGCTCCCGGGAGGCGGTGGAGACGGCGGCGGCGGCGACCACCCGGTGCCCGGCCGCGTTCAGCGCCGCGCCCAGCACGGCGCCCACCCGGCCGGCGCCGATGACGCCGACGGTCAATGCGTTCATGGATCCAGTCCTCGTGTCGGGGTACCGGTCGAGCGCCAGTATGCGCCGTCGTAACACGCGCGTAGCAACCACGTGTGAACAACCGCACCGGCCGGGTTGCCCCGCGCGTACCCCGGACGCCTCTGCCCGGCCGGGGCCACGCGTGGTATCCCGCCCGGAGCGCCGGCCGGGCCCCGCGAGGGCGGCACTAGGCTGGCCCGGTGGCGGCGATCGGGTGGCGGCTCGCGATGCAGTCCGCGCTCTACGGGCCGGACGGGTTCTTCGTACGCCCACGGTCCGGGCCAGCTGATCACTTCCGGACCAGTGTGCACGCGTCCCCGCTGTTCGCCGAGGCCCTGCTGCGGTTGGTCGAGCGGGTCGACGTCGCGCTCGGGCATCCGGCGCGGTTCGACCTGGTGGACGTCGGCGCCGGGCGCGGGGAGCTGCTCGGCGCCCTGTGCGCGAGGCTGCCCGCGGGCCTGGCCGCCCGGGTCCGCCCGGTCGCGGTCGAGCTGGCCCAGCGGCCCGACCGGCTGCCCCCGGAGATCACCTGGCGGCGCGACGTTCCCGAGACGGTCACCGGGCTGCTGCTGGCCACCGAGTGGCTGGACAACGTGCCGCTCGACATCGTCGAGACCGATGAGCGCGGGCGGCTGCGCAAGGTGCTGGTCGACCGGGCCGGCCGCGAGACGCTGGGCGCCCCGGCCGACCCGGCCGAGGTCCTCTGGTCCGCCCGCTGGTGGCCCGGGCCGGGCCGGATCGAGATCGGCGCACCCCGGGACGCCGCCTGGGCGGACGCGGTGAACCGGGTCCGCCGCGGTGCCGCCCTCTGCGTCGATTACGGTCACCGCCGCGACGAGCGGCCGGCCTGGGGCACGCTGGCCGGATTCCGCGGGGGCCGGCAGGTCACGCCGGTTCCGGACGGCGACTGCGACGTGACGGCGCACGTCGCCATGGACTCGGTCGCGGGCGCGAGCGGTCTGCCGTACCAAATCGTCCGTCAGCGTGACGCCCTGCGCGCGCTCGGGATCAGCGGCGCGCGCCCACCGCTCAGCCTCGCCTCCAGCGACCCGGCGGCCTACCTGCGCGCCCTGTCCTCGGCCGGCGCGGCGGCCGAGTTGACCGCCCCGGGCGGCCTCGGCGCGCACTGGTGGCTGTGGCAGCCGGTCGGTCTGGACCTCCCGCTCCGCTGAGGACCGGCCCGGCCGCCGGGGCGGAGCCGCGCACGCGCCACGGCCCCGGGCGGAGCCGCGCACGCGCCACGGCCCGGACGCACCGGGCCGGCTTCGAACCTGGGCCCGACCGGGCACCGCCGACCGTGCGACGATGCGTCTGTGACGGACGCGCTGCGGGAGATGACGGTCGGGACCGGATCCGGGCTCGAGACGGCGGACATGGTCCTCAACATCGGTCCGCAACACCCGTCCACGCACGGCGTGCTCCGCCTCAAGCTGACCCTGGACGGGGAGCGGGTGGTCGCCTGCGAGCCGATCGTCGGCTACATGCACCGCGGCGCCGAGAAACTCTTCGAGGTACGCGACTACCGGCAGATCATCATGCTGGCGAACCGGCACGACTGGCTGTCCGCGTTCTCCAACGAGCTGGGCGTGGTACTGGCCGTCGAGCGGCTGATGGGTATCGAGGTGCCCGACCGGGCGGTGTGGCTGCGGATGGCCCTCGCCGAGCTGAACCGGGTGCTGAACCACCTGATGTTCCTCGGCTCCTACCCGCTGGAGATCGGCGCGATCACACCGATGTTCTACGCGTTCCGGGAACGGGAGACGCTGCAGGCGGTGATGGAGGAGGTCTCCGGCGGGCGGATCCACTACATGTTCAACCGGGTCGGCGGCCTCAAGGAGGAGGTGCCGGCCGGGTGGACCAAACGCGCCCGGCAGGCGGTCGCGGCGGTCCGGCGGCGGATGCCCGACCTGGACGGCATCATCCGCCGCAACGACATCTTCATGGCACGGACCGTCGGCGTCGGCGTCCTGTCGGCCGCCGACGCCGCCGCCTACGGCGCCTCCGGCCCGGTGGCGCGGGCGAGCGGACTGGACTTCGACGTACGCCGGGACGAGCCCTACCTCTTCTACGACCAGCTCGACGTGCCGGTGGTGACCCGCACGGCGGGCGACTGCCACGCCCGTTTCGAGGTGCTGCTCGACCAGGTGTACGTGTCGCTCGACCTGGTCGACGAGTGCCTGGACCGGGTCGAGCGGACCGGCGGGCCGGTCAACGTGCGGCTGCCCAAGGTGGTCAAGGCGCCGGAGGGACACACCTACGCGTGGACCGAGAACCCGCTCGGGGTGAACGGGTACTACCTGGTGTCGCGCGGCGAGAAGACGCCGTGGCGGCTCAAGCTGCGCACCGCGTCCTACGCCAACGTGCAGGCGCTGGCCACCCTGATCCCCGGCTGCCTGGTGCCCGACCTGATCGCCATCCTCGGGTCGATGTTCTTCGTCGTCGGAGACATCGACAAGTGACTCACCAGCGGCCCCGGGCCGCGGCGTCGTCCCGGTAACCGGGCATACCGGCGAAGTCCGCCAGCGAGCCGACGTTGGTGTCGTTGGCCGACGGGCGGTGCCGGCGGGCCCTGTACTGGCCGGAGTCACCGGGAGCGGGCGCGTGGCCGCCGCTGTCCGGCTCGGCGTCGCCGGTGTGGTAGCCGCCGTTGTCGGGTCCGTAGCCGTTCACCGGGTGGTCCGGGTCGTAACCGTTCGCCGGGCCGTCCGGGCCGTAGCCGGTCGCCGGGCCGTCCGGGCCGTAACCGTTCGCCGGGCCGTCCGGGCCGTAACCGTTCGCCGGGCCGTCCGGGCCGTAACCGGTGAGCGGGGCGTTCCCGGGGTAGCCGTTCGGCGGGACGTGCGGGCCGTAACCGTTCACCGGGGCCGGGGGACCGTAACCACTATCGGGGTCGTCGCCGCCGTAACCGGTGCCGCCGTAACCGTTCGCCGCGCCGTCCGGGCCGTAGCCGGTCGCCTGGCCCTCGGGGGCGTAGCCGTTCGCCGGGTCCTGCGGGCCGTAGCCGTCCACGGGGTCGTCGTATCCGGGGGTGAAGTCGCCGTCCGGCCGGGCGGCTCCGGAGTAGCCGCGCGGCGCGCCGAAATCGCCGTCCGGGGCGTCCGGACGACCGTACACCGGTCCGGGCCGGACGGCGGCGGCCGCGCGGGCGGGCGGGCCGGCCGGGACGGAGGCCTGGCCGGCGGAGCCGTAGACACCCTTCTGCGCCGGGATCCCGGCCGGGCCCGGCATCGGCCCGGTGCGGGGCGCACCACCGCCGGGCGCACCACCGCCGGGCGCTCCACCGCTGCGGGGCGCGGCACTGCCGGCCATGCCCCCGGGTGCTCCCCCGCCGCGGGGAGCGCCGCCGCCGGGTGCCCCTCCGTTGCGGGGCACGTTGCTGCCGGGGGCCCCTCCGCCGCGGGGGGCGCCGCCGGGCCCTCCCCCGCCGCGAGGGGCACCGCTGCCGGGAGCCACCCCGCTACGGGGGGCGCCGCTGCCGGGAGCCACCCCGCTACGGGGAGCGCCGCCGCCCGGGGCTCCGCCACCTCGGGGGCCGCTGCTGCCGGCGGCTCCGCCACTTCGGGGCACGCCGCCGCTCGGCATTCCGCCGGGGGCGGGAACTGCGCCGCTACCCGGCATCGCGCCGGCATTCGGTGGGGTGACCGCGGCCCGGGCGGCGCCGACGGCCGGCGGGGGCACCGAGGCGGCGCCGCGCTGCCGGGGCATCGGGCCGGTGGACGGCGCGGGCCCGGGAGCCGCGCCGGCCGGTCCGGAACCGACCGAGGCCGACCCCACGGAGGCGGACCCGACGGAGGCGGACCCGACGGAGGCGGACCCGACGGAAGCGGACCCGACGGAAGCGGAACCGACCGAGGCCGAACCGGCGGCCGGGCCGCCGCCGGTGGCCGAGCCGGTGGCCGAGCCGGTGGGGACGGCGGCCGAAGCACGACCCGCCGGGCCGCCGGGTGACATCGGACGGGCGCTGCCGGCGGCCACCGCGCGGCCGTTGCCGGGGCGCGCCGGCTCCGGAGCGGGGACGGCGGATCGGCCGTAGTCGTCGTAGTACTCGTCCGGCTGATCGCCGTAGCCCGGATCCGGGCCGTAACCGGCCTCGGCGTCGTAGCCGGCGCCGGGGTCGTAGCCGGGGTCGCCGTCGTAGCCGGCCGGCCCGGGGCCGTAGGTGGCGGGATCGTCGAAGCTCTGCGGGCCGCGCACGTTCGGCGGGCCGGTGAAGCCACCCTGCGGCGCACGCCCGTTCGGCTCGAAGCCGCCGCCCGGGGCGAAGTCGCCGGACGCGAAGCCCTCCGGCGCGAGGCCGTCCGGAGCGAACTCACCCTGCGCGAAGCCGCCCGGAGCGAACTCACCCTGCGCGAAGCCGTCCGGAGCGAACTCACCCTGCGCGAAGCCCTCCGGAGCGAACTCACCCTGCGCGAAGCCCTCCGCGCCGAAGCCGTCACCGGGACCGCTGTCCGGGCCGAAGAAACCGCCGTCCGACTCGAGCTCCGCTGCGCGCTCACCGCCGCGAGCCGACTGCGCAGAGTAAGCGCCGGCGGTCCCCGCGGCGACCTGCGCCCGCCCACCCGGTTTGCGCGGGGTCAGCGGCGGACGGTTCGGGTCGGAGCCGCCGGCCGGCGTCGCCAGCTCGGCCCGCAGCTTGTCACGGAGCCGGTCGACCTCCTCCGCCACCCGGTCCTCGACATCCATCCGGAGCAGCACCGGATCGCTGCGAATCAGCACCGACGCGCCGATCAGCACGACGCTGACCGCGATCAGCAGCACGGCGAACCGGGCCGAGTTCGAGTTCCCGCCGACCAGCACCACGGCGGCCGCGAGCGGAGCGAGGATCACCCCGGCCCAGACGAGGCCGCGAAGCAGGCGTGCGCTGTGTCCCGCTGGAGAGTCCCGTTCCGGCATGGGGGCAGATGTTACCGAGAGTGCGTCCGGGACGAAACGGCCGAACGCCGAGTGGCATACACCGACCCGGCGTTCCGCACGTCGTTCGACCGGTTGTCAGCCGGCGGCGAGCGCACCGTCCGAGCTGAGGACCAGACCCACCGAGATGGTGCCCTGCTTCAGGGCGTTCTTGGTGAGCGGGCCGCCGGCGTCCAGCGTGTCGAACCGGCCGGCCTGGAAGTTGTACGTCGTGACCAGGCCCTGCTGGCACTTGGGCCGCTGCGGGCACTCCGCCGGGCCGCCCAGCACGGTGGCCGCGCCGGAGCACTTGCTCGCCAGGTCGGAAAGCGTGCTCACGGCGTACTTCTGGGCGAACGCCGTGGTGACGGCGAACGCGTTCTGGTCCTGCGCCGTGCTGGGCTTGCCGAAGACCAGGCCGCGCTTGTCCCCGAGAGACTTGAGGGCGGCCACCGTGGCGTCCAGATCGGACGACGACGGGTCCGTGGCGTTCTTGTCCACCTTGCCGGACAGGAAGGTCGCCAGGGTCGCGGCATACTCCGGGACGACGGTGATGTCGCCCTTCTCCAGGGCCGGCTCGTACAGCTCCCGGTTGCCGATCTGCTGGACCTTCACGGTGTAGCCGGCGGCGGTCAGCACGATGCTGTACAGCTCGCCGAGCGTGGCGCTCTCGCTGAAGTTCGCCGCGCCGACGGTGACCTTGCCGCCCTGGCCCCGGGCGATGCCCGCGGTCAGGTTGTTCGCCGTGGCGAACTCCTGGGCGGCGGCCTTGGACGACTTGCGGTCGATGTCGACGGCCTTGTTCAGCTCGATCAGCTTGGCGGTGTCGAGCGCCGCGGACACCCTGTCCAGCGCCGCGATCAGCTCGGCGCTGGCGGCCTTCTTGTTGACGGCCGGGATGACGTTGTCGGTGTTCTGCAGCTTCTTGTCGTCGGTCAGGACGACCAGCTCGTTCCCGGCGACCGGGGCGCAGCCCGCACCGCCGGCGGCAGCCGCGGACGGGGGCGCCTCGGTGCCGGAGGAGCCGGCTTCGCCGCAACCGGCAAGAACGACGACGGCCGCGGCGAGGGCGCCGGCCGTGCGGAGGAGATTCAGATGCATACTGCCGCCTTCTGTGCCCCGGTGCCGCCCGGGTGGCGGCTCCGCGTGTCCGACGGGCAGCCGGATGCGTGCCCGCTCTGTGTTTCCGTCATTCCTACCGTGTGGGTATGACAAGATCACCCATTGATGCCGGAGCGTTATCCGGTAGTCACCTCCGCGGCCGGCCGGCGTCGCCCCCGGACCCGCAGCGCCGGTGGGGTGACCAGGCGCTGGAGCAGGGCGAGCAGCCCCTCGACGAGCAGCGCGAGAAGGGCCACGGCCAGGCCGCCGGCGACGATCTGGCCGCCGCCGCCGTTGCTCATCCCGAGCCCGAAGCCGGCGCTGATGATCTGCCCCAGGCCGCCGCCGTTGACCAGCGCGGCCAGCGCCGCGGTCGCCACCACCTGCACCGAGGCGGTCCGCAGCCCGGCGGCGAGATAGGGCACCGCCAGCGGCAGCTCCACCTGGCGCAGCAGCTGCGCCCCGGACAGACCCATCCCGCGGCCCGCGTCGCGGATCTCCGGGTCCACCGACCGCAGCCCGGTGTACGCGTTCGCCAGCAGCGGCGGCACCGCGAAGACCGCGAGGGCGACCACGACCGGCGGCTTGCCGAAGCCGAGCGGGGTCAGCGGCAGGATGGTCAGCAGCGCCAGGGTCGGGATGGCCAGGGTGAGGTTGGCGACCGTGACCACGGCCCCGCCGCCCCGGCCGCGGTGCCCGAGCCAGATGCCCAGCGGCCAGCCCACCGCGCAGCCCAGCAGCACCGCCCACAGGCTGATCACCAGGTGCTCGGTGAGCCGGTCGAGCAGTCCGCCGGGGTTCGTCCAGTTGAGCGGGTCGTTGAGCCAGACGATGCCCTCGTTGAAGTAGTTCATGCCGCCCCTCCGCGGTCGCTCATGCCGCCCGTCCCCGGGTCCACGGCGTCAGCAGCCGGCCGACCCCGGCCAGCAGCAGGTCGAGCACCAGCGCCAGAGCGACGCAGAGCAGCGCCCCGGTGAGGATCTCCGCCCGGTAGAAGTTGTTCCGGAACCCGCCCAGGATCAGGTCGCCCAGGCCGCCCTGGCCGATCAGCGAGCCGACCGTGACCAGCGCCACGGTCGAGACGGTGGCGAGGCGGAGCCCGGTGAGGATGCCGGGGAGCGCGAGCGGCAGCTCGACCCGCAGCAGCCGCCCGAACCGGCCGTACCCCATGCCGGTCGCCGCCTCGACGACCTCGGGCGGCACCTGGGTGAGTCCGGCCAGCGAGTTGCGGACCAACACCAGCAACGCGTACAGCACCAGGGCGATCAGCACCGAGGTGGTGCTGGTGGTGCCCACCAGCGGGGCCAGCAAGGACAGCAGCGCCAGCGACGGAATCGTGTAGAGGATGCCGGACAGTGCAAGAATCGGCGCGGTCAGCGGTTTGATCCAGTAGGCGATCACCGCGAGCGGCACGGCGACGACCAGGGCGATGAGCACGGTCTGCGCGGTCAGCTCGGCGTGGAAGCGCAGGGCGGTGCCGATCGCGTCGGCGTTCTCGTGGACGTACCGCCAGGAGAACCACGGATTCCCCGGGCCGTCATCGGCTGGTGCGGCCACCGGCGTCAACGATGCCGGGCCCCAGGACAGGAGAGACATACGTGGACGCTACCGCGGCATCGATCAATCTGGTGGACGTCGGCAAGGTGTACCCGGACGGCACGGTCGCCGTCGACGGGTTCAGCCTGGAGGTGCGCGCCGGTGAGCTGGCCGTGCTGATCGGCGCCTCCGGCTCCGGCAAGTCCACCATCCTGCGCATGATCAACCGGCTCATCGAACCGACCCGCGGGACCATCACCATCGATGGCCGCAACGTCCTGGAGCAGGACCCGGTGCGGCTGCGCCGGCAGATCGGTTACGTGATCCAGAACGTCGGGCTGTTCCCGCACCAGACCGTCCGGGCCAATGTCGGCACGGTCGCCCGCCTGCTCGGCTGGGACCGCAGGCGGATCAGCGAGCGGGCGGACGAGCTGCTGGAGATGGTCGGGCTGGACCCGGCCCGGTACGCCAGGCGGTACCCGCACGAACTCTCCGGCGGCCAGCGGCAGCGGGTCGGGGTGGCCCGGGCCCTCGCCGCGGACCCGCTGGTGCTGCTGATGGACGAGCCGTTCTCCGCGGTCGACCCGATCGTGCGGGCCCGCCTGCAGGAGGAGTTCCTGCGCCTGCAGGCCACCGTGCGCAAGACGATCGTGCTGGTCACGCACGACATCGACGAGGCGATCCGGATGGGCGACCGGATCGCGGTGCTGGCCGACGGCGGCCGCCTGCTGCAGTACGCGACGCCGGGCGAGCTGCTCAGCCGCCCGGCGTCCACGCAGGTGCGCGACTTCGTCGGCGCGGACCGGGGCATCCGCCGCCTGGCGGTGACCCCGGTCCGGGACGTGATGACCGCACCGGACAGCGCGGCCGTCGACGGCCGGCCCACCGTGGACGTGTCCGCCACGCTGCACGACGCGCTCGCCGTGATGCTGACCGAGGACACCCCGGCCGTGCTGGTCACAGAGGACGGGAACCCGGTCGGTCAGGTCACCCGTGCAGCCGTCTTCGAGGCCCCCGTACCGAAAACCACCCCGGTCTGATCCCGGCCGGCTCTCCCCGTTCCGTTCCGCCCCGACCGCGGCCGGCAACGCCTGTCGCCCGGCGATGACGGGAGCGCCGGAAACGGTGAACGAAGCGGCACCGTTTCCGGCGCTCCCGTCATCGGCTCAACGGGGCGACATGCCGCCGGGCGAAGCGCGGCGGACGAACCCGGTCAAGCCCGTCCGCCCAGACTGGCGAGGCCGACGATCCAGCCGACGAAAAGGCCGTACTGGGCGCCGCTGCCGGCGGACTGGAATGCGGCCAGCAGGGACGGGTTGCTGAGGAAGAGCGTGGCGAGCAGGGCGGCGAACCCGCCCGCGAAGACGTACGCGGCCCAGCCGGCGAAGAACTGGCTGATCGTCCCGCGCGCCCGGGCGAGCTGCGAGCCGGGCAGCAGCAGGAGGAAGACCAGGGTCAGCAGGACGACCAGGATCGCCTTGAGATCGCCGACCACCACGTCGCGCAGCGAGTCGGCGGTGTCGAACTGCCAGGCCGGCCAGTTCAGCAGGCGCAGCCACCAGCCGCCGGCGGTGTTCGCGTCGGTGGTGTCCATGGCCCAGTCGCCGTACCAGGGGCTGCCGAAGACCAGAACGAGTATGAGCGCGGCGAGCGTGCCCGCGCCGGGTGCGGTCTTGTATCTGTTGCCGAGAGCCATGGCCGCGCTATTTCCCGGCCCGCCGACGGGCTCAAACGACAGGCGTCACTACTTGCTGAGGTAGTCGATGAAGGCGGCCCGCAGCAGCGGCTCGTGCGCGCCGAGGTCGCGTCCTTCCAGCTCACGCCAGAGCGCGACGGCCTCGTCGACGGTCGGCCCGATCGAGTGCGGCGCGCCGTCGAGCGAGGCGGCCTCGTCGGCGTCCGGCAGGTGCTTGAGCACCGACCAGAAGAAACGGACGTCACGCTGCTCGCGGGCCTTGGCGAAGGCGCGCTCGCGCAGCTCTTCGGTGGGCAGGGCGTCCAGTTCGGCGAAGCCGGGCGTGGTCATGTCCGAAAGCATACTTTCAGCGGCTGGCGTTCCACGGACCGTCGTCCCAACGGTCGCCGCGCGCGGCCGGGGTGTTCCAGGTCTCCGGCAGGGTCGGCGACCAGGTGCTGAGTCCGGTGGACGGCGCGGCGTTCCAGTCCTGGACGGTGGCGGCGCGGGCCAGCCGACCGTACGACTCGACGACCCGGGTGGCGATCAGGCCGGCGACCACCACCGAGCCGGCGATCGCGAAGAGCGAGATGTCCAGCTCCCTGCGGCTCTGGTAGTCCAGGAACAGGGTCAGCCCGATGACCGCGAAGAGCGTGCCGAAGATCCCGCCGCGCCGGCCGAACGCGCTGGTCCCGCCGAGCAGCGCCAGGCCCAGCCCGATGCCGGTCCACTCCAGCCCGGTGCCGGGCCGGATCGGACCGGCGGCCTGTCCGGCCAGTATCGTCCCGGCCCCGGCCGCGAAGACCGCGGACAGCATCAACGCGACCAGCACCGGCAGGACGACCGCGGCGCCGCGCCGACCGGCCGGGTCGCCGACCGGGCGCATCCGGCCCAGGAAGCGGCGCACCGGCCCGATCGCGCCCAGCACGCCGCCGAGCACGGCGAGGATCGCGAAGCCGCCGAAGAGTACGAAGGCGCGGTCGGTGGGCTGCCAGTCGCCCTGCACCGCGACCGGGGCGACGCGCAACTGGTCGAAGGTGATCACCGCGAACCCGGCGGCCAGGGTGGCCGCCCAGCCCGGCACGTGCAGCACGAGCACCAGCAGGCCGACGATCAGGCCACCGGCGGCCGCGATGATCAGGGCCGGGACCAGCGCCCGGAGCGTGCCGTCGTCGCTGTTCTCGGCGAACTGGAACTCGGCGGCCAGCACGATCGGGCCGATCGCCAGGTTGGGCACCCCGGCGCGCAGTGACAGACCGGCGCCGAGTGTGATCAGGCCGATCGCCGCCCCGGTGACCAGCAGGCCGTCCAGGGCGGGCCGCTGCAGGGCGGCGGCGTCCTCGCGCCAGAGCAGGAAGCCGAGCACCCCGGCGACGACCAGGAGCACGACCTCCCAGCCCAGGTGCACGCCGAGCCGGTCGCGGCCGTCGTCCTCGGCGGGCGCGGGCGAGGCGGTCACCGGCGCGGACAACGACTCATCGAGGGTGCCGCCGCCCGCCGTGTCGTCGAACTGGACGCGACGGCGGTACGCGGCCGGGTCGGTCTCCCCGGTGCTCTCGCCGGGACGACGGATCGTCGTGTCGTCGTACGCCATGGTCCGCGCCTCCTTACGCCTCCACGAGCGGTTCGAGGCGCACGCTACTCCCGGACAGGCCGCCCGCCGCAGAGGATACGGACGCGAGACGGCCTGGAGTTCACGCCCCGGAAGCCTGCGACGCGCGTCAACGCCCGCCGGCCGGGCGGTCGGAGTCGTCGTCCTGCCGGTCCGGCCGGTGCGGCACCCGGCAGGACCGTTCCAGCCAGAGCGCGGCGCCGACCAGCGCGCCCGCCGCGACCAGCGTGGTGGCCACGGTCGGCACGTCCGACCGGGCGGCGTCGGTGGGCTCCAGCACCAGCCACGCCAGCACGCCGGCGGAGAAGCCCGCGGTCAGCGCGCCGACCAGCGACGACGCCTTGGCCAGCGCGACGTAGCGGGCCACCAGCAGCGGCTCCACCGGGGGCGCACCGGGCTTGCGCTGGATCCGGGCGCTGGTGTTCTGCGCCAGGTAGGCCTCGGTGAGGGTCAGCGCGACCAGCACGACCGCCGCCGTCCAGGGCAGCGGGGCGACCCGGTAGAAGAACTGGTTGTAGCCGAGCAGCAGCCAGCCCAGGGCGGCCCCGACCAGCGCGGCCAGCACCAGAGCCGAGGCACTCGTCGGCTGCAGTGACGGGTCGGTCCGGCGCCCGCCGGGGGCGTCGTCGGGGTTGGCGCTCACGTCGTCGACTCTAGCGACAGATCCGGACGTGGCGTCATCGCGGCGACATCCCCAGCGAGTTCCGGCGCGTTCAGCAGCGCGGCGAGCGGACCGTGCCCGGGCAGCTCGCCGTCGGCCTCCAGGTCGAGCCACGGGCGCAGCACGAACGCGCGCAGGTGCGCACGCGGATGCGGCAGGGTCAGGTAGGGATCGTCGCTGACCACCGGACGGCCGTCGGCGTCCCACACGGCGATCACGTCGACGTCCAGGGTGCGCGGTCCGAACCGGCGCGCCGGGTCCCGCTCGCGGCCCGCGGCCGCCTCACAGGCGCGGGCCCGCTCCAGCCAGTCGCGCGGGGCGGCGGCGGGATCCGCCGCGAGGACCACGGCATTGAGGTACGACGGCTGCTCCGTGTCGCCCCACGGCGGCGTCTCGTAGACCCCGGAGACGTGCCGGACGCACCGGCCGAGCACGGCCACCGCCGTGCGCAGGTGCGCCGCCCGGTCGCCCAGGTTGCTCCCGATCGCCAGCACGGCCCGGCTCATGCCGCACGCTCCCGGCGCAGGGTCACCGCGACGTCGGCGAACTCGTGCGGGATCGGGGCCTGCGGCTTGTGCACGGTGACCTCGGCGGCGGTCACCCGGGGGTCGCCCAGACAGACGTCGAGCAGCCGGTCGGCCAGGCGTTCCAGCAGGTTGACGGGCTCGCCGGTGAGCACCGCGACCAGCGCGGTGGCCAGTTCGCCGTAGTGCACGGTGTCGGTGACGTCGTCGGTCGCGGCGGCCCGGCTCAGGTCCAGGTCGAGCCGGACGTCGACGAGGAAGTCCTGGCCCTGCTCGCGCTCGAAGTCGTACACCCCGTGCCGGCCGCGGGCGCGCAGCCCGGTCAGCGTGATCCGTCCGTTCACGATTCTCCTCCTCTGGCTCGGTTCCACGTCAGCTCGGCCCCGGCCCGGGGGCGGGCAGCCCGAGGTCGTACCTCTAGTTCCTGGTGAGTCGCGGCGACCCGGTGGCGCGCCACACGGCCAGGGCGTCGGCGGTCTCGCGCACCTCGTGGACCCGGACACCCCAGGCGCCGGCGGCGACGGCCAGCAGTGAGGTGGCGAGGGTGGCCGCCTCGCGGCCGGACACCGGTCGCGGCGTGCCGTCCGGTCCGGCCAGCAGGCGGCCCAGGTAGGTCTTGCGGCTGGCGGCGAAGAGCACCGGGTGGCCGAGGTCGACCAGGACGTCCAGGTGGGCGCTGAGCGCCCAGTTGTGTTCCGCGGTCTTGGCGAAGCCCAGACCCGGGTCGAGGACGATCCGGGTGGGGTCGACGCCGGCCGCGACGGCCGCGTCCACGCGGGCCCGCAACTCGTCGCGCACCTCGGTGACCACGTCGCGGTAGTGGGCGAGCCGCTGCATGTCCCGGGAGTGGCCGCGCCAGTGCATGAGGATCCACGGGCAGCCGGCCGCCGCCGCGACCGCGGCCATCCCCGGGTCGGCCAGCCCGCCGGAGACGTCGTTGATCATCACCGCACCGGCCGCCAGGGCGGCCTCGGCCACGGCGGCGCGGGTGGTGTCGATGCTCAGCGGCACCCCGGCGGCGGCGAGACGCTCGATCACCGGTACCACCCGGGCGGTCTCGGTGGCGGCGTCGACGCGTTCCGCGCCGGGGCGGGTGGACTCGCCGCCGACATCGACGATGTCCGCGCCCTGACGGAACAGCGACATGCCATGTTCCACCGCGGCGTCGAGGTCGGCGTAGCGCCCGCCGTCGGAGAAGGAGTCCGGCGTGACATTGAGGACACCCATCACGACCGGGTGATCCGTGTGGAGCAGTTCAGCGCCGATGACCTGGGCTTCTGTCGACGAAGTCAGCACGCGTCGAGAGTACGGGGCCGAGGTGGTTCGAACAGGTGTACGATGCGCCGTGACGCAGACCCCACCAGCCCTTCACCTTGGGTAACGAAACGGACGCTTGTTGCTCGCAAGTACGAGCCGTACTCTTCGGATCTGGGCATCATGAAGTGACCGAAGAGAGCAGACGAGCATGGCAGTGCCCGAATGGCTCACTCGACGTAGTGGGCTACAGGCTGCACGATATGGGCGTTGCCGCACGGCTTCACAACTGCAGCGTGTCCGTACCCCCCATACCGGACACGGGGAGGTTTACCGATGATTGCCACCGAGCTCGCCGGTCACGTCGCGACGGCGTTCCACAGCGGCACGCTCGCTGCCGCGGCCGATCCCAAGGGCATCAACACCGAGGGCATCGTCACCTTCTTCGCGAGCAACATCGCACCGATCCTGCTGGCGGTGCTCGGCGTCATCTTCATCGGCCGGGCCAGCCGCGGTGAGATCTCCAAGGTGCTCACCAGCTCGGCGATCGCCGTGGTGGGCCTGGCGTTCATCGCCGGAGCGGCGACCCTCTTCTTCCTCGGCGACTACCTGATCAAGCTGATCTTCAACTGAGATGCGGCTCCGGACCGACGACGACATCTACCGGGCCCGCCTGGTCTATCTCGGCCCGCCCGGCTACACCCTGCCCGTCCACCTGCCGTACGCGCAGTACGGCATGTTCGTCGTGCTGGTGCCGCTCTTCATGGCGATCCACTACCTGATCACGCTCGACTTCGACCCGTTCCCGGCCTGGGAGATCGCCCTGGCCATGGTCACCACGTCGTACGTGTTCCGGCATGTCGACCCGGACCGGCCGGCCCGGGTGGTCATCCGCACCGCGCTCACCGACTGGCGCCGCACCCGCGAACCCGCCGTGGAGCGACGCGATCCGAGACTTGTCGCCACTCGCATCCGCGTCCGGGAGGAGTTGGTATGACCTCATCGACCCTCGGTGGTGTTCACGCATGACCGCCAACCCTCCGCACGGGCATCCCCGCGCGGCTGCACCCTCGCCGGGCAGGCAGAGTAACGGTGTGCGTCCGGACCACTACTCCCCGCCCGAATCGCTGGACGGCGCCGAAGAGTTCGTCACCGCGCCCGGGCACGGCGGCGTGGGCGTGTTCCAGGCGCCACAGACCGTCCGCGCGCCGAGCGCCCCGGTCGACACCACGATGGACATCGACTCCCCGTTCCTCGACCTCTTCGGCGGAACCGGCGCCCCCGCCCGGCCGAGCGCGCCCACCCGTCCGAGTGATCTTCCGGTGGATCCCGCCGAGACCAACGGGCATCGCGCCAACGGCTCCGGGCCGGTCCCGCCGCCGACCCCCCCGGTCACGGATCCACCGGGTGGTGGCGCCGGATCGACGGCCGTCCCGGTCGACGTGCCGTCGTCCGCCCCGCCCGCCTCGAACGGCTGGCCGGACGCCCCGTTCACCCGGGCCCCGAGCGGTCCCGAGCCGGACTTCTACCCGGAGCCGGCGGCGGTGCCCGACGACCCGGACGCCGACGACTGGTCGGAGTACGACGAGTGGCCGCCACCGCGGCAGCCGGCGAGCCCGCCCGCGACCGTGGAACCGGTCGCCACCCCGCCGCTCTGGCAGAACGTGGCCACACCCGGCCGGCCGGCGCCCGCCCCCGAGCCGGTCGCGGCCGCCCTGCCGGTACCCGTACCCGAAAAGGCGCCCGCCAAGCGCAAGCCGAGGACTCCGGCGAAACGCGAGGCGGCCGGCCGCAAGCAGCCGAAGGCGCCGCGTCCGGCGCCGCTGCGCCCGCAGAAACTCAAGTTCAACGACCGCGACCCGGCCATCGAGCTGGCGATCAGCGAGATCGCCGGGCACCTCACCTTCACCCAGAGCACCGTCACGGCCTGGTACTACCTGCCCGAGGTGCGCTGGGCGTTCCGGCCGGACGCGGAACGCGAGGCGCTGCTCAGCGCGATCTCCGAGCAGTACGCGGGCCTGGCCGGCTTCCGGCTGCACCTGCGGCGCACCACCCGCCCGTTCCCGGCCGACGAGTGGGCGCGCACGGTGGACTCGTTCACCGCCAAGCCGCTGCCCGACGTGCACGGCGCCACGTCCTGGTCGGACCATCTGGTCGCGGCGCAGCGGCACCTGCTGTCGGTCAACCACGCGGAGGGGCAGACCTATCTCGGCGTCACCTTCGCCCGGCGCTCGCTCGGCGACACGTTCTCCGAGCGGGTGCTGCGCGTCTTCGGCCGCGGCACCTCGGAGAACGAGCGGCGCAAGCTGGGCCGCACGGTCGAGCAGTTCGACGAGGTGCTCAACGCGTTCGGGATGCGCGGCCGGCGGGTCACCCCGCAGGAGCTGGAATGGCTGCTGTTCCGCTCGGTGGCGCTGTGCATGGCGCCGCCCGGGCTGCTCTCCCCGGTCTCCAACGGCCACTGGGAGACCGGCGACCTGCTGGCACTGACCGAGCAGGTGGAGCGGTACCGCACGCCGTACGGCTCCACGGTGAAGCTGGTGAACCGGATGACCGGTGAGGAACGCCACATCGCGGTGCTCTCGGTCGGCCGGATGGAGCCGCTGGAGATCCCCGAGAAACACGAGCCGTGGCTGCACTTCCACGAGCGGCTCCCGTGGCCGATGGAGCTCTCCTCCCGGCTGGACATCCTCGGCTCGGGCAGCTCCTTCAAGAACCTGGAGCACCGGCTGCGGATGATCCGGTCGCAGCAGCTGGACTACGCCGAGCACGGCATCGACGCCCCACCGGAGCTGGAGCGGCTGGCCAAGCGCGCGCTGGTGATCGGCGACGAGATGACCACCGGCCTGCCCACCGAATCGGCCCGGGCCCACGGCTGGCACCGGATCGCGGTCGGCGGCGCCAACCGCGAGGAGTGCCTGGAACGCGCCCGGCGGCTGATCCAGCTCTACTCCCGTGAACTGCGGATCTCCCTGCAACACCCGAAGAACCAGGATCAGCTGGCGCGCGAGTTCATCCCCGGCGAACCGATCGCCAACACCGGGTACGTCCGGCGGATGCCGGTCAAGCTGCTGGCCGCGGCGCTTCCGCAGGCCGCCTCCACGGTCGGTGACCGGCGCGGCGACCTGATCGGGCGGACCGCCGGCACCTGCCGCCGGCCGGTCTTCCTCGACCTGCACTTCCCGATGGAGGTACGGGAACGCTCCGGACTCGGCGTCTTCGTGGCCGAGCCGGGCGGTGGCAAGTCGACGCTGATGGGCGCGCTCGGCTACCTCAACGCCCGCCGCGGCGTGCAGGTGACCCTGCTCGACCCGTCCGGGCCGCTCGCCCGGCTGTGCCAGATGCCGGAACTGCGTCCGTACAGCCGGGTGCTGAACCTCACCGGATCCGAGCAGGGGACGCTCGCGCCGTACGCGCTGATCCCGACCCCGATCCGCTCGGAGTTCCCGACCGGCCCGACCGGCGACCGGGAGTTCGAGATCGCGGTCTCCAACGCCCGCGCCGAACGCCGCATGCTGGTCCAGGACATCTGCTCGATGCTGGTGCCGCCGCAGGTGGCCAAGGAGGCGTCCACCGCGACGCTGCTGCGGCACGCCGTCCGGCAGGTCCCGGCCGAGGAGACGTCCACCCTCGACGACGTGGTCGCCACCCTCCAGGGCCTGGACGACGACGGCAGGGAGCTGGCCAACCTGCTGCTGGACACCGCGGAGATGCCGCTGGCGCTGCTCTTCTTCGGTCGCCCCCCGCAGCACCTGCTCGGCGCCGACTCCGCCCTCACCGTGATCACCATGGCCGGCCTGCGGCTGCCCGACCTCAAGATCGAGCGGGAGTACTGGTCGGCCGAGGAGTCCCTCGCCCTGCCGATGCTGCACACCGCCCACCGGCTCGCCGTGCGACGCTGCTACGGCGGCTCGATGTCGTCCCGCAAGATGGTCGGCCTCGACGAGGCACACTTCATGGAGGGCTGGCGGTCCGGACGATCGTTCCTGGTCCGGCTCGCCCGCGACTCCCGGAAATGGAACCTGGCCGCGCTGGTCGCCTCCCAGAACCCGCGCGACATCCTCGGCCTGGACGTGCAGAACCTGGTCTCCACGGTCTTCGTCGGCCGGATCGCCGAGGACCAGGAGATCGCCTCCGAGGCGTTGCGGCTGCTGCGGGTCCCGGTCCATGACGGCTACGAAGCGACGCTCGCGTCGCTGTCCCAGGTGGACACGTCATCCCAGCACCGGCTGGGCTTCCGCGAATTCGTCATGCGCGACGTGGACGGGCGGGTCCAGAAGGTTCGCGTCGACGTCTCGTACGTCGACGGGTTGTTGGAGCACCTGGACACGACGCCTGGAGCGGCGCAGCAGCCTGCGGTGGTGCCGCTCCCGTCCGACCTGGAGGTTTGAGATGGTGCGGCGGGGGTTGGCGCTGTTTTCGGCCATGGTTGTGCTGGTGGTGGCGTCGATCGCCTGGGCGGTCGCCGCACCGTCGGGGGCGTACGCAGCCCCCGGCAAGGCACCCGGCGGGCCCTGCAGCCTGGAAGAGTGGAAGAAGGACTTCCGGCAATGTGTCAACCGCCTCAAGGATGCAGCAGGCGAAAAGGCGTCCTGCGAAAGCGCACCTACACCCAGCACCCCTGACTCTGGCCTGGCGGGATGGTTCGCCGAAAAACCAGAAGCGTCCAATCAGCCAGGCCCCAAAGGCATGTACACCCTTTACGGATATGCCGGATACAGCTTTCCAATCTACGACCAAGAAGGCGGTTGCACCGCACCACTGACAGAAGCCGACTCGCGAATAGAATCGACCATCGCGAACGGTGAGTTCATGGTAGCGACGGCGATTATCGGCGCATCGAACGCACTCCGTGAGCGAGCTTGGGACCCGCAGTCGCTCTGGGGCTGGGCCGACACGCTGGTTCAGCAGGCAACTACGGCGGTCTACCAGAAGGTTTTTACGGCATTCGGCGTTATCACCCTGGCAATTGTCGGCATCTACCTCATCTGGCGGTCTCGGCAAGCGGACATGGGGGCAGCAACGACAACTGCCGGCTGGGCCATCTTGGTCATGGTCGGCGTCACCGCGATCGCTGCCTGGCCTGTTCGGTCAGCCAATCTCGCCGACCAAAGCCTCGTAACCTCGCTCAGTGTGGTGCACGACGCTGTAGGCCCCAGAGCCCAGAGCCCAGCGTCCGGTACCGACTGCAAGCTGGGTAAGGCCGACGCCTGCACAGACAAGCGGCCACCGGCAGTTCGCGCCAGCGACACAGCCACCGAAACGATGCTCTATCGAAACTGGCTTCGGGGCGTTCTTGGATCTGCCGACAGCGAAACCGCACAAAAGTACGGTCTCGCCCTTTATGATGCCCACTCTCTACGCTGGGACGAGGCCGAGGAGATCCGCAAGAACCCAGCCATCCGAGAAGCAACACTAGAGCGCAAGAGAACTCAATGGTCGCTCGTTGCACAACAAATCAAGACCGAAGATCCGGAGGCGTATGACTACCTCCAAGGGACCAATGGCATGGAACGGATTGGCTCGGGATTCATCGCCGCCCTAGCTGCACTGATGTTCGCCATGTTCGACCTAACCGCCTCGGTTCTTGTGCTCCTCGGCTTCCTGATCTTCCGATGGGCGGTAATCGCGGTTCCTATTCTAGGAACAATTGGTCTCCTGAGGCCGGCAAGCGCTGGCATCCGACGCCTCGGTAATGCCGTTGTAGCAGCGATCTTCAATATCGCCATCTTCGGGACAGGCGCTGCCATCTACCTCTTTGCCGTAGACCTCATCATGAACACGGCAAGCCTTCCGGGATGGTTGCAGGTGGTTCTGGTCTGGCTGTGCGGCGTTGTGGGCTGGCTGCTGCTTCGCCCGTATCGCAGGATCACTCAACTCGGCGGTAAGGACGGCGCTGCCACCATCGCCTCCGGCGGGTCCTGGCATCGCCGCTTCTTCCGGGACATGCGCGAGGCCGCGAAGCTGGAGGTCGCCGAGGGCGGCAGCACCCGTGAGCCCGTGATCGGCAAAGACGGGCGCGTTGTCTTCATCGAACAGCGCAACCTACGCCCTGAGGCTCGGCTCGAAGACCCGGCGCACGCGGCTTCGACCCGCAGCGAGACGGCCGCCGTCGCCACCCTTGGTGACGAGCCCCGACCGGGCCTTCCGGTCCGTCCGGACGGCAACGAGTCCGTCCGTGAGGGCAAGCCGGCTGCGGTGGAACCCACCACGCCGAACCGACCTGCTCCAGTGCGTGCTCGGCGCACCGCCGAATGGACGGAGCCGGACGTGGCAGAGCGCCCGACATCGTATGCCATCTATCGCCCGGAGACCGGTTCGACCACCCAGGAACCGGCGACGCCCCGGGTGCGGTCAGAGGCGAGGTGACGCATGTCGGGAGTGATCGCGCGCGGACTCAACGCCCTCTTCCGCTCGCGTTGGGGAATAGCCCTGGTTCTTGCCGTCATCGTGCTCGCTGTGGTCGGCGTCGGACGACTGTTCTCCGACGGAGATGCCGGCTCCCCCTTGGCCGGCCTCGGTTCGCCGGCTCCCGCGATCAGCATCAACCCGGCCGACGACGACAGTGTCGTCTCCTCGGAGCCACCGCCCACCCCGAAGACCAGTCCCGGACGTGCCCAGCCGGAGGCGGTGGCCTACGCCTTCGCCTCGGCATGGGTGAGTCACACCGGCGTGACGTCGAAGAAGTGGCTCGACCGCCTGGTTCCGAACGCCTCCACCGATCTCGCTGACCAACTTCGTGGCGTCGACCCGGCCGGCGTTCCGGCGAACCGAGTGGTCGGCCGCCCGGTCGTGGAGGCGGTCAACGACACCCTGGTCAACGCGGTGGTGACGATGGACTCCGGCAGGCTGAGCCTGCGCCTGGTCGCACCCGACGGCCATTGGCTCGTGGACGGCATCGACTGGGAGGCGGCGTGAGTCTCCGGCGGCCGCGCAAGGTCGTACTTCTGGCCGCTCTGGTGACCACCCTTGCGCTGCTGTGCTGCGCCGGAAGCGTCACGGTCATCCTGTTCGGCGGGTTCAGCGACGATGACGACGAACGCGCCAACCTCACCATGGCCGCGTTCGGATGCGGCGAGGCCGGTCCGATCGATCCCAATGCCGAACTGCCGGACGTCCGGGAGTACGGCGACCAGCAGGTCCGTAACGCGGCCATCATCATCAATGTCGGCGCGAAGATGCGGATGCCGCCGCGCGCATGGGTGATCGCGGTGGCGACCGCGATGCAGGAGTCCGGGCTGGTCAATCTGGGCCATCTCGGCGCCCGGAACGACCACGATTCGCTCGGCCTCTTCCAGCAGCGGCCGAGCTCGGGCTGGGGCACGCCGGAACAGGTCCGGGATCCGGAGTACGCCGCCACGAAGTTCTACCAGAAGCTCAAGAAGGTACGAGGCTGGGAGAAGAAGTCCCTGACCCGGGCGGCGCAGGCGGTTCAGATCAGCGCCTACCCGGACGCCTACGCCAAGCATGAACCGGCCGCGACTCAGATGGTCAACATGCTGGCCGATGGTGCGGCCAACGCGGTGGGGAACTCCCTGTCGATGGAATGCGCGGCGTCGGGCCAGATCGCCGCGTCCGGCTGGACGAACCCGGTCCAGGCGGAAGTCGGATCCGGCTTCCGGACTCCGGAACGGCCCAACCACCAGGGTGTCGACCTGATGGTCGGTAGGTACGCGCCGATCGTCGCGGCGGCAAGCGGCATCGTGTCGATGGTGAAGTGCGACGAGGACTTCCGGGGTCGGAAGACGTGCAACGTCGACGGGTACCCGGGCAAGGGCGGATGTGGCTGGATGGTGGAGATCGAGCATGCCGGGAACGTGATGACCCGGTACTGTCACATGGTGCAGCGCCCCTTCGTCCACAAGAACCAGAAGGTCACCGCGGGTGAGGTCATCGGCCGTGTCGGCACAAGCGGCAACTCGTCCGGTCCCCACCTGCACTTCGAGGTCCATATGAACAATGACCGATCGAGTGCCGGCGCGACGAACCCCGTGCCGTTCATGCAGCAGCACGGCGCACCACTGGGCGACGCCGGATAATGAGCGAACCCGTTCCCGACCCTTTCTTCAGTCAAGCCAGCTGGGAGCTTGAGCCTCCTCGGCCAGTCGTTCCAGTGCCGGCCACAATGAGCGGACAGCTGCGAGGCCGTCGAGTTCTTATCGGCCTGCCTGGCCTTGGATGGCGCTGCGATCTCCGAGCTGATGAGAAGGTAGTCCAAGGAAGTCGGACCTACATTCCCGTAATGCCAGAAGCGGAATGGTACCGGGCCGAGTCGGAGCAAACTGAAGTATTCGCTGCCCTCGTTCCGATTGACCGCGTTTGGGTGGAAGACCTAGGCGTGTCCGCCCCATTCGTATCGGCCACGCCACCGAAGCCGAGGCTGGTCTCACTCGATGAGCCCTCTCGACGACTACCGGTACCAGCCGATCAGGCCACCTCACTGACAGGCCAGCGCGCGGTTCGGCTTCTAGACGATGGTGGCGAAGAGCGAGACTTACGCGTCACCACCGAGCTGTATACGAGTGAAAATGGTGAAGTCTGCGCACGCGTGGCCATCGAACTGGAGTGGTACCGGTGGGCATGGAACGGACGAGTTCCGCAGACCCTAGAGGTACCGTCTCGCCTTCTGTGGCTTGAATAAGTCAAGATTTGGGGCTGGCGGAGCACACTCTCCAGCCATCATCGTCAGCCATGTCGAATATCCAAGGATCAAACGTCTCCTCCGCTCCGCCGGATATCGTTCGCACGATATCCGCAATGGCTGTAGCGCGCCTACCAGAGACCTCCACAGCGAGATTCTTCCAGGTAACCATTACCCCTACCGAGTACTTATCTTCAGTTCTCCTGATCTCTTCTCGGAAGGTGTTCAAACGACTGAGATCACTACCTTCCTTGCAAGTGTAAAGCGCGGATTGCTCATCGTCGCGATCGGCAAGATAGGCGCCAAGGAAATTCACCAGGACGGCGCTTGGGTCCGATCGTTTGATTTCGGTGGCGTTGTCGTAGAGGGCGACCACCACCCCCACTCCCCCCAGGCACAGCAGGGCCATGATCCCCGCCCCCAACGCCAGCAACAACCGCGATCGCCGGCTCCGCAAGCGGTCTCGGCGTCCGGGCCGCGGACCCGCACCACCCCCGGGCCGCGGGCCCGCACCACCTCCGGGTGGCGGGCCGACCGGCGCGGTGCCGTCCGGCGACGCCGCCGGTACCGTAGGCGGCGTCGGTCCCACTCCGGTCTCCGGCTCACGTGGCTGCATACATACGACACTAATTCGTCGTCGCCGTCGCCTCACGACAGGACGAGTGCCGATCGGCGAACCGTCCCCGTCCCGCGTCCGTACTGATCTCCGGTCGGCTCGGGCGTCTCCTGTCAGGACACGCGGGCCGGGCATCGCGGGGCGGACACCCCGCATGCCCCCGAATCGCGTCGGGACCGCATTGCGTGTAGCCACGCTCGTCTGGGATAGGTTTTATGCGCGCGACAGGAGGTGACGGCAGTGGCGGATTCGGCTCTGCGGGTCCGGCAGGCCGCCGCTCTGCACCGGCAGGCGGTGGCGACAGCGGACGCGGCCTCCGCCGCGCTGGAGGCGTATGCGCCCAGCGCCGCCGATCCGCGGGAACAGCATCGCCTGGCCGAGCAACTGCGGATGGCCGCGGCCCAGCTCACGCCCGGCTGGCTGGGGGCGCCGCTGGACGCCCTGACGCCCCGGGCGCCGCTCGGTGGCGGGTCGTCACCGCAGTTCGTCCGGATCGGTGTGGCGCAGCCGCTGGACGACGCCCGCTTCCCGGCGATCGTTCCGCTGCTCGGCGCCGGTCATCTCACGGTCGACGCGAGCGCCACCGATCCGCGGGTGTTCGGGCTGCTCCGGGCCGTGTTGCTGCGCCTGTTCGCGGCCGCCCCGGCCGGTTCACTGCTGGTGCGCGCGGTCGACGGGGTGGGGGGCGGCGCGGTGTTCCAGCCGTTCGAGGAGCTGGCCGACGCCGGCCTGATGTCCCCACCGGCCACCGACCGTCAGGGGCTGCGCGAGGTGCTCTCCGAGGCGGAGAAGTGGCTGCGCCCGGTCCGCGGCGGCGGCACGTCCCGCCGGGCCCGGCGGGACCGGATGCTGCTCGTGGTCATCGCCAGCCTGCCCGAGCTGACCGAGGGTGAGGAGCTGCGCCGGATCGCCGCTCTGGCGCAGCAGGGCCCGGACTCCGGCCTTCACCTGATCGTGGCCGGCTGGCCGCCTCCACCGCTGACCGCGGAGACCACCCAGCCCCCGCTGCCGCGCACCACGTCGGTCTCGGTGCGTAACCCGTTCGCGGTGGTCGGTGACCCGCCCGGGGGATCTTTCGGGTCGACGGCGGACGCGCCGTGGCTGAACGCCCCGGTCTTCCTCGACGAGGATCCCCCGCCGCACCTGGTCGACGCGGTGTGTCAGGAGCTGGCCGCGCACACCGCGGCGGCCTCCCGGGTGACGCTGTCCGATCTGCTGCCCGAGCCGGCCGAGGAGTTGTGGTCGGCGGACGCGGCGGCCGGGGTGGAGACGGTGGTCGGGCATCACGGTGACGTGCCCCTGGTGCTGCGGTTCAACGATCTGACCCCGCACTGGATGGTCGGCGGTCGTTCCGGGGCCGGCAAGACCGCCTTCCTGATCAACGTGCTGTACAGCCTGGGCGCCCGGTACTCCCCCGACGAGCTGGCTCTCTACCTGCTCGACTTCAAGGAGGGCGTGTCGTTCGCCGAGTTCGTCCCGACGCGGCGGGACCGCACCTGGCTGCCGCATGCCCGCGCGGTCGGGGTGGAGTCGGACCGGGAGTACGGCCTGGCCGTGCTGCGCGAGCTGGACGCCGAGATGGGCCGCCGCTCGATGGCGTACAAGCGGGCCGGTGTCTCGCGGTTCGCCGACCTGCGCGCGGTGGCGGCCGAGGAGGGCCGGGGCGGTCCACTGCCCCGGGTGCTGTGTGTCATCGACGAGTTCCAGGTGCTGCTGGCCGGCAACGACCCGACGGCTGCCGAGGCGGTCGGCCTGCTGGAGTCGCTGGCCCGCAAGGGCCGGTCGTACGGCATCCACCTGGTGCTGGCCAGCCAGACCGTGCTCGGCGTCGAGGCGCTCTACGCGAAGCGTGACTCGATCTTCGGCCAGTTCCCGGTGCGGATCGCGCTGCCCGGCGGGGGCGACGTGCTGGAGCCGACCAACGACGCGGCGGCCGGGCTGCCGCTGGGCAGCGCGGTGGTGAACACGGCCGGTGGCCTGGGCGGCCCGCGCGGCGCGACCCGGGGTCACGAACGGGTGGTCCGGTTCCCCGACCCGCACGCCGATCAGGAGCTGCTCAGCGAGCTGCGGCACAGGTTGTGGGGGGCGCGGGCCCCGGAGTCCGTCCCGCCCCGGATCTTCGCCGGTTACGCGCACCAGCATCTGGCCGACGACCCGACCTACCGGGCCGCGCTGGCCGGCCGGGCGAGCCGCCCGACCGCCCTGGTCGGCCGGATCATCGACGTGAACCTGTCCACCGCGGCGTTCCCGCTGGACTCGTCGCCGGGGCGGCACCTGGCGATCCTGGGCTCGCAGACGACCGGTGCGGAGGTGCTGGACGCGGCGGCCCGCAGCGTGGCGGCGTGTCACGCGCCTCGGACCGCCCGGTTCGTGATCGCCTCGCTGGTCGCGGAGGGGGATGCGCTGGCCGAGGCGCTGGCGGCGGAGATCGCCCACCGTCAGGAGGTGGTCGTCGTGGACGCCGCCGGGCTGGCCGCCGAGCTCGACGCCGAGCACCCGGGCTACCGGGTGGTGTTCGGGATGGACGCGGCCCCGCCGGGTGGCCTGGCCGGGCTGCGGCAGCTGCTGCGTGCCGGGCCGAGCCGGGGCGCGCATCTGCTGTCCTGGTGGCGCGGCGTGCGCCGGTTCAACGAGGAGACCGGCGGCAGTATGGGACGCGAGGACGTGGCCGGTCTGCTCTTCCTGAACGTGCCGCAGGCCGATGTGACGCTGATGCTGGGCCGGCCGGTGGACTGGCACCCACGGCCGAACCGTGCGCTGCTGCACGACCGGCACACCGACCGGACGGTCACCGTGGTCCCGTTCGTCCAGCCGGAGGGCGGCGACGCATGAGGCGGCAGCCGGAACGGATCCCCGAAGTGACGTGCGCCGGCAGGCGACGGCCGATGCGGCGCGGGGCCCGCGCAACCGTGGCGGCCCACGCCGGAGGGCGACGCGTGGGGCGGCGGATCCGACGAATCGAAGAGGCGGCGTCCGCCGGAAGGCGCAACCCATGACGGCGGCGGACGGACAAAGCGACGTGGCCCGGAAGGGTGCGAACCCATGACGGAGCAGGCAGAGCAGAGCGGGCTGGTGCCGTCCCAGGCGGCCCCGCCCGGCTCCGGCCCGTGGGCCGCCTATCTGGCGGCGGCGCGCGAGCTCGACGTGGTGCGCCGCGCGGCGAGCTCGGTGGCCGGGGAACAGGCGGCGACGATCGCCACCGCCTGGCAGGAGCTTTCCGCGGTACGGGCCCGGCTCGCTCCGCAGCGGGCCAGGCTGGTGCGCGATTTCGGCGTACCGGAGGTGGATCTGACGCCGCAGGACGGTGAGCGGGCGGCGGCGCTGGCCGCGGTGACCGGCGGTCCGGGGGCTGTCCTGGCGGCGCTGCGCCAGGCCCGGGCCACCGCGGATGCCGCGGATCATGCCTTCGTCGGTCCGGCGCCGGCCGGTCCGGGCCGTCCGTGGGCACGGAACCTGCTGGTGTACGGCCCGTTCGCGGCCGCGGTGTTGTTCGTGCAGATCATTCTCTACCTGGTGGCGCCGAGTGGCTCGCTGCCCACCTACACGCTGCTGTGCGGGCTGAGCATGCCGCTGCTGGCCTTCGGGCTCGGCTGGGCGACCATCGGCTTCGTGTGGGGTCCGGACGCCGAGAAGAGCGGGGCGCCGGTCGACCGGACGCCGGTGCTGGGCATCGTCACCTGCCTCACCCCGGTGCTGCTCACCTGCATGGGCGTCGGCCTGCAGGCGCTGTTCGACTGACCGATCCGACGACGAGAGGGATGGCCATGGCGAACGTCGAAGAAGTCAAGGTGAGCGTCGCCGCCTCGGTGGACGGGGCGCAACGGGCGCTCGCCGGCATCCAGATGGTCGCCGACCAGCTGGACCAGTCACTGGCGCTGCTGCGGCTGACCGCGGTCGGGTCGTTCCACCCGAGCACCGCGGCGGCGATCTCGCAGCTGGAGCAGGCCCGCCTCCGGCTGGACGAGGCGACCCAGTTGACGCGGGCCGCGATGGAGTCGGCCAACCAGTTCCGCGGCCTGATCTGACCTGGGAGGCGGCTCACGTACGCGAGCCGCCTCCGGCGATGAGTCCGATTCAGCGGGCGTTGATCAGCGCCATCGCCTCGGCACGGACCTTGCCGTCGTTCTGGAACGCGCCGCGCACCGCCGAGGTGACCGTCCGCGCGCCGGCCTTGCGGATCCCGCGCATCTCCATGCACAGGTGCTCACACTCCAGCACCACGATCGCCCCGCGGGCGCCCAGCTGCGCCATCAGCAGGTCGGCTATCTGTGAGGTGAGTCGCTCCTGGACCTGCGGCCGGCGGGCGAAGACCTCGACCAGGCGGGCGAGTTTCGACAGGCCGGTGATCCGGCCGTCGGCGCCCGGGATGTAGCCGATGTGCGCGAGGCCCTTGAACGGCAGCAGGTGGTGCTCGCACATGCTCTGCACCTCGATGTCCCGGACCAGGACGAGTTCCTCGTGGTCGGCCTCGAAGGTGGTGGTGAGCACGGTCGACGGGTCGACCCGCAGGCCGGCGAAGAGCTCCGCGTAGGCCCGGGCGACCCGGGCGGGGGTCCGGGCCAGGCCGTCCCGATCCGGGTCCTCACCGATCGCGATGAGGATCTCCCGGACCGCCTTCTCGATCCGCCCGAGGTCGACGGCCTGCTCGACCGGGGTGCCGGTGAGCTTGCCGTCGACCAGACGGGCGGCGAGGTAGTCGAGTTCGTCGTGCGCGCTGATCAGTTGCTGCCTTCCGCGGAGCCGTTGGCGTTCGGCCCGACGGCGATCTGACCGTCCGCCTCGGCCTGCGCCTTCAGCTTCTCCCGCTCGGCCGGGGTGAGCACCGGCGGGGCCTCCGACGGCAGCCGCTTGCCGAAGCCGTTGAAGGGCGACATCGGCGGGCGCTTCTGCACCCGGGCGCAGATCCGGTTCATGTCCTCCTGGGTGATGGTCTCCTTCTCCATCAGCTCCAGGACCATGTTGTCGAGCACGTCGCGGTACTCGACCAGGATCTCCCACGCCTCGTCGTGCGCGAGCTCGATGAGCGCCCGCACCTCGGAGTCGATGTCGGCCGCGACGGCGTCCGAGTAGTCCTTCTCGTGACCCATGTTGCGGCCCATGAAGGGCTCGTCACCGCTGGTGCCGTACTTCACCGCGCCCAGCTTGGAGCTCATGCCGTACTGCGTGACCATGGCGCGGGCCAGGCCGGACGCCTTCTCGATGTCGTTGCCGGCGCCGGTGGTGGGCTCGTGGAAGACGAGTTCCTCGGCGGCCCGGCCACCCAGCGCGTACGCCAGGGTGTCGATCATCTCGGCGCGGGTCTGGGTGTACTTGTCCTCGGTCGGCAGGACCAGGGTGTGCCCGAGGGAGCGGCCGCGCGGCAGGATCGTCACCTTGTGCACCGGTGCGGAGTGCGGCAGGGCGTAGGCCACCAGCGCGTGCCCACCCTCGTGGTACGCGGTGATCTTCTTTTCCTTGTCGCTCATCGCCCGGGTGCGGCGCTCCGGACCGGCGATGACCCGGTCGATCGCCTCCTCGAGGAACTCGTTGGAGATCGCCCGCTTCTCGTTACGGGCGGTCAGCAGCGCGGCCTCGTTGATCACGTTGGCCAGGTCGGCGCCGGAGAAGCCGGGGGTCCGCCGGGCCACCGAGTCGAGGTCGACGTCCGGCGTGAACGGCTTGCCCTTGGCGTGCACCCGCAGGATCGCCTTGCGGCCCTCCATGTCCGGGTTGTCCACCGGGATCTGCCGGTCGAAGCGGCCGGGACGCAGCAGCGCGGGGTCCAGGATGTCGGGCCGGTTGGTGGCCGCGATCAGGATCACGCCGCCCTTGGTGTCGAAGCCGTCCATCTCGACGAGCAGCTGGTTGAGCGTCTGCTCGCGCTCGTCGTGGCCACCGCCCATGCCGGCGCCGCGGTGCCGGCCGACCGCGTCGATCTCGTCGACGAAGACGATCGCCGGCGCGTTCGACTTGGCCTGCTCGAACAGGTCGCGGACCCGGCTGGCGCCGACACCGACGAACATCTCCACGAAATCCGAACCGGAGATGGAGTAGAACGGGACCCCGGCCTCGCCGGCGACGGCGCGGGCGAGCAGCGTCTTACCGGTACCCGGCGAGCCGAACAGCAGCACGCCCTTCGGGATCTTGGCGCCCAGCGCCTGGTACTTCGCCGGGTTCTGCAGGAAGTCCTTGATCTCGTGGAGCTCCTGGACCGCCTCGTCGGCGCCCGCCACGTCGGCGAACGTCGTCTTCGGCGTGTCCTTGGTGATCATCTTCGCCTTGGACTTGCCGAAGTTGAGCACCCGGGAGCCGCCACCCTGCATCTGCGACATGAACAGCAGCAGCAGAACCACCAGAATGGCGATCGGCAGCAGGTTGATCAGCAGACTGAGCAGGATGTTGTCGCCGGAGACGGTGGTGTTGATCGTCCCGTTGATCCGTCCGGCCGCCTTGGCCGCCCGGACGTCCTCCCAGATCTGGCTGGTGACCTCGTACGGATATTGGGTCTCGATCTTGTCGGTGGTCTTGCCGTTGAACTGCTGGGCATCCTTCAGGTCGATCTGGAGCGTCTGCTCCTTGTCCTTCTGGACGACCTTCTCGATGCCGGGCTGGTTCAGACGCTCAAGAGCGACCGAAGTATCTACTCGCTGGTAGCTCGGACCACTGGTGAAGAATGAGCTCAGCGCGACTACGCCGATGATCACCAGAATGATCCAGACCACCGGGCGGCGGAAGAAACGCGTACGTTCCATACTGTTGTCGGGCGCCAAGCGCCCGGACCCTCCTGATCGGCGTCCTGGTCACCTCAACGTCGCCGCCCACCGGCGGCTGCCGTAGATCAATTCCCCGCTTTGCGGCGGTGAATCACTCCCGGCCCCTCCGGCGCTCGTGACACCACGCCATCGGTCACTCGACCGTACACCGTAGGCACGGTTTGCGAACCCGTGAGGCCGGAGGGCGAACTCGGCGTAACCCCCCGCAATCCAGCGCGTTTCAGCGATAAAACGGCCCATAACCACCATTACTGAGAACACGCTGAGAAAACGGTTCAGCTACGGGCGTACACCTCCGGCTTCAGAACGCCCACGTACGGCAACTCCCGGTAACGCTCAGCGAAGTCCAGCCCGTAGCCGACCACGAACTCGTTCGGGATGTCGAAGCCCACGTAGCGGACCGGGACCTGCACCTTCACCGCGTCCGGCTTGCGGAACAGCGCGACCACCTCGACGCTGGCCGGCTGGCGGGACTCCAGGTACTTCATCAGCCAGGACAGGGTCAGCCCCGAGTCGACGATGTCCTCGACCACCAGCACGTGCCGGCCGGTGATGTCCCGGTCCAGATCCTTGAGGATGCGCACCACGCCGGACGAGGTGGTGCCCTGTCCGTACGACGAGACGGCCATGAACTCCATCTCGGTGGACGGCCCGTGCCGCCCCAGCGAACGGGCGAAATCGGCCATGAACATGACCGCGCCCTTCAGCACGCAGACCAGGAGGATCCCGTCGGTGGCAGCGGCGTGATCCGCGGAAACCTGCTTCGCCAGCTCGTCGATCTTCTCGCGGATCTGCTCCTCCGAGATGATCACGTGGTCGATGTCGGCGTCGTACCAAGAACCATCAGCCATGACTCTAAGCCTGCCGCATCGAGGTTACCGTTCGTGAAACGGGGCCGCTTTCCGATCCGGGCCGCTCACTTGATATGGGCCGCAACCACCCGAACGAGGTCACTTCCCCGCCGCGCCACGGCGATCCCGGCCGGCAGGAAGACCGGCCCCTGCCCGTGCCAGTCGGTCACCAGCGCGTCCAGAGCGCTCACGTGCCGGTACGCCAGCGCGCCCCCGGGCGCCCCCAGCTCCCGCGCCCACCGGTGCAGCACCCGTCCCCGGATCGCGGCGGGCAGCCCGGCCAGCGCCGCCGCCGACAGCCCGCCGGCCGAGCGCGCCCGCTCGTGCGCCTCGGCGGCCAGCTCGTCCAGCGCCGCGTTGTCCGCGGCCACCAGCGCGGCGGTACGGGCCAGGTTGCCGACCACGGCCGGGCCCAGCTCGGCCACCAGGGCGGGCAGCGCGGCGCCACGGACCCGGGCCCGGGCGTACGCCGGATCGGTGTTGTGCGGGTCCTCCCAGGGCGCCAGGCCCAGGGCGGCACACGCCTTGCGGGTGTCGCCCCGGCTCACGTCCAGCAGCGGCCGGCGGAACACCCCGCGCCGCCGCGGCATCCCGGACAGCCCGCGCGGACCGGCGCCGCGGGCCAGCGCCAGCAGCACCGTCTCGGCCTGGTCGTCACGGGTGTGCCCGAGCAGCACGGCGGCCGCTCCCAGATCGCTCGCGGCGGCCTCCAGCGCCTGGTAGCGCGCGGTCCGGGCGGCGGCCTCCGGGCCACCGGGCAGGCCGGCCACCGTGACCGCCGACACCCGCACCGGGTCGAAGCCGGCGTCCCGGGCCCAGGCCGCCACCGAGCGGGCCCGGCGCTCCGAGCCCTCCTGCAGGCCGTGGTCGACGGTGACCAGCCCGACCCGCCCGGCGGCGCCGCGCCGGCCCAGCACGAAGTGGGCCGCGGCGGCCAGCGCCAGCGAGTCCGCGCCGCCCGAGCAGGCGACCAGCACGAGCGCGCCGGCCGGCAGGTCCGCCAGGCCGCGGCTGACCGCCGACCGGACGGCGGCGACCGGGGCCGGGATCCGGGCCATGGTCAGTCGAGCACCGGGTGCGTGCCGTGGACCCGTGCCACCCAGGCGTCCGGATCGCCCAGCTCGGCCAGCCAGGGCAGGGTCAGCGGGGACTCGAAGACCTTGTTGAAGCCGTCCATCCCGACCCGCTCGACGACGCCGTGCACGAACTTGCGGCCCTCGGCGTACTGCCGCATCTTGACCTCGATGCCGAGCAGGCGGCGGATCGCCTTCTCCAGCGGGTTGCCGCCCTCGCGGCGGCGGTTGAACTTGGCCCGGATCGACTCGACGCTGGGGATGACCTCCGGGCCGACGCCGTCCATCACGAACTCGGCGTGCCCCTCCAGCAGGGTCATCAGCGCGGTGAGCCGGTCCAGCACGGCCTTCTGCCCCGGGGTCTGCACGATGTCCAGCACCGAGACCCGGCTCTCCGGGTCGCGCAGCGCCTCGGCCAGCGTCCCGACGCCGCGCCGCAGGCGTTCCAGCATGTGCTCGCCGCCCTGCGAGGCGTCGACGAACGACTGCACCTGGCCCAGGAAGTACCCGCGCATCCAGGGAACCGCGGTGAACTGGGTGCGGTGGGTCACCTCGTGCAGGCAGACCCAGAGCCGGAAATCGCGCGGGTCCGCGCTGATCTTGCGCTCCACCTCGACGATGTTCGGCGCGTTCAGCAGCAGTTGGCCGGGCTCACCGGAGAAGACCTCATACTGCCCGAGGACGCGGCCGGAGAGGTAGGCCAGGATCGTGCCGGCCTGCACCCCGGTCATCCGGGAGCCGATCGCGTCGGCGAACGCCCCGGGCTGCCGGTCCCCGGAGAGCTTGGTGACCAGCGGAGTGATCACCTGCTGCAGGCCGGCGATGTTCACCCTCGCCCAGTCCCGCCGGTCCACCACCCGCACCGGCGGAACCTCGACCTGTGCGGCGAGGCCGGTGTAGGCGGCCACGTGCCCGGCCGCCTCGTCGGTCAGCTCCCGCAGCTCGGACACCACCCGAGCGGCCTCGTCATAGGAGACCGCGGGGCCGGATTTCGACAGCGCGCCCGCGGTCGCGGCCGCCAGATCCCAGTCAACGAACTGCGCCATGGAGCCGACAGTACCCGCGCGGCTCCACAGCGCACTCCGGTGAAACCCCCCGGTTGTCCCCCGCCGGGCGCTACGAACAGCCGCAGGCGACCAGCCGGGCGGCGACCTTGTCCAGCGCCGCCTTGGCGGTGGACGGGTCCGAGGTGCCGCTGGCCATGACGGCGAAGGCCAGCACCCGTCCGTCCCTGGTGACCAGCACTCCGGCGAGGGTGTTCACCCCGCTCAACGTGCCGGTCTTGGCCCGCACCACGCCCTGCGCCGACCGGTTCGGGCTGGGCGTGACGAACCGGGTCCGCAGCGTGCCGGACCAGCCGGCCACCGGCAGCCCGTTGAACATCGCGGAGAGCTCGGGTCTGGTGCCGCCGGCCGCCAGCGCGAGTGTCTGCACCAGCAGGTTCGGGCTGATCCCGTTGTGCCGGGACAGGCCGCTGGCGTCGTACAGGCTCGCCTCGTCGGCGGGCAGGCCGAGCTCACGCAGCTTGTCGAGCATCGCCTCGGAGGTCGCGTCGAAGCTGGCCTCGACGCCGGCGGCGAGCGCGACCTGCCGGCCCATCGCCTCGGCCAGGGTGTTGTCGCTCTGCTGCAGCATCCAGTCGAGGATCTGCACCAGCGGCGGCGACTGCACCGTGCCGAGCTCCTGGCCGGGGCTGATCCCGGCCGCCGGGGCCGAGGCGCCGGCCGACGCGCCGGTGGCGCCGGCCGCGGCCGGCGCCTCACCCTTGGCGACCTTCTCCGACGGCACGCCGAGCTGGTCGGCGAAGGCCCGGCCCGCCGCGAGCGCCGGATCTCTGTACCGGGGATCGCCGCCGGTCTCGTTGTGCACCGGCGTGACCCGCCCGGCGTTGGTCATCAGCGCCTGGATCCGGGACACCTGCCCGCCCGGCGAGATGTCGGCGGAGTCCCAGCCGACCGCCGTCTCCGGGCCGCTGAACAGCGAGACGTCCACCGTGACCCGGGTGATCGGGGTGTCCCCCATCGCCTTCTTCACCTGCGCGGCCAGCCGGTCCAGCCGGGCCGCGCCGGGGAACTGGCCCTTCGCGCCGATCGACAGCGTGGGGTCACCGCCGCCGACGATCACCACCTCGCCCGGCTTCCTCCCGGCCACCGCCCGGGTGGTCAGCCGGTAGGCCGGGCCCCGGGCGGCGAGCGCGGTCACCGCGGTGAGCAGCTTGGTGGTCGACGCCGGAGTGGTCAGCAGCTCCGCGTTGCGGGAGTAGAGCACCTGCGCCGAGGCCACGTCGAGCACCGAGACGTGCACGGTCGACCCCAGCGCGGAGGATCCGACCAGCGGGTCCAGCGCCTCCTGGACCGCCGGTCCGGTCGGGGCCCGACCCTGCGCGGCTGCCGCGACCAGCACCGGAGTGGGTGTCGGGTCCGGCGTGACGGCCACCGGCGCGGACGTCGCCGGGTCGGCGCCGAGCCATTCGTCGACCGGGCCCGGGCGGGCCACGAGACCGACCGCCGCCACCGCGACCAGGACGGCCGCGGCGGCCACACCGGAGATCAGTTTCGTACGGGAACCGGGGTTGCCCGTGGTCGTCGGGGCGTCGGGGCGCGGCGCGGCCTTGGCCGGCGGCCGGACCCCGGCGGGCGCGGGCGGTCGCGCGGTGTTCAACGGGACGGAGGCTTTCCCGTACGCCATGGGAGCCGCCGCCGCGACCGCCTTGGCGGGCTGGGGCGGCGGGCCGATCCGGTCGGCCGCGGGGGAACTCGCATGGCCCGGCGGGTATCCGCCGGCCGGCGGTTGGCCCGCACCGCCCGACGGGTATCCGGCCGCCGGGGGCTGTGGAACCGCGCCGCCCAGCGGGTGACCGGGCGCCGGGGGCTGCGGAGCCACGTCGCTCAGCGGGTGACCGGACGCCGGGGGCTGTGGAACCGCGCCGCCCAGCGGGTGACCGGACGCCGGGGGCTGCGGAACCGCACCGCCCAACGGGTGACCGGACGCCGGGGGCTGTGGAACCGCACCGCCCAACGGGTGACCGGACGCCGGGGGCTGCGGAACCGCACCGCCCAACGGGTGACCGGACGCCGGGGGCTGTGCAGCCGGGCCGCTCGACGGGTATCCGCCCGGCGGCGGGACCGGCATCGTCCGGTGCGGATCCGGCGCCGGGCCGCCCGGGAAGGCCGGCGCGCCGGGGTAGGACGAGGGCACACCGGCCGGCCCGGATTGCCACTTACCCGAATCCGGGCGGTCCGCCCCGCCCGACACGCCGTCGTAGTCCGGACCGTTCTGTGAATCTTGCCTCGTCACACGCCCCTCCTCGCCTGTGGCGTCAGACTTAGGGGAGACTAGCGACATCCGGCACACCGTTGCGCGCGGATCCTGCGGGCCTGCTTCCACCCCCCGCTTCCCGCCCGGCGGACCGGTCCATTCCAGCGGGCAAGCAAAAGGGGAGCGAAAACAATGGATTTCGACGTTCTGGTTGAGATCCCCAAGGGGCAGCGCAACAAGTACGAGGTGGACCACAAGACCGGCCGCATCCGGCTGGACCGGACCCTGTTCACCGCCACCCAGTATCCCGCCGACTACGGATACATCGAGGGCACCCTGGGCCAGGACGGCGACCCGCTCGACGCCCTGGTGCTGATCCAGGAGCCGACCTTCCCCGGCTGCCTGGTCCGCGCCCGCGCGATCGGCATGTACCGGATGACCGACGAGAAGGGCCGCGACGACAAGGTGCTCTGCGTGCCCTACGAGGACCCGCGCCAGGAGCACCTGCGGGACATCCACCACCTGGGCGAGTTCGACCGGATGGAGATCCAGCACTTCTTCACGGTCTACAAGGACCTGGAGCCGGGCAAGTCCGTCGAGGGCGCGACCTGGGTCGGCCGCGTCGAGGCGGAGAACGAGATCAAGGCGTCCTTCGAGCGCGCCCAGGCCGCCGAGGCCGAAGGAGAGCACTGACCACTCGCTTCCCGCGCACCGCTGACGACCGCACCTGCGAGGCCCCGGCCCCGCAGGTGCGGTCGTATGGCCACCGGTCCCGGCGGTCGCCGGCCGAGTCGGGAACCGGTCAGAACGAGATGCCGCTGATCGCGCCGTAGAGCCCGGCGACCGCGCAGGCCACCGGGATCACCGACACCGTGGCCAGCACGTCCAGCAGGTCGGCGGCCCGCCCCAGGTAGGGCGACGGCACACGGTCCGACCAGGTCACCCCGGCCACCACGATGACCAGGGCGAGCAGCACACACCCGGCGGTGACCGCCGGCAGCACGTCCGCGCCGGCCGTGCCGAGCAGGTCGGCGCCGAGCGCCACGAAGGTTGCCAGCCCCGCGGCCACCAGCGGCAGGCGCTGCCGCCGGGTGCGGAACAGCCGGGACCGCAGCAACAGCGCGAGCGCGCTCACCGACAGCAGGAGCCGGGCCGCCAGGGTCTCCGTCCCGGCCAGCGCCACGGCCGCCGCGCCCACCAGGACCGCGTGGCCGAGCAGCAGACCGGTCAGCAGGTCGTCGGTGCGGCGCACGGCGGCGAGGACCACGGCGCGGTCCGGCCGGCGGCGGATCGCGTCCAGCGCCGACCCGTCCGGCTCCGCCGGGACATCGGCGAAGAACTCCTCCTCGGCGGCCACCCCGACCGGCAGGCTGACCGGTGGCATCGGGGTCCGGCCCAGGCGGATCGCCAGCACCGGCAGCAGCGGGACCCCGCAGACCAGCACCGCCAGCAGGGCCGCCGCACCGGCCGCCGGGCCGGCCACCAGAGCGGTCAGGGCGCCCGCCGCGCCGAGCACCCCGGTGGTCACACCGGCCGTGAAGACCCGGGCGCCGGCCACCACCCCGGCCCGGCTCAGCAACGCCGCCACCAGCGCCGCGGAGCAACCGGCGAGCAGCTCGGGGGCGCCGGCACCCGAGGCACCGGCCGGCTCCGCCGAGGCGACCAGGGCCACCCCGCCGGCGAAGGCGTAGACCACGGCGAAGCCCCCGAGCACCACGCCGGCACCGCCCGCGCCGTACGCCCGGGAAGCGGTCGTCGCGGCGAGCACCAGCACGAGCGCCAGGCCGAGACCGGCCCAGCCCGCGCCGTCGCCCCGCGGGTCGCCGCCGAGCAGGGCGATCAGGCCGCCGGTCAGCGCGGTCGCGGCCGCGACCAGCGCGGTCGCCCGGGTGGCCGCCGGGGTCCAGACACCGCCGCGCCGGCGGGCGCCCTCGGCGAACGCCTCGACGACGTCGTCGTACTCCAACTCGGGCCAGTCCTGCTGGGCCGCGCGCAGGTGCAGCACCTCGCCGTCGCGCACCCCCTGGGAATGCAGGCCCCGGCCGGTCTCCAGGGCCGCACCGTCGGCGCGCCGCAGCACCCATCCGCCGTGCCGCTCACCGGCGTCGGCGAGGTCCTCACCGGCGTGCCGGAGCACCTCCGGCAACAGCTCGGCCAGCGGCACGTGCTCCGGCAGGGCCACGTCCACCCGGCGCTGCGGGGCGCAGATCGTCACGCGCGCCAGACCGATGGTCACCAGGGCCCTCCCGGTTGTCCACAGGGGAACGGATCGATGCTGCGGGATCGACGGCACTTTACCTAGCATGGGCGCGTCGTGATGCCCCGTGACCGTCGGGGCACGGACAGCGACGGGAGGCGTGCGCGGATGGGCACCGTGGTGATCAGACGGGCCGAGCGGCGGCCGGCGCCGGAGATCCCGGTCGGCGACCTGCCGGTCGAGCCGCCGCCGGAGGTGCCGCCCGAGGTCGGCGGGCGCTGGCAGCAGGCGCTCATGGTGTTGCCCATGCTGGGCGGCACGGTCGCGATGGCGATGATGATGGGACAGGGGCGTGGTGGCCCCTACTCGTACGTCATCGGCGGTCTCTTCGGGATCTCCGCGCTGGCCATGCTGACCAGCTCGGTCGGCTCGGCGGCCGGCCCACGCCGGGCCGAGATGGCCGCCGCCCGCCGGGAATATCTGCGACATCTGGCCACGCTGCGCCGCCGGGTCCGCCAGACCGCGCGCCGGCAGCAGGCCGGCCTGCTCTACCGCCATCCCGACCCGTCCCGGCTGTGGTCCACGGTGGCCAGTCATCGGGTCTGGGAGCGCCGGCCGGACGACCCGGACTTCGGCGTGGTGCGGGTCGGGCTCGGACCGCAGACGCTGGCCACGCCGCTGCTGCCGCCGGCCACCCGGCCGCTGCACGAGCTGGAGCCGATGAGCGCGGGCGCGCTGCGCCGGTTCCTGGACACCTACTCGGTGGTGCCGGACCTGCCGGTGGCCCTGGCACTGCGCGGTTTCGCCCGGATCCACCTGGCGGGCGGCGAGCCGGCCCGGGCCCTGGTCCGGGCCGCGGTCGTCCAGCTCGCGGTCTTCCACGCGCCGGAGGACCTGCTGATCGCGGTCTGTGCCGGTCCGGACCGGCGGCCGGAGTGGGAGTGGGTGAAATGGCTGCCGCACGGCCTGCACCCGCGGCGTGCCGACGCGCTGGGGCCGCTCCGGCTGGTGGGCGACTCCGGGTCCGAGGTGGACGCGCTGCTCGGCGACGTGCTCGCCGGGCGGCCCCGGTTCCACCCCGGCGCACCGGCCGGGTCGGCGCCGCACGTGGTGATCGTCCGGGACGGCGCCGGCCCGCTTGCGCCGGCGGACGGGCTCGACGGCGTGACCGTGCTGGACCTGGACACGCCGCCGCCCCGGCTGCTCGACCGGGCCACCCTGGCGCTGGCCGTGGATCGGACCGGCGCCCTGCACACCGCCACGATGGACGTCACGGCCGAGGCCGGTCGCGCGGACGCGCTGCCGGTGGCCGCCGCCGAGGCGACCGCCCGCCGGCTGGCGCCGTTGCGCCTGGCCGGCGCGGCCGACCCGGACGGCACCCCGGCGCCGGTCGAAACCGGATTCTGCGAGCTGCTCGGCATCGGCGATCCGGAGAGTTTCCGTCCGGCACACGGGTGGCGTCCGCGACCGGCCCGCGACCGGCTGCGGGTCCCGATCGGGGTCACCCCCGAGGGCCTGCCGGTCGAACTGGACCTGAAGGAGCCCGCGCAGGGTGGGATGGGTCCGCACGGCCTGCTCATCGGCGCCACCGGATCGGGTAAGTCGGAGCTGCTGCGCACCCTGGTGCTGGCACTGGCCGGCACGCACTCCTCGGAGTCGCTGAACTTCGTGCTGATCGACTTCAAGGGCGGGGCGACCTTCGCCTCGCTCGACCGGCTGCCGCACACCGCCGCGCTGATCACCAACCTGCGCGACGAGCTGCCGCTGGTCGACCGGATGGCCGACGCCATCGACGGCGAGCTGATCCGGCGGCAGGAGCTGCTGCGCCGCGCCGGCAACTTCGCCGGGCTGCCCGACTACGAGCGCGCCCGGGCCGCCGGCGCGACGCTGCCGCCGTTGCCGTCCCTGCTCGTGGTCTGCGACGAGTTCGCCGAGCTGCTGCAGCACAAACCCGACTTCATCGAGATGTTCCTGCAGATCGGCCGGCTCGGGCGGTCCCTCGGCGTGCATCTGCTGCTGGCCAGCCAGCGGCTGGAGGAGGGGCGGCTGCGCGGGCTGGACACCCACCTGTCGTACCGGATCGGGTTGAAGACCTTCAGCGGCATGGAGTCGCGGGTGGTGCTCGGGGTCGCCGACGCGAGCGAGCTGCCGAGCGCGCCCGGGCACGCCTACCTGAAATCCGGCAACGGGCCGCTGATCCGGTTCCGGGGCTCGTTCGTGTCCGGGAAGCTGCGCCGGGCGGGCGCCGCCGGTGACGGCACGGCCGGAGCCGGTGAGGCGCGGGTGTTGCCGTACACCACCCGGGTGCTCCCGGCGCCATCCGCCCCGGCACCGGCGACCGAGCCGGCCGAGCCGGTGCCCGGTGAGCCCACCCTGCTCGGCGTGCTGGTCGAGCGGATGGCCGGGCAGGGGCCGCCGGCTCACCGGGTGTGGCTGCCGCCGCTGGACCGGTCCGCCTCGCTCGACGACCTGCTCGGGCCGCCGGTGACCACCGCCGACCGCGGGCTGGCCTGCGCGAACCCGGCGCTGCACGGCGCGCTGCAGGTGCCCGTCGCGCTGGTCGACAAGCCGCGGGAGCAGCTGCGTGACGTGCTGTGGCTGCAGCTCGCCGGGTCGGCCGGGCACGTGGCGGTGGTCGGCGGCACGCTCAGCGGCAAGTCCACCGCCCTGCGGTCCCTGATCTGCGGGCTGGCGCTGACCCACACCCCGGCCGAGGCGCGGGTGTACTGCCTGGACTTCGGCGGCGGGGCGCTCGGCGGGCTGCGGGACCTGCCGCACGTGGGCGGGGTGTTCGCCCGGCTGGAGGCGGAGGGCGTACGCCGGACCGTGGGTGAGCTGGTGACCCTGCTGGCCGCACGCGAGCGCTCGTTCGCCGAGCTGGGCGTCGCCTCGATGGCCGAGTTCCGGCGGTCGCGCGCGGGGGCCGACGTGTTCCTGGTGGTGGACGGCTGGGCGACGGTGCGGGCCGACTTCGAGGAGCTCGAACCGGTGCTCACCGATCTGGCGACCCGGGGACTGTCGTACGGCATCCATCTGGTCGCCGCGGCGTCCCGGTGGATGGATTTCCGGCCGGCCGTGCGGGACCTGTTCGGCTCCCGGGTCGAGCTGCGGCTGGGCGACACGTCCGACTCGTACGTCGGGCGCCGGGCGGCGGTGACCGTGCCGGAACAGCAGCCGGGACGGGGCGTGATCGAGCACCCCGAGGCCAAAGGGCAGTGGCTGCACCTGCTCACGGTCCGACCCGAGGTGAGCTCGCTGGGCGACACCGGCGGGCTGGTCAAGGCGGTGGCCGCGGCGTGGGACGGGCCGGTCGCGCCGCCGGTGCGGTTGCTGCCCGCGTCGGTGGCCTACGCGGACATCGCCGCCGCGGGCGACGGCCTGCGCCTGCCGATCGGGGTGGCCGAGGCCGACCTGCGGCCGGTGACCATCGACTTCGCCACCGACCCGCACTTCCTGCTGCTGGGCGACGCCGAGTGCGGCAAGTCGTCGTTCCTGCGCACCCTGGCCACCTCGGTGACCGGCCGGTTCGCCCCCGAGCAGGCCCGCATCATCCTGGTCGACTACCGCCGCAGCCTGATGGACCTGCCGGAGACCGAGCACCGCATCGGGTACGGCATGCAGACCCAGCCCACGCTGGAGCTGATGCAGTCGGTGGCGGGATACATGCAGCGGCGGCTGCCCGGACCGGACGTCACCGCGAGACAGCTGCGGGAGCGCTCCTGGTGGACCGGGCCGGAGCTGTTCGTCCTGGTCGACGACTACGACCTGGTCGCCGCCGGGCCGGTCAATCCGCTGGCGCCCCTGCTGGAGTACCTCCCACAGGCCCGCGACATCGGGCTGCACCTGGTGGTCACCCGGCGGGCCGGCGGCGCGAGCCGGTCGCTCTACGAGCCGGTGATCCAACGGCTGCGGGAGCTCTCCGCGCCCGGGCTGGTGATGTCGGGACCACCCGAGGAGGGCGCGCTCATCGGCACCGTCCGGCCGGAACGACTACCACCCGGACGTGGCCGTCTGGTCACTCGCCGCGAGGGGGTCCGCCTGATCCAGCTGGCGCATCACGAATCCGACCCGGAGACAGACTCCCCGTGCGATTAGAGACCGCCGCCCGCAGCGACACGCCACTGTTTCGGAGTAATCTCCCCCCATCGACTGACCATCATCACGAATGGCGACGCCGACACGTGACCAGAGCGAGCGCAACCTCCCGGCCGCAACGGCCGTGGTGTCGTGCACCCTTCGGCGGTGTCCGTTGCTGAGCGCGCGCCGCCTCGGGACGGTCGCTCTCGCCGGTTTCCTGGCGGTGGGGCCGGCGGCCGCGCCGGCCTGCGCCGCCGGGGCGGCCGGACCGATCGAGCGGCTCCGAACGATCGAGCGGCTCCCGCACGGCGCGATGTCACCTCTGTCGCCGGCCGGGCTGCCACTCACCGCCGCCGGGGCGCCGGCAACCCTGCCCGCAACACCGGTGGCCGTGGGCGAGGTACCTGCAACCCTGCCCGAGGTACCGGCCGCCGCGGCCGAGATACCGCCCGCCCTGCCCGAGGCATCGGCCACCTTGGCCGAGGTACCGGCCGCCCTGGCCGAGATACCGGCGGCCGTGGCCGAGATACCGGCAACCCTGAGCGGGGCGTCGGCGGATCTCACTGCGGCGCTCTTCGGTGAGCCGGGTGTCACCGACGAGGTGCTGGAGAGCGGCACGCTGGTCAAGCCGGTGGCCGAGCCCGGGGCCGCGCGCGAGGACACGGTGCGGGCCGACGAGTGGCAGGTGGGAACGCTGCGCCTGGCCGACGCGTGGACGTACGCGGACGGCGCCGGGGTCACCGTCGCGGTGATCGACTCCGGGGTGGACGCCCACCACCCCGACCTGGCGGGCCAGGTGCTGCCCGGCCTCGACCTGGTGAACAGCAAGGGCGACGGCAATTCCGATCCGGTCGGTCACGGCACCACGGTCTCCGGCATCATCGCCGGCCGCAACGACGACAACACCGGCGTGGTGGGGGTCGCCCCGAAAGCCAAGATCCTCCCGGTCCGGGTGCTGGACGAGAACAACCGCTACGACGACGCGCTGATCGTCGCCAAGGGTCTGCGCTGGGCCGTCGACCACGGCGCCCGGGTGGTGAACATGTCGCTCGGGGGCAGCGCGAACAGTCCCGCGCTGGCCGCCGCCCTGGACTACGCGTTCGCCAAGGACGTGGTGGTGATCGCCTGCACCGGCAACGTGAACGCGACGTCCAGCACGCGCGGGGTCTGGTATCCGGCCCGCGAGCCCGGCGTGCTCGCGGTCGCCGGCATGGAGCGCAACGGCACCGACCTCTGGTCCGGCTCGATCACCGGCCGGGAGACCGTGGTGGCCGCGCCGGCCACCGAGCTGGTCGGCGCCCGGCCGGGCGGTTACTGGAAGGTGCAGGGCACCAGCTTCGCCGCGCCGATGGTGACCGGGACCGCGGCGCTGATCCGGTCACGCTGGCCGGACATGCCGGCCGGTGAGGTGATCAACCGGATCATCCGGACCGCGAAGGACCGGGGCGCGCCCGGCCGGGACGACGTGTTCGGGTTCGGGATGGTGGACCCGGCAGAGGCGCTCACCGCGACGGTTCCGGAGGTGGAGAGCAACCCGCTGGACACCACGCCGCCGGTCGGGGTGGCCCGGTTCGGCAGCGCGCCCGCCCCCGGCGAGGCGCAGTCCGCGCCGGACGACGCCCGCCGTGGCAACACCGCCGCGGCACCGGGAACGAACGGCGGATGGGCCGCGCCGGCCACCGCGCAGCCGGCCGGGACGGATCACGGCCGCTGGCTGGCTATCGCCCTGTTCGCCGTCTCGGCCCTGGCCGGTGGCCTGACGATCCGCCGCTTCGCCAACACCGCGGGCTGACCCCGCCCACCCTGGATCCGCCCTTTCAGGAGGCAGCCCGCAACGACTTTCCGGGAGCCAGCCCGCGACGAACTCTTCCGGGGGCCAACCCGCGACGAGGTTCTTCCGGGAAGCCAACGAGCGACGAGCCCCTTCCCGGGAGCCAGCCCGCGACGACCGCACGCCCGACACCCGACCGGCCGGCATGAGCCGAGCCCGAGCGGCCAGGCCGGACGCTGCCGACCAGCCCGCCTCCGACCGACTGAGCGAGCTCAGGCCGCACACCCGAACCCAGCCCACCGACCCCGACCCCGACGCCGACGCCGACATCGACATCGACATCGACATCGACATCGACATCGACATGGGAACCCGGCAGCACGGACAGCCGGCGGCCGGGATCAGGCGCAGTCGCCGGTCCTGACGCCGCGGGTGCTCTCGCGGCCCAGCTTCGCCACCGGCGCCGCCTCGGCCGCGGTCAGGGCGAAGCCGACGTTCTTGTCGTCCGCCGCCGCCGCGAAGATCACGCCGAGCACGTCGCCGGTCGGGGAGATCAGCGGACCGCCCGAGTTGCCGCTGCGGACCAGCGACTTGATCGTGTAGATCTCCCGGGTCACGTCGCCGGACTCGTAGATGTCCGGTCCGGTGATGTCCCCGACGTCACGCACCCGCGCGGACTGCGCGTTGTACGGCCCGTCCTGCGGGTAGCCGAGCACGATCGCGCTGGCCCCGCTCGCCGCCGCCTTGCTGACGAACGACATCGCCGGCGCGGTGAGCCCGGGCACCCGGAGCACCGCGAGGTCCCGTTTCGGGTCGTAGACCACCACGGTGCCCTCCAGCTGCCCGCGCGAGGTCTCCACGACCACCTCCCGGGTGCCGGCGACCACGTGCGCGTTGGTCATCACCCGCTCGTCGGCGTACACGAAACCGGTGCCCTCGATCCGCCGGGAGCAGCTCGGCGCCGCGCCGAGCACCTTGAGCACCGACTTCTTCGAGGTTTGCACGACCTTCGAGTCGCGCAGCGCCGGGTCGGGCTCGGCGACCTCCTTGGCCTGGGTGCGGGTGAGCCCGCCGAAGACGTCCGGGAACCCGTTGGTGTCCAGCGTGTCGCGCAACGCCGAGGAGAGCGCCTGCGCCCGTTCCGGCATCAGCCCGTTGATCCCGCCCAGGATGGCGCTGCTGCGCACCGCCTTGTTGATCCCGGGGAACGGGGTCGAGCCCATCGGCACCGCGACCAGCCAGGCGGCCAGCAGCACCGCGACCACCGAGACCACCGCGCCACCGGCGTCGTCGAGATGCTGCAACGGCCGGTTGAAGATGGCCCGGCGCAGGCTGGTGCCCAGCCAGCCGGCCAGGGTCTGCCCGAGCACGGCCAGCGCCAGGATCACCGCCAGCGCGACGGCCAGGCGCACCGTGCCGTCGGCGAACTGCCGGGCCAGCAACGGGCCGAGTTGCAGCCCGATCAGGACTCCGCTGAAGAACCCGCCGAGCGAGAGCGCACCGATCACGAAGCCCTGGCGGTACCCGCTGATCGCGAAGAGCAGCATCAGCACGATCAGGATGACATCGACCACTGGCACTCACTCAACATAGAAGTCAGGCGCACGTCACGGCACCACCTCGTCGGGTGCGCCCCCGCGCGCCGCCGGCACCGGGGCCTCGGCGTCGGGAAGCTCCACGACGCGGCCCTGGTCCCACGGGCGCGCCCAGCCCGCCATGTCCAGCAGCACCGAGATCACCCCCGCGGTGAAACCCCACACGAGCAGCCCGCGGACCTGGAAGGCCGGCGCGACCCAGCCGCTCGGGTGTCGTACCTGGATACGGTTCTGCGGGTCGGCGAGTTCACTGATCGGCAGCCGGGCCACGTGGGCGACCTCGGCGGGCTGCAGCGGGTGGACCGGATGCGGCTTGCGCCACCAGGCCAGCACCGGGGTGACCGAGAACCGGCTGACCGGGATCCACAGTTCCGGGAGCAGGGCCAGCGGGTGGGCGCTGGACACGTCCAGGCCGACCTCCTCCTGGGCCTCGCGCACCGCGGTGGCCACCGCGTCGGCGTCATCCGGGTCGGTGGCGCCGCCCGGAAAGGCGGGCTGCCCGGCGTGGTTGCGCATGGTCGCGGCCCGCTGCAGGATCAGCAGGTCGGGGCCGCCCGGGGTGTCCGCGGCCGGCGGGCTCTCGCCGAGCAGCACCAGGACCGCGCTGGAGCGCCCGGGGCCGCCGGCGGGCCGGCGCAGCGAGGTGAAGTCTTCGGTACGACAGGTGGACACCCGGGCCAGAAGTGGCTCGAACCAGGCTGGGAGGTCGTCCGGCCGGTCCAGCAGCACGCCCTGACTCATAGGGCGACCTCGATGCCGGTGTGTTCGCGCAGCTGCCGGCTCAGTTCGGCGGCGTCCATCGGGTACCGGTGGACATACCTCTTCCCGTCCGCGCCGATGAAGATGGTGCTGGGCAGGGTGACCGTGCCGACCCCGTCGGCCAGCCGGTGTTCCGGGTCGAACAGGTTGGGCATGGTGATGCCGTGGTCGGCTGCGAACGAGGCGGCCGCCCCGCGGGTGTCCCCGCTGTCCACTCCGAGCACGGTCAGCCGGCCGGCGGTGCGGTCGGCGAGCCGCTGCATGACCGGAAGCTCGGTGCGGCACGGGCCGCAGTACGACGCCCAGATGTTGATCACCGCGGGTCCGCGCAGGTCGGCCAGCCGGACCCGGCCGCCGCCGGTGAAGCAGGCGAGCGAGACGTCGGGCAGATCGGCGCCGCCGCCGGAGAGCGCCGGGCAGGCCGCGAACGGCGAGGGGTCCGCGGGGTCCGCCGGCGACTCGGTCGCGGTGCCGCCGGTGCACCCGGCGATCAGCAGCAGGGCCGCCACGACCGGCGCGGTGTGTCGCAACCTCACGGCTCCTCCGGGGCGAGGACGGCCGCGGCCGGTACGAGCTGCGGGTCCACGCCCGCGGCGGCCGCCAGGTCACGGGCCCGGGGCCCCTTGAGGAGCTTGGCCGCCGGGACGGCCTCGGTCGGGCCGGTGCCGTACGACGGGCAGAGCGCGGCGAGCGTGCACGCCCCGCAGGCCGGTTTCCGCGCATGGCAGACCCGCCGCCCGTGGAAGATCACCCGGTGCGACAGCATGGTCCAGTCGCGTTTCTCGATCAGGTCGGCGACCAGGAACTCGATCTTCACCTCGTCGGTCTCGTCGACCCATCCGAAGCGGTTGGCGAGCCGGCGGAAGTGTGTGTCGACGGTGATGCCGGGCACCCCGAAGGCGTTGCCGAGGATCACGTTGGCGGTCTTTCGCCCGATGCCGGGGAGCGCGACCAGCTCCTCCAGTTTGCGCGGCAGCACGCCGCCGTGTTGCTCCTCGAGCTGCTGTCCGAGCCGGATCAGCGAGTTCGTCTTGGCCCGGAAGAAGCCGGTGGGCCGCAGGAGCTCCTCCATCTCGGCTCGGTCCGCGGCGGCGTAGTCGGCGGCCGACCGGTATTTCGCGAACAGCCGCGGGGTCACCTGGTTGACCCGGACATCGGTGGTCTGTGCGGAAAGGATGGTCGCCACGGCCAGCTCCAGCGGCGTGCTGAAGTCGAGCTCGCAATGCGCGTCCGGATGCGTGTCGGCGAGCAGCCGGGCCATTTTCCGGGCCCGGCGCTTCCGGCCGATCGGGGTCTCCCCCGCGAAACGCCTCATCGACCGCTGGAGCAGAGCTGTCCCGGCGTCGGCGGGCGCGTTGCGGGGACGGGTCACCGGTAAAGAGTACGTCGGCGGGTCGCCCCGTCGCCTCACGCGGCGGGCTTGATCGTCCCGTCGGCGCCGATCGTCGCCCCGCTCTCCGGGAAGTCCGCGGCGGTCAGGTCGGCGACCAGCTCCCGGCCGCGTTCGTCGGCGGTGTCCCGGGTGGGCAGGCCGGCACTGTTCATGTAGGTGGAGAGGAACCGGCCACCGGCGTACGACCCGTCCGCGGTCAGGGTGACGCGCAGGACCCCGGCGTACTTGAGGATGCCGTCCTTGGACAGCGTGCGCCCGCCGCCGGCGAAGTTGCCCAGGCTGTACGCGATCAGCTTGCCCCGGTAGAACTCCATGCCGCGCAACACGTGCGGCCCGTGCCCGATCACCAGGTCCGCCCCGGCATCGATCACCGTGTGACTGAACTTGATCGGGTCGCCCCGGTTCTCCCCGAAGAAGCTCTCACTGCCCGGCTCGACGTGGTTCTTGCTCGCGCCCTCGGCGCCCATGTGCGCCTGCACCACGACCAGGTCGGCCTGGCCCGCGGCACGTTTCACCACGGCGCGGGCGTGCGTGAGGTCGTTGAGGTCGTTGGCTCCGGCGTACGGCGAGAAGCCGACCACCGCGACCTTGACGCCCTTCGTCTCGACCACGGTGATCTGGTCCTCGGCGCCGGTGTGCCGCAACCCGGCGCCCTCCAGGGCCTCGATGGTGTTGCGGAACCCGGCCGCGCCGAAGTCCTTGGCGTGGTTGTTGGCCGTGTTCAGCAGCTGGAACCCGCCGTCGGCGAGGTGCTCGGCATAGGACGGCGGGGATCGGAAGGCGAAGCAGTTCGGCGAGGGCGGGGAGCCGCACTTGGAGGTGCCGGTGTCCTCGGTGAGCGGCTGTTCCAGGTTGCCCATGACCAGATCGGACGCCAGAGCCTTGCGGACCGAGTCGAAGAAGCCGGCGCCGTTGCGCGGCGGCAGCCCGCCGGGCGCGCTGGCCATCATGATGTCGCCGGTGGCGGAGAGGGTGACCGTCGGCAGGGCGGCCGACTCCGGCCGCGCCCCGGTCGAGTTGCCGGTCGAGCCGGGCGCCGGCGCGGCGGTGGATCCCTGCCAGGCGGGCTTGTCGTCGCCACGCCGATCGGCCAGGGCGACGCCACCGAGACCCAGGCCCGCGAGGACAACGAGAGCTAACCCGACTTTGAGGGCAAACCGCCCGGAACGGCGCTCGCGGTGGGAGCGGGGGTGCGAATTCATCGACCCGGACGATACCGTCGAGTCGCAGCCCGGAGCGACCGACGAACGTGCCGTCCCGATATGCCCGGACCGTCGAATTGTCACCACCGGTCTCGGCAAACCTGGTTACCGTCCAGTATCTGGATCAAGGGGTGGCCGCCCGTTTCCCGCCCGCGTGCGCCTAGACTGATCGAGCGCAGACGTTGCGCGTTTCGGAGGTGCGGCGATGGATGAGGTACTGGCGCGCAGCGGAATCTTCCAGGGCGTTGACCCGGAAGCCGCCGAGGCGCTCGCCAAGGAGATGGACACGATCGAAGTCCGCAAGGGCGACGTCGTCTTCAACGAGGGCGAGGCCGGCGACAGTCTGTATATCGTTCTGTCCGGCAAGATCAAGCTCGGTCGCCGGGCGGCGGACGGACGGCAGAACCTCGTCTCCATCATGGGCCCGTCCGACATGCTCGGCGAGCTCTCCCTCTTCGACCCGGGCCCGCGCACCGCGACCGCGACCGCGGTGACCGACAGCCGGCTCGCCCGGCTGAAGAAGTCGTCGCTGCGCCCGTGGCTGAACAACCGGCCGGAGATCGCCGAGCAGCTGCTGCGCGTGCTGGCCCGCAGGCTGCGCCGCACCAACGACGCGCTGGCCGACCTGATCTTCACCGACGTGCCCGGCCGGGTCGCGAAGAACCTGCTGCAGATGGCCGGGCGCTTCGGCACCCGGGACGGCGGCGTGCTGCGCGTCACCCACGACCTCACCCAGGAGGAGCTGGCCCAGCTGGTCGGCGCCTCGCGGGAGACGGTGAACAAGGCGCTGGCCGACTTCGCCTCCCGCGCCTGGCTGCGGCTGGACGGCAAGAGCGTGATCATCCTCGATCCGGAGCGGCTCGCCCGGCGCGCCCGGGTCTGACCCTCCGCCCTCCCACGTCATAGGGGCTGTCCTGCGGGGCAGCCCCTCAAACGTGCTTGATCCACCCTTCCCGGTGACCGGCGCTCGCAAGCCGGATCCGTGTCGTGCCCGCACGGCCACTCGTTACGGAGGTGGCCGAGAGGCACCGGCGGGACATGGGAAGGGCGCGGCATTGAACGCAGGTAGGGGCGTAGCGGGCATCGGGGTCGTTTCATGACCGTGCTCGGCACCACGCTGGACCCGCGCGACCCGGCATACCTGGAGGGGCGCAGCACCACCCTGCAGCGGCTCGCCGCGCTGGAGGCCGCCCTCGACGAGGCGCGCGCCGGCGGCGGCGAGAAGTGGGTGACCCGGCATCACGCGCGCGGCAAGCTGCTGCCCCGGGAGCGCATCGAGATGCTGCTCGACCAGGACAGCCCGTTCCTGGAGCTGTCCCCGGTGGCGGCCTGGGGCTCGGAGTTCCCGGTCGGCGCCAGCGTCGTCACCGGCATCGGCGTGGTCGAGGGCGTCGAGTGCGTGGTCATCGCCAACGACCCGACCGTGGACGGGGGCGCGGTCAACCCGTACACCGCGAAGAAGATCCGCCGGGCCGCCCGGATCGCGTCGGAGAACCGGCTGCCGCTGGTCAACCTGGTGGAGTCGGCCGGGGAGGCGGCCCCGGCCGGGAGCATCGCCCGGGAGCTGAGCCGGCTCACCGCCGACCGGGTGCCCACCGTGTGCGTGGTCTTCGGCACCACCAGCGGCGACGCGGCGTACCTGCCGGCCCTCTCGGACTACACGATCGTGGTACGCGGGCACGCCAAGGTGCTCACCATCCACCCGCAGCGCTCCGGTGTCGAGGTACGCGCCACCCCGGTGGTGCCGGCCGGCCCGGCCGGGCCGGCCGACCAGCTCGCCGAGGACGAACGGGACGGGCTGCGCCTGGCCCGCCAGTGCGTACGCCGCTTCAACTGGCGCAAGCAGGGCCCACCGCCCCGGAGCACCCACCCGCCGGAGCCCCGCTACGACAGCGAGGCGCTGCTGTGCCTGGCGGCCGCCGGGCCGGACCGCTTCGACCCGCGCGAGGTGCTCGCCCGGGTCCTCGACGACTCCGACTTCGACGAGTTCAAACCGGGCCAGGGCAGCGTGCTCGTGGCCGGATGGGGGGAGCTGCACGGTTACCCGATCGGAGTACTGGCCAGCCCGGGCGCCTGGTTCTCCCCGGCCGAGTCGCAGAAGGCGGTGCACTTCCTGCAACTGGCCAACGCCACCGCCACGCCGGTGCTGTTCCTGCGCCACCCCGGGCCGCCCGCGCCCGGCGACGGCGAGACCGCCGACGTACGCCACGACGCCCCCCTGGTGCACGCGGTCGCCAAGTCCACCGTGCCGCACCTGGTCCTCACCATCGGCCCGGAGCCCGGCGGCACACCGGCCCGCGCCGACGAGCCCCGCTTCCAGTTCAGCTGGCCGCGTCCCACGGCGGAGCCCGCCGCGGCCGACGACGGCGTCATCGACCCCCGCGACACCCGTACGGTCCTCGGCCTCTGCCTCTCCGCAGTGCACAGCGCCGCCGTGGCAGGTGCCGAACACGTCGGCGTGTTCCGACCCTGAAAGGTAGACCCGTGATCCGACGACTCTTGGTGGCCGACCGTGGTGAGATCGCCCGCCGGGTGTTCGCCACCTGCCGCCTGGTCGGCATCGAGACGGTCGCCGTCTACTCGGACGTCGACACCGACGCCCCGCATGTCAACGAGGCCGACTACGCCGTCCACCTGGAGGGCAGCACCCGGGCCACCACGTACCTCGAACAGCACGCGCTGATCGCGGCCGCCAAACGGGCCGGCGCGAACGCCGTGCACCCGGGCAACGGGGTGCTCGCCGAGGACCCGGAGTTCGCCGCCGCGGTGGTGGACGCCGGAATGATCTGGGTCGGCCCACCGGCCGCGACGCTGCGCACCCTGCACCGCAAGACCGAGACGAAGAAGCTGGTCGCCGAGGCGAAGGTGCCGGTGCTGCCGACGTTCACCGACCCGGAGACGGTGCCCGGCTTTCCGGTCCTGATCAAACCGGACACCGGCATCGGGGGCGTCGGGATGCGGGTGGTCCGGGACGCCGCGACGCTGGCCGAGGCGGTCGCCTCGACCCGGCGCGAGGTGGACGGCGAGGTGTTCTGCGAGCCGTACGTCCCCAACGTCCGGCACATCGAGGTGCCGATCCTGGCCGACGCGATGGGCGCGGTGGTGCCGTTCGGCGAGCGGGAGTGCTCGGTGCAGCGCCGGTACCAGAAGATCGTCGAGGAGACCCCGTCGCCGGCGGTGGACGCCGCGCTGCGCGAGGACCTGTGCCGGGCGGCGATCGTCGCGGTCCGGGCGCTCGGTTTCGTCGGCGCCGGCGCGGTCGAGTTCCTGCTGGACTCCGACGGCGACTTCTGGTTCCTGGAGCTGACCCCGACCCTGCAGACCGACCACGCGGTCACCGAGTGCACCTCCGGCTACGACCTGGTCCGGCTCCAGTTGCTGGTCGCCGAGGGCGGCAGCCTGCCGATGCCCGGGCCGCCGCCGATCCGCGGGCACGCCATCGAGGTGCGCATCTGCGCGGAGGATCCGGCGTACGCGTGGCTGCCCTCGGCGGGCACCCTGCACCGGTTCGCGGTGCCCGACGTGGCCGGTTCGTTCCGCCCGCTGCCGCAGCCCGGCCTGCGCCTGGACTCCGGGGTCGCGGACGGCTCGGTGACCGGTATGCACCACGACCCGATGCTGGCCAAGCTGATCGCCTGGGCGCCGTCCCGGCAGGAGGCGGCCCGGATGCTGGCGTCCGCGCTGGCCCGCGCCCAGCTGCACGGCGTGGTCACCAACCGGGACCTGCTGGTGCGGACCCTGCGGCACCACTCGTTCCGGGCCGGCGACATCGACACCGGTTTCCTGGACCGGCATCCCGAGGTGTTCGCGCCGCTGCTCTCCTCGGTGGACGCGGTCCGATTGTCCTGCCTGGCCTCCGCGCTGGCCGGCGCCGCCGACCGGCGGGCCAGCGCGCCGGTGCTGAGCACCCTGCCGTCCGGCTGGCGCAACGTGCCGTCCGGCTCGCAGACCGCGGTCTACGACGGCCCGACCGGCCCGGTCGAGGTCGGCTACCGGATGAACCGGCACGGTGAGCTGGCCGGCTGGTGGGTCCGCTCGGTCGACCCCGAGGAGCTGGACCTGGCCGGGCTCGGGCAGGCCCCGGTGGACGAACACCCGCCGATCGTGGTCGTCTCGGCCCGGCGCGACCGGGTGGTGCTCAACGTGCAGGGCATCCGGCTGGCGGTCCTGGTGCACCGGGTCGGTGATGTCTCGTACGTGGACAGCCCGGAGGGTTCGGTCACGCTCCGCGAGATCTCCCGGTTCCCGCTGCCCGCTCCGGAGGCCGCGGAGAGCTCGCTGATCGCGCCCCTGCCGGGCGCGGTGCGGCGCGTGCTGGTGGTGCCGGGCCAGCGGGTCCGGGCCGGTGAGCTGCTGCTGACGCTGGAGGCGATGAAGCTGGAGCACCCGGTCCACGCGCCGTCGGCCGGTGTGGTCGCCTCCCTACCGGTCCACCCGGGCGCCGAGGTGGACACCGGCGAGCTGCTGGCGGTCCTGGACCCGGAGTGACGCGGGTGGTCCCGGGGCCTGGCCCGTGGCCTGCGGACGGGGCCCGCCGATGCGTACCGGGGAAGGGGTTTCTCGGTTACCAGCTGAACCACTTGGTGAAGAAGCCGGTCTTGCGGCCCTGGGTGTGCACGGTGGGCGTCTCGTCCGACCGGGTCGGTGTGGCCGGGGCGACCGGCCGCGGCCGGGGCGGCACGAACGTCGACGACGAGCGGTAGACCGACGGTGACGGCGGCGGGGTGTTCGGGTCCAGGTGCAGGTTGCTCAGCAGGTCGAGCAGCTCCTGGGCGGACGGCCGGGACTTCGGGTCGTTGTCCATGCCGCGGCGCAGCACGTCGGTCAACGCGGCCGGCACCCCGGGCAGCTCCGGGATCGGCTGCTGGAACAGGTCCATCAGGGTGACCAGGCTGGGGCTGCGGTCGCTGGGCCAGCGTGGCGGGCGGCCGCTCATTATCGCGTAGAGGGTGGCGCACAGCGAGTAGACGTCGGCGGCGCCGGACGGGCTCTCGTGCCGGAACATCTCGGGCGGCGCGTACGCCGGGGTGAGCACCTCGAGGGTCACCGACGAATCGCGCATCTCCCCCAGCACGGCCAGCCCGAAGTCCGCCAGCACCGCCTGGTTGAACTGCGAGTACAGGATGTTGGCGGGCTTGACGTCGCGGTGCAGCACCCCGTTGGCGTGGGTGTGCACCAGCGCGTCGGCGATCTTCACCCCGACGTCGCGGGCCTCGGCCGCGCCGAGCGGCTGGACCCGCATCCGGTCCAGGTACGACCCGTCGCAGAGCTCCATGATGAGGTACGGATGCTGGTCCACCGTGACGCCCACATCGAACAGGTCGACCACGTGCGGATGCGACGACATCCGCCCGGCGGCGCGCGCCTCGCGCAGGAAGCGGGCCTGGTCCCGAGCGTTGTCCAGGGTGCGGTTCTCCATCTTGATGGCGACCTCGCGCCCGACGGAATCCTGCGTGGCCCGGTAGACGGTCGCGTAACCACCCCGGGCCATGACCGACAAGCCGGACATGCCTGGAACGTATGGCACGGGCAGGGCGCCGGGCGGTGTCTCCGTCACGGTGTAGAAAATACGCCAGCCACCCGGGAGATCATCCCGGCATGTCAGACGCGTAGGCGACAGTTTCCGCCGGGGGCGGTTCCACCGCGGTGACGGCCAGCGTGTCCCGCAACTCCTCGGCGGCGGCGCGCTCGCTGGCCTGCTCGGTGGCGTACGCCAGCCGGACCGCCTCCTCGGCCGCCGCCCGCGCCTGGACGTACCGGTCCGAGGCGGCCAGCACCCGGGCCCGGACCATCGCCGCCAGCACCCCGCTGCGCACGTCCTCGGCCGGCACCTCGCGGGCCCGCTCGATCCAGGTCAGCGCGGACTCCACCCGGCCCTCGGCGAGCAGCGCGGAAGCGTACGACGCCAGCGCGTGCCGCCGGGAGAACAGCAGCGACGGCGCCGACGTGTCGCTGGCGATCGGCGCCAGCAGCCCCACCGCGGTCGCCGCGTCGCCCGCCCTGGTCCGCGCCTCGGCCAGCAGCACGCGCGGCCCGACCTGGGCGGGGGCCAGCGAGTTGTGCGGCTCCACCGAGGTCATCACCCGGCGCGCGTCGGCCTCCGCGGTGGCCAGGTCGCCACGTTGCAGCGCGACGAACCCGTGCAGGGTGCCGGCCATCCCCAGCAGCAGCGGGTGACCGGTCTTGTCGGCGTACCAGAGAGCGTCACCGAGCAGGTCCGCGGCGTGGTCGAGCTCGCCGACCCCGCGGGCGATCACCCCGCGCACCACCATGGCCAGGCCGCAGCCCCAGTCGTCGGAGACCTCCTGGAACTCCCGGTACGCCCGCCGTGCCTGGCTGTCGGCCGCGCCCAGGTCGCCGAGCTCGGCGGCGGCGTACGCCTCGACCACGCGCAGCGTGCCGACCGCCCAGCCCTCACCGACCCGGTCGCCGAAGGGCAGGAAGATCCGGGCCAGCCGGCGCGCCTCCTGCAACCGGCCGGCCAGCAGCCGGGCGAACGCCGTGGTGCCGCGCAGCCAGGAGCGGCCCACCGGGTCGCCGAGCTCGGCGAAGAGCCGCGCGGCGCGGCCCAGCACCGCGTCGGTGCCGGCGAAATCCCCCCGGGTGGTGGTCACCCAGGCGAGGTTCTGCAGCGCCCAGGCCTGCCCGTGCCGGTCCCCGGCGGCCAGCGTCACCTGGTACGCGGCGGCAAACCGGCTGCTGGCCTGGCTCAGCCGGCCGTTCAGGAAGTCGGCCATGCCCAGCCGGCGCATCGCGTTCGCCCGCTCCGGCAGCAGCTGCGCCTCGGTGGCCACCTCCAGCGCCTCCTGCCAGGCGGCCACCGCCCGGCCACCGTCGCCGAGCGCCTCGTGCGCCCGGCCCACCACGATCATCGCCTCGGCCCGGCAGACCGGGTCGTCGCCGGCGCTCTTGCTGATCTTCTCGCCGTGCGCCAGCGCCTCCTCGGCCCGGCCCAGCCGCAGCATGGCGCGGGCCAGCACCAGCTGGTCGGGCAGCGGCAGGTCACCGCCGGCCAGCTGGGCGGCGCGCTCGGCGTACTCGATCGCGGCGGCCGGCTCGATGTTGGCCAGCGCGCGCCGGGCCATCCGGCCGAGCGCGGCCACCGCCAGGCCGGCCACCTCGCGCACCGCGGCGTCCGGGCGCAGCCGGACCGCGTTCGCCAGGTCGATCGCGGCCTCGGCGTGGGTGGCCACGAACGCGTCCCGCTCGTTGTCGCTCAGGCTCAGCCGGGTGGCCGCGTCGGCGTGCCGGCCCACCGTCTCCGGCGCGGCCCAGGTGGCCAGGTAGGCGTGCCGCTCGGCCAGGTCCGCCTTGCCGATCCCGGCGTACGCCGCCTCGCGCATCAGCGGCGTGGTGAACTGGAAGCCGCCGCGGCTGCGGTGGATCATGCGCCGTTGCAGCAGCTCGTCCACGGCCCGTTCGAGCTGGGCCGCGAGGTCCACGCCGGGCGGCAGCTCGCTCGGCGCGCGGCGGTCCTGCAGCGCCTCGAGCACCCCCGCGGGCACCGTGGTGCCGGCCACCGACGCGTCCCGCAGCACCGCGCGCGGCTCCGACGGCAGCGCGTCGATGCGGGCCGCGAGCACCGCGGCCAGGTCCCGGGAGAGCAGCTGGCTGCCCAGCGAGCCGGCCGCGAGCTGCCACTTGCCGGCCGCGTTCGCGCCGACCGCCGGGGTCAGCGCGCCCCGCTCCATCAGCAGGGTGACCATCTCGGCCAGGTAGAACGGGTTGCCCTGGGCGGTGGCGAGCATCCGGTCGGTGTCCGGTTGCGGCAGTTTCCCGCCGCTCAGGTACGACGTCAGCAGCCGCGACGCGTCCGCGCCCCGCAGTGGCGGCAGGGTGTGCACCTCGGCGTCGGAGAGCCGGGTCAGCGCCCCCGCCGTACGCACCAGCTCCGGCCGCCCGAGCAGCAGCACCACCACCGGCCCCTCCAGCAGCGACAGCGTGCTGCCCAGCGCGTCGACCGTGGTGGCGGTGGCGTCGTGCAGGTCGTCCACGATGACCATCAGCGGGGTGGTGGCGGCCATCGCGTTCAGCAGGTCGGCGACCGCGATCGAGATCGCCTCGGCGTCCACCCGTTTGGCGCTCGGCGGCCAGTCCGCGGGCGCGGCCGGGCCGCCCGGGCTGACCGGGGCCTCGCCGTAGCCGAGCAGCACCAGCAACCGGTCGATGTCCAGCGGCACGCCGAGCCGCTGGGCCACCTTGCGCAGCCGCTCCTCGACGACCGTGCGGCCGACCGTGGCGACCACGTCCTTGGGCAGGCCGGCGGCCTTGCGCACCAGGTCGGCCAGGGGCGCGTAACGGCGCCGCTCGCCGAACGCGCGGCAGCGCACCCGCAGCACCCGGGCGCCGTGCCCGGCGTACGGCCCGGTGCCCACCTCGTAACCGGCGGCGAGCCGTTTCACCTCCCCGGCGAACCGGGACTTGCCGATCCCGGCCTCGGCGGTCATCACCAGCACCCGGGGGGTGCCCGAGTCGATCGCCTCGGCCAGCCGTCCGGAGACCCGGCCCAGCTCGGCCTCCCGGCCCACGAACGGCGCCTCGTCACCCAGGCCGGAGCGGGTGCCCGGGGCGTCGTGCAGGCCGAGCAGCTCGTAGGTGGGCACCGGCTCACGCTTGCCCTTGAGCCGCAGCGGCCGCAGCTGCCGCCACGAGGCGACGTGCCGGGTGCCGCCGCTGGTGCGCTCACCGGCGTAGACCGCGCCGACCGCGGCGGCGTCGGCCAGCCGGGCCGCGGTGTTCACCGTGTCGCCGATGACCGTGTACTCGATGCCGGCCTGCATCCCGGCGACCACCTCGCCGGTGTTCAGCCCGACGCGCAGGCCGAGCGGGGCGCCGCCGCCGCGCTCGTCGTCCAGCACCCGGCGGACCGCGCGCTGCATGCTCAGCGCGGCCCGGACCGCCCGTTCGGCGTCGTCCTCGTGCGCCACCGGGGCGCCGAAGACCGCCATGATCCCGTCGCCGGTGAGCTTGTCCACGTGCCCGCCGAACGTCTTCACCGCGCCGGCCAGCGCGGCCAGCACCCGGTCGGTGACCGCGCCGACCCGCTCCGGGTCGAGATCCTCCGACCAGGAGGTGAAGTCGGAGAGGTCGCCGAAGAGCACGGTGACGATCCGGCGCTCGGCGGCCGGAAGCGCGGCGGCGGCGGGCAGCGCGGACCCGCAGTGGTGGCAGAAGCGGGCACCGGGAACGGCGACGGTGCCGCACACGGGGCAGGTCACAGCCGGTCCAAACCGTCGGCCCTCGACGCTGATTCCCGCCGCAGGTGAACAATCTGCGCCGCGGCCGACCACTCGGCCGCGAACCGTACCCGTGGGTCGATGTCCGGGTACACGATGTCGACCACCGCCTGCGGCGTCTCGGCTCCGGCCGCCATCGCGGCCGCCACCTGCGCCAGGCGTTCCCTGCGGTGGTCGAGATACTGCGCGGCCAGGGCCGCGGTGTCGGCCCGGGCCGGTCCGTGACCGGGCAGCATCAGGACCTTCTCGTACGCCGTGAGCAGCTCCAGACTCGCCAGATAGGCGGTCAGGTCGCCGTCGGGGTGGGCCACCACCGTGGTCCCGCGCCCCAGCATCGTGTCGCCGGTGAACATCACCCGCTCGTTCCCGCACTCGACGAGGAAGCACACCGAATCACCGGTGTGCCCTGGAGTGTCCAGGACCTGTATTTCCAGTCCGTTCCGGCCGAGATGCTCCCGTGGGTCCAACGGCTCACCACGCACGCAGTGCGCCGGGTCGGCGGCCAGCACCGCGGTGCCGCCGAGCAGCTCGGAGAGCCGCTCGGCGCCCTCGACGTGGTCGTGATGACCGTGTGTGACCAGAATGAACTGGAACGGCCCGAGCTGCGCGATCCGGCGCAGGTGCGCCTCGTCCAGCGGGCCGGGATCGATCACCGTGGCGCATTCTGCCCCGGGCGCCCGCAGCACCCAGGTGTTCGTGCCGTCCAGAGTCATCGGACCCGGATTGGGGGCGCGTAGCAGCGACACCCAACCCGGCAGCCGGTCGACCTCGGCCGACGCGGGCTCAGCACCCCCCATGCCGAGAATCGTACGTCGCGGGTCCATGGTGAGCCGAGACACGATGTCCGTCCCGGTCACCTTGGGTCATCAAACCCGGCCGAACCCGCCCAAGATCACGCCACTTCCGCGATGACCTCGACCTCCACCGGCGCGTCCAGCGGCAGCTCGCTCACCCCGACCGCGCTGCGGGCGTGCCGGCCCTGCTCCCCGAGCACCTCGCCGAACAGGTTGGAGGCGCCGTTGACCACGGCCGGTTGCCCGGTGAAGCCCGGGGCGGACGCCACGAAGCCGGTCACCTTGACGATCTTCACGACCCGGCCCAGGCCGACCAGCGAGTCGATCGCGGCCAGCGCGTTGAGGGCGCAGATCCGGGCCATGTCGGTGGCGTCCTCGGCGGTCACCTCGGCGCCCACCTTGCCGGTCCGCGCCAGCTTGCCCTCGACCATCGGGAGCTGGCCGGAGACGTAGACGTAGTTGCCGGACTGCACGGCCGGCACGTAGGACGCCAGCGGCGGGACCACGGACGGCAGGGTCAGGCCCAGCTCGGCCAGCTTCGCGTAGGCGTCGACGCCGCCCACGCCGGCGATCGGGGTGGTCACGACTTCGCCCGCTTCATGTAGGCGATCAACTGCTCCGGGTTCGGCCCCGGCACCACCTGGACCAGCTCCCAGCCGTCGTCGCCCCAGTTGTCGAGGATCTGCTTGGTCGCGTGTACCAGCAGGGGCACGGTCACGTACTCCCACTTCTGCATGGCTCGAACACTCCTTAGTCGGGTACCGGCACAGCTTAGGACCCGGCGTTCCAGCCGGTTGGCTAGGCTGAGCGACAATCCGTACGGAAAGCGCGCGAACCATCACGGAGGGTGACGTGACGCAGCTACCGCGGGACGGGCAGCCCGGCCATCCGGATCCGCCGCCGTCGCCCGATCCCGAACCACCGGCCCCACTCCCGCCCGGCGACCCGATCCCGGTCCCCGAGCCACCGCACGCCGTGCCGCCCGCCCCTCGCGGGCGGCACGCCCTTCCGGACCAGCCCACCCTCGCCGACCGGCCCGCGTTCCGGGACCACGCCGTCCCGACCGGCACGCCCGCGCTCCCGGACCGACCCGCCCTCACCGGCCGGCCCGCGTTCCCGGACCACGGCGCCCCCGCCGGCCGGCCCGCGCTCCCGGACCACGCCACCCTCGCCGACCGGCCCGCGCTCCCGGCCGAGCCGGCTCGCACCGATCCGTTCGCGCTGGCGGCGACCGCGGAACATCCGGTGATCGCCGACGAGCCGGCCGGGGAGCGTGCCGCGGCGCGCGAGCCCGGCCCGGCCGCGCCGGAGCCGCACGGCGGCTGGCACCAGCCGCCCCCGAACGGCCCCTGGCACGCCCGGCACGAGAAGCCCGGCGAGTGGCGGTACCCGCCACCCGAGCATCTGGCCTGGGAGCACTCCCCGCCCGCCGAGGTGCAGTCACCGGAGCCGGAACCGATCTGGGTGAGCCGGCCGGGCGGCGGCCCGGAACCGGCCATGCCGTCCCGCCGCCGGCACGGCCCCCGGCGCTCGTCGGTCTTCCTCTCCCTGGCCCTGGCCGCCACCCTGGCGCTGTGCGGCGGCGGGGCGGTCTCGGCCTACCTGCTGTTCCGCGACGCGGGCAACCCCGGCTCGCCGGACCCGACCACCGCGGTGAACCGTTTCCTCACCGCCGTCTACACCCAGAAGGACGCCCGCGCCGCCGAGGACCTGGTCTGCCGCAAGTCCCGCGACGAGAGCAAGCTGGCCCGGCGGGTGCAGCAGATCCGCAGCTACGCCGACGGGTACGAGGGTGCGGTGTTCCGCTGGGACGAGCCCGCGGTGACCCGCAACGCCGACGGCGAGGCCCAGGTCGGCGTACGCGTGGTGATGTCCACCGAGGACGAGAAGACCGCCGCGCAGGACCTGGAGTTCACCGTGGTGCGCAAGAGCGGCTGGCTGGTCTGCGAGGTCGCCGGCTGACCGCGCGCCGTAACGTGGAGGACATGGGCGAGCACCGCGGCAACTGGCCGGAGCGACTGCACATCGTCACCGGCAAGGGTGGCACCGGCAAGACCAGCGTGGCCGCCGCGCTGGCGCTCGGCCTGGCCACCGGCGGACGCCGCACGCTGCTGGTCGAGGTGGAGGGCCGGCAGGGTATCGCGCAGCTGTTCGGGCTGGAGCCGCTGCCGTACACGGAGCGCCGGATCGCCACGACCGCCGGGGGCGGCGAGGTCCGCGCCCTGCCGGTCGATCCGGAGGAGGCGCTCCTGGAGTACCTCGACATGTTCTACAAGCTCGGCGCCGCCGGCCGGGCACTGCGCAAGGTCGGCGCCATCGACTTCGCCACCACGATCGCCCCGGGGCTGCGCGACGTGCTGCTGACCGGCAAGGTCAAGGAGGCCACCACCCGCGCCGCGGACGGCCGCCGGGTCTACGACGCGGTGGTGCTGGACGCCCCGCCGACCGGCCGGATCGGCCGCTTCCTGAACGTCACCGCGGAGACCGCGCGGCTGGCCAAGATGGGCCCGATCAAGACCCAGAGCGACGGGGTGTCCTCGCTGCTGCGCTCGCCGATGACCGCCGTGCACGTGGTCACGCTGCTGGAGGAGATGCCGGTGCAGGAGACCCTGGACGCGGTCGAGGAGCTCACCGGCCTGGGCATCCCGGTCGGACGGCTGATCGTGAACGGCGCCCGGCCACCGCTGCTGACCGCCGGCAAGGTGACCAAGGCGGAGATCAAGCGGGGCCTGGTGGCGGCCGGACTGCCGGCCGCCCCGGCGATGGTCAGCCAGCTGGCCGCCCAGGCGCAGGCGCACCTGACCCGGCGGGAGCTGGAGGAGTCGCTCCGGCACGATCTGGCCGAACGGCATCGGCCGATGATCGAGCTGCCGCTGCTGCCGGACGGCGTCGACCGCGCCGCGCTGGACGTCCTCGCCGCCCGCTTGATGGCGGTCTGACCTGGTTTTCCGGCCGACCGGCCGGCACTGAGTGTTTGCTCACCTCGCGTCCGATCAAGACGCATTACCCTGGAGAAGTGGTTGATGTGACCGCTCCCCGGCTCGACGTCGACGCTCTGCTCGCCGACCCGGCCATCCGGATCGTGGTGTGTTGCGGCTCCGGCGGGGTCGGCAAGACCACCACCGCCGCGGCCCTCGGCCTGCGGGCCGCCGAGGTGCACGGCCGGCGCACGGTGGTGCTGACCATCGACCCGGCGCGCCGGCTGGCCCAGTCGATGGGCCTGACCGAGCTGGACAACACGCCCCGCCAGGTCAAGGGCATCGACGTCGCGAGATCCGGCGGCGAGCTGCACGCCATGATGCTCGACATGAAGCGCACCTTCGACGAGGTGGTCGAGCAGCACACCACGCCCAAGCGTGCCGCGGAGATCTTCGCGAACCCGTTCTACCAGGCCATGAGCTCCACCTTCGCCGGCACGCAGGAGTACATGGCGATGGAGAAGCTGGCCCAGTTGCGGGCCGGCGGGGAGTGGGACCTGATCGTGGTCGACACCCCGCCGTCCCGCTCCGCGCTGGATTTCCTGGACGCCCCGGCCCGGCTCTCCCGGTTCCTCGACGGCCGTATGCTGCGGCTGCTGCTGGCGCCCGCCCGCAGTGGCGGGCGGAGCATGTTCAGCCTGGTCACCGCGTCGTTCGGGCTGTTCTCCCGGACGGTGCAGAAGATTCTGGGCGCGCAGCTGCTGACCGACCTGTCGGGCTTCGTCGCGGCGCTGGACTCGATGTTCGGCGGCTTCCGGCAGCGCGCCGACCAGACGTACCGGATCCTGCAGGACCCGCAGACGGCGTTCCTGCTGGTCGCCGCGCCGGAGCGGGACGCGATCCGGGAGGCGGCCTACTTCGCCGAGCGGCTGGTCGCCGAGCGGATGCCGCTGGGCGGCCTGGTCCTCAACCGGATGCACCGGACGGAGCCGGGCGGGCTGCCGGCGGCGGCGGCCGAGGAGGCCGCGGACCGGCTGGCCGCCGCCGGCGAACTGCCCGGCGCGGCGGACGTGCTGCGCATCCACGCCGGTCTGCTGCGGCAGAGCGCGCGGGAACTGGAGGTCGCGGCCGGGTTCACCGAGGCGTTTCCGGGGGTGCCGACGACCGCGGTCGCGGCGCAGCCCGCCGACGTGCACGACGTCGACGGGCTGCGGACGATCGGCGCTCTACTCGCCTGATCAGCGGGTGGAGACCAGCACCTTGTCGGCGCCTTTCTCCTTCAGTGCGGCCTCGAACATCTTCCGCCAGCTCGCCACATGTGGGTGGCGGCGCAGCAGGGCACGTCGCTCCCGTTCCGTCATGCCTCCCCAGACGCCGAACTCGATCCGGTTGTCCAGGGCGTCGGCGAGGCATTCGTAGCGCACCGGGCAGCTGCGGCAGATCCTTTTCGCCACGTTCTGCTCGGCGCCCTGCACGAACAGCGCGTCAGGGTCGCCACTCTGACACGCCGCCATGCTGGGCCAGTCGCTGATCATCCCCATTGGTAAACGTCCCCCCTTGCTTTCACCCCCGTACGTCCAGCGCGGCGGCCCATGTCCCCCATTGCCGCGCAGACGTCGTGCGAGATGTCTCGCCGGACCATCATGCTCTGTAGTTGGGTGATTACGCAACGTTGTCCCTCAAATACGTATAGCCCGGTAGTTCCGGGCAAAGCGGCCCGCGTAGCGATGGCCGGATGGGGGTACGTTCGGTGCAGAAGGGAGAAATCGGCCCGCCGGGTCGGGTGACAGGTCACACTCGGAAACGGTGCGGCCCGCCTTCTCGACGGGCGGTCGCGTGCGCCGTTCGCGTATCCTGCGTCGGGTGACCTCCTGGATGCGCAGACGCGATCACAACATCTTCACGAACGCGACATCACTGCTTGTCTGTGGCCTGCTGGCCGGTGTGGTGGTGGCCGCGGCGGCGTTCCCCGCCGCCGCGATGTCCGGCCTCGCCGCCAAGGCCGGCGGTGAGGGTTTCGCCAATCTGCCCAGTGAGCTCAAGGACTTCAGCTCCCCGCAGATCACCCGGATCTACGCCGCGGACGGGCGGACCCAGATCTCGCAGTTCTACGACGAGTTCCGCAGCGACGTCCCGCTGAAGGACATCGCCAAGAGCATGCAGGACGCGATCATCGCCGCCGAGGACCGCAAGTTCTTCGACCACAACGGTGTCGACCTCAAGGGTGTCGCCCGGGCCTTCGTCGGCAACAGCCAGGGCGGCGCGCAACAGGGCGCCTCCACGCTGACCATGCAGTACGTGCGGATGTCGCTGGCCTACTCGGCGACCAACCCGCAGGAGGTGGTCGACGCGACGAAGGACACCCCGAAGCGCAAGATCACCGAGATGAAGTACGCGCTGCAGGTGGAGAAGCAGCTCAGCAAGGAGCAGATCCTCGAGCGCTACCTGAACATCGCGCCCTTCGGCAACCAGGCCTACGGCGTCTACGCCGCCAGCCAGGTCTACTTCAACAAGAAGCCGAAGGATCTGAGCATCGCCGAGGCGGCCATGCTCGCCGGCATGGTGAAGGCCCCGACCAGCTTCAACCCGACCAACAAGTCGGGCCACGAGCAGATCCTGGCCCGGCGCAACAACTACATCATCCCGGGCATGGTCACCATGGGCGCGATCACCCAGGCCGACGCCGACAAGGCGGTCAAGGTCCCGATCCCGACCAAGGTCAAGCCGATCGGCAACGGCTGCGTCTCGGTGGCCAAGAACAACTGGGGCTTCTTCTGCGACTACTTCTACCGCTGGTGGATGAGCCAGGAGGCGTTCGGCGCGACGACGTACGACCGTGAGCGGCGGCTCAAGAGCGGCGGCTACAAGGTGATCACCTCGCTGGACCTCAAGGGTCAGGCCGCGGCCCGCTCCCGGATCCTCGACCAGATCAAGGACGACAACCGCAACGCCCTGCTGCTGGCCGGCGTCGAGCCGGGCACCGGCAAGGTGCGGGTGCTCGCCGCCAACCGCAAGTACGCGCTGGACGACCCGGACCACCCCACCAACAAGATCTCCTCGGACCCGAAGAAGGCGAAGAAGAAGATCCGCGGGTCGTACCCGAAGACCACCAACCCGCTGCTGACCGGCGGTGGTGACATCAAGGGCTACCAGGCCGGCTCGGTGTTCAAGATGTTCACCATGGTCGCCGCGCTGGAGAAGGGCATCCCGCTCAGCTTCCCGATCAACATCAAGCCGACGTACCACTCGAAGTACAAGGCCGGCTACGGCACCCCGTCGTCCTGCCCCGGCTCGGACGACTGGTGCCCGAGCAACTCCAGCAAGAAGGAGGCCGGCGTCTTCAACATGTGGACCGGCTTCGGGGCCTCGGTGAACACCTACTTCGTGCCGCTGGAGGAGCGGGTCGGCGCGGAGAACGTGGTCGCCGTCGCCAAGCGGTTCGGCGTCCAGTTCCGCGAGAAGGAAGAGAACGACTGGGCCAACGACGAGAAGCGCGCGGCCGGCTGGGGCGCCTTCACCCTCGGTGTGACCGCCTCCACGCCGCTGGACATGGCCAACGCCTACGCGACGCTGGCCGGTGACGGCAAGTACTGCGAGCCGACCCCGGTCGAGCAGATCACCACCAAGGACGGCGAGAAGATCGACGTCGGCAAGCCGCACTGCATCCAGGCGACCACCAAGGACGTGGCGCGCGCGGCGCTGGACGCGACCCGCTGCCCGGTCGGTGACTCGGCCCAGCTCGGCAGCTGCGGCGGCCGCGCCACCGCCCGGCCCACCCGGGGCATCGTCGACCACCCGGTGTTCGGCAAGTCCGGCACCACCGACTCCAGCAAGACCGCGTCGCTGATCGCCGGCACCACGAAGCTGGTGATCGCCGGTTACCTGGTCAACCCGGACTGGCAGGACCACAACGACCAGATGCAGCACCCCCCGGTCAACGCGGCGGTCCAGTACACCCTCAAGGACTACATGAAGGGCAAGCCGAAGGTTCAGTTCAAGACCCCGTCGAACGACAAGATCTCGGTGGGCGACCTGCGCAGCGTCCCGGACGTGACCTGTGACTCGCTGCAGGCCGCCAAGGACCGGATCTCCGGCGCCGGGTTCGAACCGGAGATCGGCGGCACCGTCGAGTCGGACTGCCCGGCCGGCACCGCCGCCGGCACCGCGGAGGAGCGCACCATCAAGGGCGGCGCGGTGACGATCGAGGTCAGCGGCGGCCGCAAGGAGAAGGACCCGGCCGACCCGCAACCGGGCACCAGCTCGCCGGGCCGGCGACGGTAACCCAGGCACACACGAACGGGCGGGAGACGCGATCTCCCGCCCGTTTTCCGTACCCCGGCAATCGGGCCTCAGCCCAGCTGGCGCCGCACCTCGGCAGCCACCCGGCCGCCCTCCGCGCGTCCCGCGACCGCGGCCTGTGCCGCCTTCATCGCCGGGCCCATCTGCGCCTTGCCGGCGAATCCGCCGGCCGTGAGCGCCTGCCCGACGATCTCCGCGATCTCCGCGTCGGTCAGCTGCTTCGGCAGGTAGCGGTCGAGAACCTCGCCCTCGGCCGTCTCCTTCGCCGCCTGATCGGCGCGGCCCGCCCCGGCGAACGCGGTCGCCGCCTCCCGGCGCTTCTTCGCCTCCTTGGTCAGCACCGCCAGCACCTCGTCGTCGGAGAGCTCGCGGGCCTCGTCGCCGGCGACCTCGGCGGTCCGCACCGCGGCCAGGGCCATCCGCAGCGTCGAGGTGGTCAACTCGTCCCGGGACTTCATCGCGGCATGCAGGTCATCGTTCAGGCGGTCTTTCAGCGTTCCCATGGACGGAGAAACTACCCTTGCCGTCATGCGTAAGCGCTCCCTTATTTCCGCCGCCGCGGCACTGACCGCCGTCGGCGGCGCGACGTTCGCCTATGCCTCCCTCGTCGAGCGGAACATGTTCACGCTCCGGCGCTTCGACGTCCCGGTGCTGGAACCGGACGCGGAGCCGCTGCGCATCCTGCACCTGTCCGATCTGCACATGATGCCGGACCAGCGGCGCAAGCAGGAGTGGGTGGCCGCGCTGATCGGCACCGACCCGGACCTGGTCGTGGTCACCGGCGACAACATGGCCTCGCCGTACGCGATCCCCGGTGTGCTGCGCGCCCTCGATCCGCTGCTGGAGGTGCCCGGCGCGTTCGTCTTCGGCTCCAACGACTACCGCGGGCCGGTCTGGAAGAACCCCGCGCAGTACCTGCTGCCCGACCGGGAGTACGTGCAGGGCGTCGACCTGCCCACCGACGATCTGCGTGCCGCGCTGACCGAGGCGGGCTGGGCCGACCTGAACAACGCCCGCACCGTGATCAAGGCCGGCGGCCGCTCGATCGAGCTGGCCGGCGTGGACGACCCGCACGTCGAGCGGGACGACTACGCCGCGGTGGCCGGTCCGATCAGCGCCGGCGCCGACCTGCATCTCGGCGTGACGCACACGCCGGCCTCCCGGGTGCTGGACGCGATGGCCGCCGACGGCTTCCAGCTGCTGCTCGCCGGGCACACCCACGGCGGCCAGGTGTGCGTGCCCTTCTACGGCGCCCTGACCACCAACTGCGACCTGCCCACCCGGATGGCCAAGGGCCTGCACCGGTGGCCCGGCTCGGACTCGTTCCTGCACGTCTCGGCCGGATTGGGCACCCATCCGACCGCGCCCATCCGATTCGCCTGCCGCCCGGAAGCCTCGGTACTCACCCTGATCCCCCGCTGACCCGCCTCCGACCTGCGAAAACGCTGCGAGGGGGTCCCGGATTTCCGGGGTACGGCGGAGTCCGCTAGTATTCTTCTCGCAGCAACGGGGTGTGGCGCAGCTTGGTAGCGCGCTTCGTTCGGGACGAAGAGGCCGTGGGTTCAAATCCCGCCACCCCGACCACGTGGTTGCAGGTTAGGCCCGGTTTACCCGCTCAGGGAAGCCGGGCCTTTCGCTTTTCTCGGAATGTCTCGGGAGGGATCCCGCGGCGGTTGTAACGTTCCTCACGTTCCTGTGGCAAGCGGTCCAGGTCGGCGAGCCCGCGGCAGCGGTGCCGGAGACCACGTCGCCGATGCCGGGGCCGCAGCCGTTCCGGCGGGCACTGCTGCCGGGGACGCGGGTTGTGGGGCCCAAGGACGCCGGCACAACGACGACGGGCATCACGACGGCGCAGCGCCGGCACGCGCCGGCGTCAGGGCCGGCAGCGAGGCCCGGCAACCCCGGGGTGGGGGAAGCGCACCGCAGGCCACACAGAGCCGGCATCCCGCGGGCGGTGGACCCCACAGGCCCCGCCCCGGACGTGCGGGCTCTCCGGCCGCTTCACACTCGCGGCCGGACGCTCCCGGGTGGAGCCGCGCCAGCCGGACGTGCGCCGGCGCCGCGCGGGCCGAGGGCGCCCCTCACCGCGACGGAGGCCAGAGAAATCGCGACTCCCCGGTTGTCACCCCGACTCATCCCGATGGCCCCGCCACGCCGGGGGCGAGGCGGCGGCGCATGGTGGGTGGCATCGAGGCGCTCCGGGATTCGATCGGACCCGCGCCGCGGACCACCCGAGAAACACCCTGTGACAAAGGCTCCGCTGACATGGGACTCCACCGCGCGAGATCGGCGATCGGCATTTCGCTTCGATTGGTGGATCCGGCGGACTGCCGCGTTGCCGGAATCCGGCCGACGACCCCAGCGGGTTCGCAGACCGGCACGCCGGGCGAGCCGACGCGCCGCCTCCCGCCGCCGGGGGACGGGCTGGGAGTGCGGCGCGACCTCCACAGCCCACCCGGGCAGGGACACGCGGCTGGGCGCGAGCGCGCACTCCATGCACCGGCCGAGGGCCGCAACGGTTCAGCCGGCGGGCCCGTGACGGACACCGCCGGCATGCCTACCGGGTCGAGGCCGCGGCGGCGAGTTCCAGCTTGGCGCCGTCGGCGAGCTCCGATGAGTACTTCTTCAGCCACAGGTCCTGACGGATCTGCCACGCCTTGTGGATCGTCGCGTCCAGGCCTTCCGCGTCGCTGCAGTCCAGCGCCACCTTCGCGACCGCACGCTCGAAGGAAGTCGCCTCGGCCAGCGATTTCGCGTCGTACTTCGGCACCGTGACGGTTTGCGGTTTCTCATTCTCGAACGCCTGGATGCGGACCGTCCGAGTGCCGCTCTCGGTCACCTTCTTGCGAGACTCCAGCCAGGGCGCCATGGAGTCGTACGTCGCGTCGCCGACGTCGTACCCGTTGCTCGCCATGCATTTGCGCCACGTGCCGACCGCGGCGACGACTTTCGGGTCGCTCACGATCTGCTGATTCATGGCCCGGTACGACTGCTGCGCCTTGGGCGGCAGCTCGTTCATGGCGTACATGATCGGGTTGGATGCTTGGAGCGCCTTACCGGCGCAGCCACCAAGAGCATTCTTCGGTACGACGCCGCCCTCGGGATCCTTGCGCCACGAACCGAACATGGCGGTGTAGTAGGCGTCGCTTTCAGTGGTGCTGACCGCGGTCGGGTCGGCCACCGAGAACTCTTCGTCCTCGATTTCCTTGTCGGTGAAGACCGCGAATCCCCACTGCTGCGCGAAAGCGCGGTCGGGAAGCCCCTGCCGATCGTCATAACGCGGGAGCCGGGAAACCACGGGGTGCCGGACCGGAACGGTGAAGCCGGCCTCCGCCATGCATTGTGCACGTGCGTCCTGATACCGGGCCAGACGGCTCGCGTTCTCGGCCGGATCCTTGATGGTGAACAGGTTTTCCCTGATCACAGCCGCCTCGGCGGCGGTCAGGCCGGAATCCCGGTCGGCCAGACGATAGGCGATCACCGACACGACGGCCACCACGAGCAGACCTGCGGCGATGCTGACTACGGCACGTTTCATGGGAATGCGGTCCTGCGCTCCGTTCGAAAAAACCGCGGTGAGGGCGCGGACGCCCTCACCGCGGTCCGGCAATTCTCAGTTCTCGAAGTGCCACTTACCCCAGGTCGGGGTGGAGGAGTAACGCCACTGCAGCTTGTAGCTGGCGCCGTTGGCGGTCTGCGTCGTGAACTTGTGACGACCGTAGGTCTCGCCGGCGTAGGTGTACGCGCTGGTGGCGCTACCGTTCACGACGACGCGCGCCGTGATGTCGGACGGCTGGTAGAACTCACCGAACGAGCAACCGCCCGGGATCTGACCGTCGTAGGCCCAGAAGATGTCCTCAGCCTGCTTGGTGGTGCGGGTGGTGCCATTGAACCAGGTGCTACCCGCGTTGGTGGCGGTCGTGCTGCAGAAGTCCGCCTCACCGGCGAAGGCCGCCGTCGGCGCAACAGCACTGACAAGGGCACCGCTCACCACGAGCGAAGCCAGAGAAATCGCCATTCCCCGTTTGTTCATTGCATTTCCCTTCTGGCGCGGCTGGGGTTATCCCGGCAGCGCCCCATACTTGTCCGCCGGTTTCGACGGCGTCAATACGATAAAAATGTGACGCATCGCACACAGTGGATCGCTCGTCGCCCTGCGTAAGGCCATCGAGGCCGCGGCGGACCGGATGATTGCCTGGCCACACGGCGGAAGCCCGCAGTGTCCACATGAGCCCATCGAGCCGGCATGGTCACGCACCGTCCGTCCGAAGTTCACGGACGGGGCAGCGGCGGTGGCGCGGCGCTTGTAGCCTCGCCTCGTGGCTGAAACCGATCTCCTTGGGCGGAGGGCCTGGGCATCCCGTCGGCGGGAGCGACGCGTTGCCGGGGGACCGGTTGCGGCCGTGCCGGCTCGCCGCCACACGCGCTGGGCGCCGGGTGACCACTGCTGAGGGAAATGGGCCGCCGCAGACGACCGGGCGGCGGTGGAGAAGCGGCCCGGAAATCATGCCGGCGCGGCGGATGAGAATGACACGACGACGCGGACCGCGGTAGCTGCACGACGACGCAGAGCGCGGCGGCGACACAACAATGCGGGGCACCGTCACCCGACACCACAGAGCGGGCATCGCCGGATACAACAAAGCGGGCGCAGCCGCCCTACAACAAAGCGGAAAACGAGACCGACAAAACAAGGCGCGGAAATCGCAGACCGGCCGTGCGGTCACCCCGGCCCGCCGGTGCACGACACCGGCCCGGGCGGTGGCGGAGAGGGATGCGGCGCCGGACGCGGGGCGAGGGGCGCCGGTCGGCTCCGGAAGATTCGCGGTCAGACGGCGAACTGCGGGCGTACCGGGACGCCGGCCACCGGCGGTCCGACCGGGCGGGGCATCTGCTGCGGCACGCAGTACGGCCCGAGCATGGTCTCCACCACCGGCGCGATCGCCTGCCGCTCGCCCAGCTGCATGAGCCTCGTGGCCCGGGCCAGGGAGCCGGTCTCGCCGTCGCGGAAGCCCTCACGATATCCGCGCTCGTATCGCTCCCCGCGGCCGAAGGCCCGGCCGAGTGCGAAGCACGTCGATCCGGCCAGGGCGAGCAGAAACAGCATGGCGAAGGGTGTCACAGCGAGGTTCCTTCCGGGCACAGGCCGCTAATTAGGCGAAAACTACCCCAAACACGCATAGAATGTCGTATTGCAGAGATCAAGTACGCCAACGGGTGACGACCGGGGTGGTCGCACGCCGCCGAACCCGCGCCTGACAAGCTGGGACCTTGTGACTGACTCCATCGACCTGGCCCGCCAGGTGCGCTCCGTTAGCCGCCTGACCGGCGAATTCACGCTGCGTTCCGGCCGTATCGCCAACGAATACTTCGACAAGTACCAGTTCGAGGCCGACCCGGTGCTGCTCGACCAGCTGGCCGAGCGCCTCGCCGTACTGGTGCCGGAGGGCACCGAGGTGCTCGCCGGCCTGGAGATGGGTGGCATCGCCGTGGTCACCGCGCTGGCCCGGCACGCCAAGCTCCCCACCGCCTTCGTCCGCAAGGAGGCGAAGAAGTACGGCACCGCCCGGCTCGCCGAGGGCGCCGAGGTGGCCGGCCGCCGGGTGCTGGTCGTCGAGGACGTGGTGACCTCCGGCGGCCAGGTGGTGATCTCCACCGGCGAGCTGCGCAAGCTCGGCGCCCACGTGGACCACGCGCTCTGCGTCATCGACCGCCAGGAGGGCGGTGCCCAGGCGCTCGCCGCCGAGGGCATCACCCTGCGCGCCCTGCTGACCCGGGCCGATCTGGACGCCGCCGCGTCCTGACCCGCCGATCCGGGCGTGGCCCGCGGCTTCCGGTCGCGGGCCACGCCGGGTCACCGCCGGACCCCGCACCGTCCATCGCTCCTCGCGGACACCGAAGCCGGGCCGCGAATCCGGCCAGCGGGGGCCTCCGGCAGCGCGCTCAGGCCAGCGCGGCGCGCAGCACGTGGACCGCCCGCCCCAGCGTCTGCCGCAGCACCGCGATCTCCCCGGCCGACCAGACCGGCCGGTACTCGTCCAGGCCGAACAGGTACGGCGACCGGTGGGCCATCAGCTTGTCGTAGCACCGGTCGTGGCGGCGGGCCCGCTGGGCGAAACTCTGCCCGGTGGAGTACGCCGCGTCGATCCCCCAGTTCCACAGGTCCAGAGCGCTCGACAGGGGGACGGACAGGCGCTGCCCGCGTACCCACTCCTGGGCCGGACCCAGATCGGCCGCAACCGGGTCGGGCTCCTCGCCGGAGACGGCCGGATCGCCGGAGGCGATCGTCAGGACCGGGAACGCCGCCCGGCACTCGGCGGCCGAGCCGAAGGTGACCAGGCGGCCGCCGCGGGTCGCCACCACGTCCTCGCCGTTCTCGTCCTGACCCCACCACACCCACCGCTCGGCGCCGTCGAAGCGGAAGCCGCCCGGCGTGCCGAAGACCGGGCCGGTGTCCGGGCGCGGCCCGGCCGGACCGCGCGGGAGCGGGGTGGTCACCTGCCGAACTCGGCGGCGAGCAGCTCGGCGGTCTGCACGGTGTTCAGCGCGGCGCCCTTGCGCATGTTGTCGCCGGTGACGAAGAAGTCGAGGGCGCGCGGGTCGTCCATCGCCCGGCGGATGCGGCCGACCCAGGACGGATCGGTGCCCACCGCGTCGATCGGCATCGGGAACTCACCGGCCTCGGCGTCGTCGACCAGGATCACCCCGGGCGCGTTGCGCAGCACCTCGCGGGCGCCGTCCGCGGCCACCTCGGTGGCGAAGACCGCGTGCACCGCGACCGAGTGCCCGGTCACCACCGGCACCCGTACGCACGTGGCGGAGACCTTGAGGGCCGGCAGGCCCAGGATCTTGCGGCTCTCGTTGCGGAGTTTCAGTTCGTCGGCGGACCAGCCGAGCGGGCCCGGCTCACCGACCCAGGGCACCACGTTGAGCGCCAGCGGGGCCGGGAACGGGCCGAGGTCGTCGCCGACCGCCTGCCGCACGTTGCCCGGACGGGAGCCGAGCAGCCGGTCGCCGGCCACCTTGGTGAGCTGGTCGTAGAGCGTGTCCACGCCGGCCTGGCCGGCGCCGGAGGCGGCCTGGTAGGACGCCAGCACGAGCTCGCGCAGGCCGTACTCGTAGTGCAGCGGGGCGACCGCCATGATCATCGCGGCGACCGTGCAGTTGGCGCTGGCGACGATCCCGCGCGGGCGGTGCGCGATCACCTCGGGGTTGACCTCGGCGACCACCAGCGGGACGTCCGGCTCCATGCGGAACGCGGCGGAGTTGTCCACCACGACGACGCCCCGGGACGCCGCGATCGGGGCCCAGCGCGCCGCGACGTCGTCGGGCACGTCGAACATCGCGACGTCCACGCCGTCGAACGCCTCGGCGGTCAGCGGGAGCACCCGCAGCGTCACCCCGCGGCAGGTGAGCGACTTGCCCGCGGACCGGGCCGAGGCGATCAGCCGGATCTCGCCCCAGACGTCACGCCGGGACGAGAGCAGGTCGAGCATGACGGCCCCGACGGAACCGGTGGCTCCGACGACGGCGAGCGTGGGCCGCGCCATCGCCGGGCTTACCGGCCGGTACCGCCGTAGACGACGGCTTCCTCGTTGCCGCCGAGCTCGAACTGGTCGTGCACGGCGCGGACCGCGGTGTCGAGGTCGGTGTCACGGCAGACGACCGAGACCCGGATCTCCGACGTGGAGATCATCTCGATGTTCACGCCGGCCTCACCGATGCACGCGAAGAACGACGCGGCGACACCCGGGTGCGAACGCATACCGGCGCCGATCAGCGAGACCTTGCCGACGTGGTCGTCGAAGAGCAGGCTCTTGAACTTGATCTGCTCCTTGATCTTGTCGAGCGCCGCCATCGCGCTCGGCCCGTCCGACTTCGGCAGGGTGAAGGAGATGTCGGTGCGGCCGGTGCCCTCGGTCGACACGTTCTGCACGATCATGTCGATGTTGATCTCGGCCTGCGCGACGGTCTCGAAGATCCGGCCGGCCGCGCCCGGCTCGTCCGGCACGCCGACGATCGTGATCTTGGCCTCGCTGCGGTCGTGCGCGACCCCGGTGATCAGTGCTTGCTCCACGTCAGGGTCCTCCATCGATCCGGTGACGAGCGTGCCTTCTTTGTTCGAGTACGAAGAGCGTACGTGGATCGGCACCTTGAAGCGGCGCGCGTACTCCACGCATCGCAACATCAGCACCTTCGCCCCGCCGGCGGCCAGCTCGAGCATCTCCTCGTAGGTGATCTTCTTGATGTGCTGCGCGTCCGGGACGATCCGCGGGTCGGCGGTGAACACGCCGTCCACGTCGGTGTAGATCTCGCAGACGTCGGCGTGCAGGGCCGCGGCGAGCGCCACCGCGGTGGTGTCCGAGCCGCCGCGGCCGAGCGTGGTGATGTCCTTGGTGTCCTGCGACACGCCCTGGAAGCCGGCGACGATGGCGATGGCGCCCTCGTCCAGCGCGGTCCGCAGGCGGCCGGGGGTGACGTCGATGATCCGGGCCTTGCCGTGCACCGAGGTGGTCAGCACGCCGGCCTGCGAGCCGGTGTACGACCGGGCCTCGTAACCCAGGTTGTGGATCGCCATGGCGAGCAACGCCATCGAGATCCGCTCCCCGGCGGTCAGCAGCATGTCCAGCTCGCGGCCGGGCGGCAGCGGGCTGACCTGGTTGGCCAGGTCGAGCAGCTCATCCGTGGTGTCCCCCATCGCGGAGACGACCACGACGACGTCGTCGCCGGCCTTGCGGGCGGCCACGATGCGCTCGGCCACACGCTTGATGCGCTCGGCGTTCGCTACCGACGAACCACCGTACTTCTGCACCACAAGAGCCACGGCGAACCATTCCTTCGGTCACACGGAACAACGACGCCGGTCAGGGCGGTCGCCACCACCCTAGCCGCGCCGATGCGCGGGCTCGACAGGCGATCCCAGAATCCGGCCGCCACGGCGCGACACGCCGGGCGGCCCGGACCGGCGTGTCGCGCGGATCGGGTGGGATGGGGCGAGAATGTCGCGGTGCGCCTTCCTTCCGGATCCGGACGCGGCCCGGCCGCGCTGACCGCCACCGTGCTGGCCCTCGGCCTGGCCGGGTGCGGCGGCGACGGCACGCCGCCGCGGGCCCCGGGCACCTCGGCGCCGGCGACCGCCGCCGGCAGCCCGGACGCCCGCGACGAGCTGGCCGGGATGGCCGCGCTCGCCCTGGACCGGCGCTACGCCGCGCTGTACTCCTTCACCGGCGCTGACGGGGTCGCGCGCAACGTGGTCGCCACCGTGGCCAACGACGGCAGCTGGCGCGTGGACATCGCCGGCGGCGCGCTCGGCGGCACGGCGGACGTCTCGATCGTGCGCAACATGAACGGTGTCTACCAGTGTTCGCTGTCGATGACCGGCGCCCCGGTGACGACCGGGTGCGTGCACGTGGCGACCAAGGGTGAAAAGGTGCCGCGCCGCTACGACCCGCAGGTGCAGCGGCTGTTCCGGCAGTGGCTACCGGTCTTCACCGATCGCGACGCCGCGCTGTCGGTCGCCGCGGTGCAGCCGCTGGACGGCGCGCAGGGCGGCTCGTGCTACTCGGTCGACTCGATCATGGCTTCGATGGACGCGCCGGTCGACGTCGGCGTCTACTGCTACTCCGCGGACGGCCTGCTGACCGCCGCCCGGGTCGGCTTCGGCGTGCTCAAGCTGGTCCGGCAGGTCGCCGCGCCGGCCACCGTGCAGTTCCCCGGGCCGGAGGTCGGCGGCGAGGCGATGGGCATGAGCGCGGCCGCACCGTCGACCGCCGCGTCGGCCGCGGCCGGATAACCGGCGTTCCCACGATCCGGTCGTTCGGATGGCCGCCCGCGAATGGATCACGTAACGTGGTGCGGGACATGTGGCAGGTGAACCTCCTCCTTCGTTGCCGCGACGAGGCCCCATCCCAGGCCGGCACCTCGTCGCGGAGGTGACGCGCGCCGCCTGCTCGTCTTCTTCCTGACCGGAGCAGTCACATGTCCATCGACAATCCCTTCGCGGCTCAGCGTCCCAGCCCGATGCCGTTCCAGCGCTACGAGCCGTATCAGAACCAGTTCTCCGTCGCGCTGCCCGACCGGCAGTGGCCCGGCCGCATCGTCGAGGCCGCCCCGCGCTGGTGCGCGGTCGACCTGCGCGACGGCAACCAGGCCCTGATCGACCCGATGTCCCCGGAGCGCAAACGGCGGATGTTCCTGCTGCTGGTCAGCATGGGGTACAAGGAGATCGAGGTCGGCTTCCCGGCGGCCAGCCAGACCGACTACGACTTCGTACGCCAGCTGATCGAGCAGGACCTGATCCCGGACGGCGTCACCATCCAGGTGCTGGTGCAGTGCCGCGAGCACCTGATCGACCGGACGTTCGAGTCCATCCGCGGCGCCAAGCGCGCCATCGTGCACTTCTACAACTCGACCTCGACGCTGCAGCGGCGGGTGGTCTTCGGCCTGGACCGGGACGGGATCACCGACATCGCCACCACCGGCGCCCGGCTCTGCCAGAAGTACGCGGAGATCCACACCCCGGACACCGAGATCTTCTACGAGTACTCGCCCGAGTCGTACACCGGCACCGAGCTGGACTACGCGCTGGAGATCTGCTCCGCCGTGATCGACGTGATCGACCCGACCCCGGATCGGCCGCTGATCATCAACCTGCCGGCCACCGTCGAGATGGCCACCCCGAACGTGTACGCCGACTCGATCGAGTGGATGCACCGCAACCTGCCCCGCCGCGACAGCGTGATCCTGAGCCTGCACCCGCACAACGACCGGGGCACCGCGGTGGCCGCCGCCGAGCTGGGCCTGCTGGCCGGCGCCGACCGGATCGAGGGCTGCCTGTTCGGCAACGGCGAGCGCACCGGCAACGTCGACCTGGTCACCCTCGGCCTGAACCTGTTCTCGCAGGGCATCGACCCGCAGGTGGACTTCTCCCGGATCGACGAAATCAAGCGTACCGTCGAGTACTGCAACCAGCTGCCGGTGCACGAGCGGCACCCGTACGCCGGTGACCTGGTCTACACCGCTTTCTCCGGCTCGCACCAGGACGCGATCAAGAAGGGCTTCGCCGCGCTGCAGGCCGACGCGGACGCCGCGGGCACCCCGATCGACGACTTCACCTGGGGTGTGCCGTACCTGCCGATCGACCCGAAGGACGTGGGCCGCACCTACGAGGCGGTCATCCGGGTCAACTCGCAGTCCGGCAAGGGCGGCGTGGCGTACGTGATGAAGGAGGAGCACAACCTCGACCTGCCGCGACGGCTGCAGATCGAGTTCTCCGGCGTGGTGCAGCAGCGCACCGACGCGGACGGCGGCGAGGTCTCCCCGCAGGCGATGTGGGACATCTTCGCCGGCGAGTACCTGGTCGAGCACCAGGTCGCGACCGCCTTCAAGGTGGAGGGTTACAGCACCGCCACGGTGGACGGCAAGGTCGAGATCGACGTCGAGGTGTTCCACCGCGGCGTGCGCCGGCCGCTGACCGGCGTCGGCAACGGCCCGATCGACGCGTTCACCCAGGCCGTCGAGCCGCTCGGGATCAAGGCGCGGGTGCTGGACTACCAGGAGCACGCGCTGACCTCGGGTGGGGACGCGCAGGCCGCGGCGTATGTCGAGGTCGAGGTCGGCGACCGCGCCTTCTGGGGCGTGGGCATCGACGCCAACATCGTCAGCGCCTCGATCAAGGCCGTCACCAGCGCCATCAACCGGGCTCGCTGATTCACCCCCGCGTGTCGCTCCACCGGGCGGCACGCGGGGTCCGCGCTTACCCTGAAGCACGTGCCCCGTGATACCCCACGCTGGATCCCGCTCCTGCTCACCGCCGCGCTGATCGCCGGATGCGAGGTCGTCGACGCCGGCGACCCGGGCTCCCCCGGCGCCTCCACGCCCCGCGCCGGCGACGCCCGGGCGCTGCTCGGCAAGCTCTCCGTCGCCCCGGCCGGCAGGATGACCGGGTACACCCGGGAGAAGTTCCCGCACTGGAAGAGCACCGGCGACAACTGCGACGTCCGCGACTCGGTCCTGGAACGCGACGGCACCAGGGTCAAGACGTCCGGCTGCAACGTCGTGGCCGGCACCTGGACGAGCTTCTACGACGGCAAGGTGCTGGACGCGCCGACCAAGGTGGACATCGACCACACCGTCCCGCTGGCCAACGCCTGGCGCTCCGGCGCGAACCGGTGGACCACCGACCAGCGCGAGGCCTTCGCGAACGACCTGGACCGCCCGCAGCTGCTCGCGGTCTCGGCCACCTCGAACCGGTCCAAGGGCGACCAGGACCCGTCGACGTGGAAGCCGCCGGCACGGGACGCGTGGTGCGAGTACGCCGCGGACTGGATCACCGTGAAGTCGTACTACCGGCTGACCGTGACCGAGAATGAGAAGGACGCCCTCACCGACATGCTGGAGACATGCGGATGACCGAGCAGAGCAGGACCACCGACATCGTGCCCGGGCCGGGCGGTGTGATGACCGACGAGGTCGGCGTGGTGACCGGCGAACTGACCCTGCGCAGCGAGCTGGCCGGCAACGAGGTGACCCTGCGGGTGCAGTACCGCGACGCCGCGGAGTGGTACGTCGTGACCGGCGGCAAGGTGCCGGTGGCCGATCCCGCCGATCTGGAGGCGGTGCACACCGTCGCCGTGAGCCTGCTGCATCGTCCCGAGGGCTGACCGCACTCTCCTCGGCCGGGCCGGCCACGGGTCGGCGCCGGGTGGACGAGCCCGCTTAAGCTTCGGGGACCGCTTCGCAAGGGGAGGTCCCGCGCATGTCCACATCGGCTTGGCTGTCCCGGGTCGGGGCCATCGTGCTCGCGACGGCGGGGGCCGGCGTCGTGTCCGCGCCGGCCTACGCCGCGAGCACCGGCGTCGCCTCGGTCAAGGAGACGTCCCGCTCCGCATCGGTACGTTTCCAGGCCGGCTCCGGCAGGGCGAACCGGGTGGTGATCACCCGCTCGGGCCGGACCGTCACCATCGACGACAGGTACCCGATCAGGGCCGGGACGGGTTGCCGGGCGGTCAAGCGCGACAAGACCAAGGTTCGCTGCACCACCGCGAAGGCGCCCACGTTCCTGTCGGTCGGCCTGGGCGGCCGGAGCGACAGCCTCGTGAACCGGACCGCCATCGCGTCCGGGGTGTCCGGCGGCACCGGAAATGACGTGATCACCGGCGGGTCCGGCGCCGACGAGCTCTACGGCGACAGCGGCAGCGACCGGCTCCACGGCGGCTCCGGCCGGGACCGGATCGACGGCGGCACCGGCCACGACCGGATCCACGGCGGCACGTACGGCGACCACCTGCAGGGCGGTCTCGGCAACGACCTGATCGACGGCGGCTCGGGCAACGACCACCTCGCCGGTGACGCCGAGGACCGTGGCGTCGGCCTCAGCGGCCCGCACGGCGCGGACATCCTGCGCGGGGGCGCCGGGCGGGACACGGTCACCTACGCCACCCACGACAAGCCGGTCACGGTGGACCTGGACGGCGCCGCCCGCGACGACGGCCAGGCCGGCGAGCACGACACCGTGGGCGCCGACGTCGAGGACATCGACGGTTCGCCGCAGGACGACACGCTGACCGGCAACGCCGCGGCCAACCGGATCGCCGGCAACGAGGGCGCCGACACGATCCGGGGTGGCCGCGGCAACGACCGGCTGGACGGCGATCACGGCGCGGACCGGCTGGACGGCGAAGCCGGCGACGACACGCTGATCGGCAACGAGCCGTCCACCGCGACGCTCGACCAGCGCGCCGACCAGGTCGTCGGCGGGGCGAACGACACCGGCGCCGGGGACCTCTGCCGGGTCACCGTCATCGACGTGCTGACCGCCTGCGAGCGCGTGCAGACGGTCCCGACCATCTGAACCGCATCCACGTCGCCGCGTCCGGGCGTATCCGCGCACGCGTCGACGTCGTGATCGCGTGTGAACGGGTGGAGAGCCGCTGACGCGGCCGCACCCCACCGTGGAGGCCGGGTGACGCCGGCGTGTGCACCCGGTGTATATCCTCCGAGCTCAATCGACCTTCGGGGGAAGGACCCACCTTGGCACGTTCACCCTGGCTGTCTCGCGCCGGCGGCACGCTGTCCGCGACGCTCCTCGCCGGCGTCGCGGTCCTGGCGGGCGGCTCGCCCGCCCAGGCCGCCGGCGCCGGCAAGGCGTCGGTCGACCGCTCGCTCGTCTCCTTCGTCGCCGGTTCCGGCAAGGCGAACCGTGTCGTGATCACCCGGTCCGGCCGCACCGTCACCATCGACGACAAGTACCCGATCAAGGCCGGCAAGGGCTGCAAGGCGGTCAAGCACGATCGGACCAAGGTTCGCTGCACCTCGCGGTACGACCCGTTCCTCTCGGTCAAGCTGGGCAGCAAGGACGACAGGCTGGTCAACAAGACGTCCCTGCAGCTGTTCGCCTACGGCAGCAGCGGCAACGACGTGATCGACAGCGGCAGCGGGCCGGACGTCATCAAGGGCGGCACCGGCACCGACCGCATCTACGGCGGTGGCGGCAACGACCACCTGGACGGCGAGCAGGGCGACGACAGGGTCTACGGTGAGGCCGGTCTCGACCTGGTGCAGGGTGGCCTCGGCAACGACGTGGTCGACGGAGGCACGGGCAACGACGTGCTGTACGGCGAGATCGAGCGCCTGGACATCCCGCCGGCCCGTTGGGGCGCGGACATCCTGCGCGGCGGCGCCGGCCGGGACTCGGTCTCCTACACCACGCACACCCGGGGCGTGACGGTCGACCTCGACGGCGGCCGGGGCGACGACGGGATGCCGGGCGAGCACGACAGCGTCGGCGCGGACGTCGAGATCGTCACGGGCTCGCCCGGCGACGACACGCTGATCGGCAACACCGCCGCCAATACGCTGGACGGCTCCGACGGCGACGACACCGTCCGCGGCGGCGGCGGCAACGACACGCTCAGCGGCGGCGCGGGCACCGACGCGATTGCCGGTGAGGCCGGGGACGACGCCATCGACGGTGTCGACCCGAGCATGGAGGCCGACCAGCGCGCCGACCGGATCGACGGGGGCGGCGACGCCACCGGCCTCGGTGACCTGTGCCGGGTGACTCCCATCGACCTGGTGACCAACTGCGAGCGGTAGATCCGCTCGGCTACGGTCGGGCGGTGCGCCGCCCGTTCACCCTCCTGATCGCCGGGGTCCTGCTCCTGCCGCTCGCCGTGACCACCGGGTCCGCGGCGAGCGGCCCGGCGCCCGGACCGATCACGGTGGACAGCGTCGTTCCGGCGCCGGCCGAGGTCGTACCGTCGCGGGCCGCGCCGTTCCGGATCACCGCCACCACGGTGATCACCGCGACCGGCGCGGCCGTGCCGGTCGCCGAACAGCTCGCCGCGGCGCTGCGCCCGGCCACCGGCCATCCGCTGCCGGTCCGGGCCGCCGGAGGCCCCGCCATCGAGCTGCGGCTCAACGCCGCCGCCGACCCCTGGCTGGGCGACGAGGGCTACCGGCTGGAGATCGGCGCGGGCGGCGTGGCGCTGCGCGCGAACCGCCCGGCCGGGCTCTTCGCCGGGACGCAGACGGTGCGGCAGCTGCTTCCCCCGCAGATCGAGGCGACGTCGGTACGCCGTGCCGACTGGACCGTCCCGGCCGGCGTCATCCGCGACCGGCCCCGGTTCCCCTACCGCGGCGCGATGCTCGACCTGGCCCGGCACTTCCACCCGCCGGCCGACGTGAAGCGCTACATCGACGAGATCAGCCGGTTCAAGATCAACTATCTGCACCTGCATCTCACCGACGACCAGGGCTGGCGGATCGAGATCGACGGCTGGCCCCGGCTGACCACGGTGGGCGGCGGGCCGGGCACCGGCGTGCGCGGCCTCGGCGGCGGCCACCTGACCCAGGACGACTACCGCGACCTGGTGCGGTACGCCGCCGAGCGGTACGTGACGATCGTCCCGGAGGTAGACATGCCCGGGCACGTGAACGCCGCGCAGGTCGCCTACCCCGAGCTCACCTGCGACGGGGTGGCGCCGCGACCGCGGACCGACATCCGGGTCGGCTACAGCTCGCTGTGCACCGGCAAGGAGGTGACGTACCGGTTCGCCGAGGACGTGATCCGGCAGCTGGCCGCCCTGACCCCCGGGCCCTACCTGCACCTGGGCGGTGACGAGGCGCACTCCACCGGGCACGCCGACTACCTGGCGTTCGAGCAGCGGGTGCTGCCGCTGGTGGCCAGGTACGGCAAGATCGCGTACGGCTGGCAGGAGATCGCCGAGGCGCCGGCCGCAACCGGCGCGGTCATCCAGTACTGGGCGGCCACCCGGGACAGCCCGCCGGTCGCGGCGGCCGCCGCGGCCGGGGCGAAGGTGGTTCTCTCCCCCGCCGACCGCACCTATCTGGACATGCAGTACGACCTGCTCACCCCGGGCGGACTGCACTGGGCCGGGACGATCGAGGTGGATGCCGCCTACGGCTGGGACCCGGCCACCTGGGCGCGCGGCGTGCCGGCCGAGGCGGTGCTGGGTGTGGAGGCGCCGCTCTGGTCGGAGACGCTGCGCGATTACGGCAGGATCGAGTTCCAGGCGTTCCCGCGGCTGCCGGCGATCGCCGAGCTGGGCTGGTCACCGCGGGCCGCGCACGACTGGACGTCGTTCCGGGAGCGGCTCGGCGCCTACGGCCGGCGGTGGACCCGCCGCGGCGTCCACTTCTACCGGTCCCCGCGGATCCGCTGGTCCTGACCCGGGGCCGGAGCGACCCGAATACCAGCGGGAGCTCGTGGACTCCTTCTTCTACTACGGCTACTGAGGTTCCCCCGCGCCGGCTTCCGAGACTCTTCTTCTACGGCCGCTGAGACGGAACGAAACAGCCCTGACCACCGGCTGGTGGTCAGGGCTGTTTCGGCGGAAGGAATCAGGCGGTCGTCTCGGCCGGCTTGCGCCCGGCCACCGTCTCGCCCTCGACCACCGGGAAGTGGCACGCGGTCAGGTGCCCGTCCGGGTCGTCCAAGCGCCGCACCAGCGGGGGCTCCTCGGTCGCGCAGATGTCCTGCGCCTTCCAGCAGCGGGTGCGGAACCGGCAGCCGGACGGCGGGTTGATCGGGCTCGGCACGTCGCCGGTGAGCAGCACGCGGTTGCGCTGCGCGCGGTCGCGCCGGACCGGGTCCGGCACCGGCACCGCCGACATCAGGGCGACCGTGTACGGGTGGCGCGGGTTCTTGTAGAGATCGTCGCGGGGCGCGATCTCCATGACCTTGCCGAGGTACATCACCGCGACCCGGTCGGAGATGTGGCGGACCACCGACAGGTCGTGCGCGATGAAGACGTACGTCAGGTCGAACTCGCTCTGCAGGTCCTCCAGCAGGTTGACCACCTGCGCCTGGATCGACACGTCGAGCGCGGAGACCGGCTCGTCGGCGATGATCAGCTTGGGTCGCAGCGCGAGCGCCCGGGCGATGCCGATGCGCTGCCGCTGGCCGCCGGAGAACTCGTGCGGGTACCGGTTGTAGTGCTCCGGGCTGAGACCGACCAGTTCCAGCAGCTCCTGCACGGCCTTCTTGAGGCCCTGCGGGGTCGGGATGTTCTGGATCTGCAGCGGCGCCGCGATGATCGAGCCGACCGTGTGCCGCGGGTTCAGCGACGAGTACGGGTCCTGGAAGATCATCTGGACGTCACGGCGCAGCGGCCGCATCTGGGTCACCGACTTGTGGCTGATGTCCTCGCCCTCGAAGACGATCTTGCCACCGGTCGGCTCCAGGATCCGGGTGAAGAGCCGCCCGGCCGTCGACTTGCCGCAGCCGGACTCGCCGACCAGGCCGAGCGTCTCGCCGGCCTGCACGTTCAGATCGATGCCGTCCACCGCGCGGACCGCGCCGACCTGGCGCTTGAACAGCCCCTTGGTGATCGGGAAGTGCTTCTGCAGCCCGGTCACCTCGAGCAGGTTCTCGCTCATCGTTGTCTCACTTCCCCGCTCAGAGGTGCGGTGCCACGTCTTCCTGGAAGAGCTTCGTGCGTTCCTCGGCCGGCAGGTGGCAGGCGACCGCGTGCGCTCCCCCGGTGAGCACCGGCGTCTCGGTGAACGACCGGTCGCCGTTGCGGCCCGCGTACGGACAGCGCGGGTGGAAGGCACACCCGGAAGGCAGGTTGATCAGGCTGGGCGGCGAGCCCTTGACCGGAGTGAGCCGCTCCCGGACCGCACGGTCCAGGCGGGGCATCGACCCGAGCAGACCCCAGGTGTACGGGTGCTGCGGGCGCTGGAACAGGTCGATCGCCGGGCCCCGCTCAATGATCTTCCCGCCGTACATGACCAGCACGTCGTCGGCGAGCTCGGCGACCACGCCGAGGTCATGGGTGATCATGATGACCGCGGAGCCGAACTCCTCCTGCAGGTCCCGGATCAGGTCCAGGATCTGCGCCTGCACGGTCACGTCCAGGGCCGTGGTCGGCTCGTCGGCGATCAGCAGCTTCGGGTCGTTGACCAGCGCCATCGCGATCATCGCGCGCTGGCGCATACCCCCGGAGAACTGGTGCGCGTAGTCGTTGAACCGGCGCGCCGGCTGCGGGATGCCGACCCGGGCCAGCATGTCGATGGCCCGCTCCCGGGCCACCTTCTTGTTCACGCCCGGGTGGTGCACCCGGTACGCCTCGACGATCTGCGCCCCGACGGTGAAGTACGGGTGCATCGCGCTCAGCGGGTCCTGGAAGATCATCGCCATCTTGCCGCCGCGCAGCGAGCGCACCTCCTCGTCGGTGGCGGTGACCAGCTCCTGGTCGTCCAGCCAGATCTGGCCGCTGACCTTGGCGTTGCTGCGGGTGCGGTGCAGGCCGAGGACGGCCAGCGAGGTGACGCTCTTGCCGGAGCCGGACTCGCCGACGATGCCGAGCGTCTTGCCCGCCTCCAGCGTGAAGCTGGAGTCGGTGACGGCCTGAACGATGCCGTCGTCCGTCTCGAACCGGACGGTGAGGTCCTTGACCTCGAGGAACGGACGCGGGGTGACCGAAGACATGCCCTCTCCCTCAGCCGAGCCGCACGCGCGGGTCGATGACGCCGTACACCAGGTCGACGATCAGGTTGGCGATGACGATGAAGAACGCGGCGATCAGCGTGACGCCCAGGATCACCGGCAGGTCGTTGCCGCGGATCGCCTGGAGCGCCTGGTAGCCCAGGCCGCGCAGGTTGAACACCGTCTCGGTGAGCACCGCGCCGCCCAGCAGGGCGCCCAGGTCCAGACCGAAGATCGTGACGATCGGGGTCAGGCCGGAACGCAGGCCGTGCTTGCCGATGACGGTCCGCTCCGGCAGGCCCTTGGCCCGCGCGGTCCGGATGTAGTCCTCGCCGAGGGTCTCCAGCATGTTCGCCCGGGTGAGCCGGGCATAGGTGGCCGCGAAGAGGAACGCCAGGGTGATCCAGGGCAGCAGCATCTGCACGAACCATTCCCCGGGGTTCTCGGTGAACGGCACGTACTGGCCCTGGGGCAGCCAGCCCAGCCAGTAGACGAAGATCGCCGAGGAGAGCAGGCCGGTGAAATAGACCGGGAGTGACACGCCGGCCAGGGCCACGGTCATCGCCGACCGGTCGATCAGGCTGCCTCTTCGCAGCGCCGAGATGACGCCGGTGGAGATGCCGCCGATGAGCCAGAGGACCGCGGCGCCGAGCGCCAGCGACAGGGTCACCGGCAGGTCGCTCAGCAGCAGCGGAGTCACCTCCTGCTCGGTCTTGAACGAGTAACCGAGGCACGGGGCCGGGCAGTGCGTGACGTCCGGCCCGTTGGCGTAGTCGCGTCCGACGACCAGGCCCTTGAGGAACTTGCCGTACTGCACCAGCACCGGGTCGTCGAGGCCCATCTTGGTACGGATGCCCTCGATCGACGCGGCGTCCGCGGTCTTGCCGATGTAGAGCAGCGCGGGATCGCTGCCGGTGAGCTTCGGCACCATGAAGAAGATGCCGAAGGTCACGAGCGTGACCACGAGGAGCGTGATGACGGCATTGATCAGCCGCCGGATGAGGTATGCCAGCACGACGTTCGGCCAAAGGACGGGCGGGCACCGGTCGCGAGAACCGATGCCCGCCCGCCGCGGGCGGCCTTCACCAACCCTTCGAATTACCCGTTCCGGTTACGGAACGACGACCTTGTTACTTGCCGTCACTGACGCCGAGGGCCTGGAAGTCGATCATGCCGAAGGCCTCGTGCACGTAGGCGTTCGTCAGCCGCGGGTTGCGGTAGTTGAGCGCCTTGTCGACCACGAACGGCAGGTAGTACGCGCCCTCCATGACCTTGTGGTTGATCTGGCTGTAGAGCTCGGCGGCCTTGGCCGGGTCGGTCTCCAGCTGCGCCTGGTCGAAGAGGGCGTCGATCGACGGGTCCTTGATCTCCGACAGGTTGTAGTTGCCGTTCTTCGGGATGAAGCGGCTGTCCGCCAGCGGCTGCATGTAGCCGGCGCCGGTCGGGTAGTCCGCGCCCCAACCGCCGATGATGATGCCGTAGCCCTTGGCCTTCACGTTGTCCGGCGCACCGGTGATGGAGGCCTGCTGGGCGCCGTCGTACTGCTCGATCTTGGCGTTGATGTTCGCGCCCTTGAGCGCGGCCTGCAGCGCCTCGGCGCTCTTCACCTCGGCCGGCTTGTTGTTACGCACGGCGATGGTGACGTCGAAGCCGTTCGGCTTGCCACACGCGGCGAGGGCCTTCTTGGCCTCCTCCACCTGCGGCTTGCCCTGGAGCCGGTTGAACGGGTCGTACTTGGCGTCCGAGCCGGCGATGTTCGGCGGCAGCATGCTGGTGCCGATGTCGCCACCGGCGATCGGGCCGCCCCGGGCGGTCTGCAGCGAGGTCGGGTCGGCCGCGTAGATCACGGCCTTGCGGCACTCGATGTTGTCCAGCGGGGCCACCGAGGTGGCCAGACCCGCGTACCGGAGGAAGCCGGTGGTCGGGGTGTCCGCGTTCGCCTTCAGGGTCGGGTCCTGGAGGATCTTGGTACGCGCGGTGGCCTGCACACCGGTCTGGCCGGCGTCGATGTCCACGGTGCCGGCGATGAGCCGGCTGTCCATGTCCTCGGCGTTCGTGGTGACCGTGAAGTTGATCTGGTCCGGCAGAGCCTTGCGGATCGTGTCGGTCGACGGGTCCCAGTTCGGGTTGCGCACGAAGGTCGCGCCCTTACCCGGCTGGATGCTGCCTTCCTTGAACATGTACGGACCGGAGGAGGCCGGCGCCGTGGTGTACTGCGCGCCCTTGTCCCGCTTCTGCGGCACCGGACCGGAGCCCGGCATGGCCAGCAGGTAGAGGAAGTCGGACGACGGCTTCTTCAGCTTGAAGGTGATCGTCGAGTCGTCCGGCGTCTGCACCGACTTCAGGCCCAGCTTGTTGGGGTCGGTGTCCTTGTACGGACCGGGGTAGTTCTGCCCCTGGTCGAGCAGGCCGGGCAGGTAGACCGGGCCGCCGGAGATGACGTCCGAGGCCCAGACCCGCTCGATGCCGTACTTGATGTCCTTCGACGTGATCGGGGTGCCGTCGTCGAACTTGATGCCGCTGCGCAGCTTGAAGGTGTAGGTCAGCTTGTCGGCGCTGATCTCCGGCATCGCCTGCGCGAGGTCGGGCTGCAGTTCGAGGCCGGCCTTGCCCGGGGAGGAGGCGTAGTCGACCAGCTTGCGGGTGTAGAGCCGGTTCAGGTTCCACACGAACGCGTAGTAGGCGCGGGCCGGGTCCCAGAAGTCGGCATCCTGCGCGCTCCACAGGTTCAGCGTGCCGCCCTTGGTGGTGGACGGGTTCACCACATCGGTGATCGCGGCGTTGTAGGCGGACTTGCCACCGTTGGAGCCGCCACCGCTCTTGTCGTCGCTCTTGGAACCGCCGCACGCGGCGGTTGTCAGGCCGAGCGCGAGCGCGACGCCGGCCGCCGCGATCGCCCTAGTCTTCCTGGACACCTGTACTCCTACCTCCTCGAAGAGCGGAACCGAGTGGTCCGCGAAACATGCGATGTTCAGCTACCGCCGAGTCAGCGGGCCTTCGGGTCGAGCGCGTCACGCAGGCCGTCGCCGAAGAGGTTGAAGGCCAGCACCGTGATGAAGATCGTCGCGCCCGGAATGATCATGTACATCGGATCGATGGAGTAGACGCTCACGGCGTCCGACAACATGCCGCCCCAGGACGGGTTGGGCGGTGGGATGCCCACGCCGAGGAAGCTGAGCGCGGCCTCGGTGAGGATGTTCGTCGGGATGATCAGGGTGGTGTAGACCAGGATCGGCGCGGCCAGGTTCGGCAGCAGCTCGCGGAACAGGATCCGCTGGGACCGGGCGCCCAGGCTGCGCGCCGCCTCGACGAACTCCCGCTCGCGCAGCGACAGCGTCTGCCCCCGGACGATCCGGCCGATGTACGGCCAGCCGAAGAAGCCGATGATGCCGACCAGCATGAAGATCCGCGACCAGCGGCTGTCCATCCCGAACATCGAGTCCGGCAGCACCGAGACCAGGGCGATCGAGAAGAGCAGCTGCGGGAAGGCGAGCAGGAAGTCCATCACCCGGCTGATCACCGAGTCGACCCAGCCACCGAAGAAGCCGGCCGCGGTGCCGAAGAGCACGCCGAGGAAGGTGGAGAAGACCGCCGAGAGGAACGCGACCGTCAGCGAGGTCTGCGCGCCGTACACGATCCGGCTGAACACGTCGCGGCCGCTGGTCGGCTCGACGCCGAAGATGAACTCGGAGCTGATCCCGCCCCAGGGTCCCTTCGGGGTGCCGAAGGTGGCGTCGATCTGATCCTGGTGGAACTCACCGATCGGATGGCCGAACAGCTTGGTCAGCACCGGCGCCAGGATCGCCACGGCGATCAGGAAAAGAACGACGAACCCACCGCCCATCGCGACCTTGTCGCGCTTGAGGCGGCGCCACGCGATCTGCTTCAGCGACCGGCCCGCGATCGCCTTCTCGGCGGGGCCTCGCACCTCAGCCGCGTCGGCTGTCGGCTCCGACGTCTCGTCGGAGATCGACGCTTCTGGGCCAAGCGACATATGTTCGCCGGTCCTCTCCCGGCCACCGGTCGGCGCAGGAGCCCACGGCCACCGGCGTGTGATGAAACGGAAGCTCCCACGACCGGAGACGATGGCCCCCGGTGCCGGCGGTTAACCGATCGGTTATCGCATGCCTCGAGTGCCGGCCCCCGTCGCGCCGGCCGGGATCCGGCCGGGGCCACGAGAGCACCCGACGGCGGGTGTGGCCGCCGTCGAGAGGAACATTCACCTAGTGCGGTGCTCGGGTCAAGCTCACCGACCGCACGCGGATGCTTCCGTGTCTCCCTCGTGATGTCACCGTGACCTAGACGCCGAACAAACGGAAGGTACCGCGTAAGGGGCTCGCAAGTAGCCAATCCGGGCCAAACAACTTGCACGACGTTACGCCCGAGTTACCGCTTGTAAATTTCAGATGGCTCGCCGGCCCTCGAACGCTCTACCCAGCGTGATCTCGTCCGCATACTCCAGGTCACCGCCGACCGGCAGGCCGCTCGCCAACCGGGTCACCGCGATCCCCATCGGCTTCACCAGCAACGCCAGATAGGTGGCGGTCGCCTCGCCCTCGGTGTTCGGATCGGTCGCCAGGATCAGCTCCCGCACCTCACCGGTGCCCAGCCGCAGCAACAGCTCCCGGATCTTCAGGTTGTCCGGCCCGACCCCCTCCAGCGGATTGATCGCCCCACCCAGCACGTGGTACCGACCCCGGAACTCCCCGGTCCGCTCGATCGCGACGACGTCCTTGGGTTCCTCGACCACGCACAGGACCTCGTTGGTACGGCGCGGGTCGCGGCAGACGCGGCACTGATCGGACTCGGCCACGTTGAAACAGGTGGTGCAGAAGCGGACCAGTTCCTTCACCTTACGCAGCGCGGTGGCCAGCCGGTTGACATCGGCCGGGTCGGCGGAAAGCACGTGGAACGCGATGCGCTGAGCCGACTTCGGGCCCACGCCCGGCAGCCGGCCCAGCTCATCGATCAGGTCCTGGATGGCACCTTCGTACACGGATCAGAACCCCGGCAGGGACAGGCCGCCGGTCGCCGGTCCCATCTTCTCCTCGGCCAGCTCACGCTGCGCCTCGGCGGCATTGTGGATCGCCGCGAGCACCAGGTCCTCGAGCGTCTCGACGTCGTCGGCGTCCACCGCCTTCGGGTCGATCTTCACGGCCTTGAACTCGCCCAGCCCGGTCACCGTCACGGTCACCAGGCCGCCGCCGGCGGTGCCGGTCAGCTCGGCCTCAGCCAGCTCGGCCTGCGCCTTGGCGACCTGCTGCTGCATCTTCTGCGCCTGCTTCATGATCTGCTGCATGTTCGGCTGTGCACCGGGGCGCATGGCACCGCTCCTCAACTAGTCACGTTCGTCCGCGCGATCCGCGGACAACCGCCGTCAATGACCTGACAGCGTCCGAAACAACCGCCGTCAGCGTAGCCGCCGGGCCGCCCGGAGCCGGGCAGCCCACCACCACGCCGCGCCTCACCTTCCCCGGCGCGCCGATCCGCACACCTGGGGCCGGGCCGCCACCGGGCCGCACGGCTTCCTCCCGCACCGGACGGGCGCGGTGTTCTCCCACCGGGATCCGTGACGGCCCACGGCCCGCCGTATCCCGTAACGCCCCGGACCCGGCGCACGGCGGCGCCGCCCCGGGACGTCCCGGCGCATGGCCGCGGCGCCCTGGGACGTCCCGGCGCATGGCCGCGGCGCCCTGGGACGTCCCGGCGCATGGCCGCGGCGCCCCGGAACGTCCCGGCGCATGGCGGCGCCGTTCTAGAGCTCGCCGATCTTCTCCGCGCCGAACGCGTCCCGGAGAAGCTGCAGGGCCTGCTCCTCACTGCTCTGGCGGGCCGTCTTCTCGTCGATCACCTCGTCCAGCGGCTCGTCGCCCGGGTCGAAACCCTCGTAGCCGGCTCCGCTGGGCGGGGGGCCGTCGTACTCCGGGTCGTACGGCGCCTCGCCGATCGGGGTGCCGTCGGACCAGGCGGCGCCGCCGGCGGCCGGGGTGGCCGTCGCACGGTTCGCGGCCGCGTTGCGGGCATTGGCGGCCGCGGCCCGGGCGGCGGCCAGACCGCTGCCAGGCGCGGCGTTGCCGCCGCGCGCGGCAGCTGCCCGGGCCGCCTCCAGCGCGGCCGAGCGGGCCGGAACGGCCGGCGTCGCCTGGGCGGAACCCACGGCCCCGGTACGGCCGGGAGCCGCCGGGGACGAGGCGGCCACCGCCGCCGCCGCCGGGGACGAGGCGGCCACCGCCGCCGCCGACCGGGCGGCCGCGATCGGTGAGACAGCCGCGCCCGCCGCACCGGAGCCTCCGGACGGGGAGCCGTCCACGGGGGCCGGGGCGGCACCGAATCCGGGGCTCGCCGCGGCGGCGGAGGTGACCGGCGCGGCGGTGTCAGTCGCGGGCCGGACCTCCGGGTCCCCGGGGCCGGACGACGGCTTTCCCGCCGCGCCGGAGACCGGTCGAGCCGCCGCACCACCGCTACCAACGGCCTGCTGACCGACGGGCACACCGTGACCGGGGGCTCGGTGACCGGCCGCACCGCCGTCACCAGCGGCTTGCTGACCGGTGGGCACACCGCCATCGGCGGCGTGCCCGGCGCCGGGCGGGTACGCCGCCGAGCCGGACGCCGGGTTCGCGGTGGCGGGAACCGGGGGCGACGACGGCGCACCGGCGGATGTGGCCGCCGGCCGTTCCGGCACCGGGCCGGGGGCACGGCTGCCCGGCTTGACCGGCTCGGGCCAGCCGTCGTCGTCGGTCACCGAGGCCGCCGGCTTCCGGCCGGCCGTGCCCGGACGCACCGGCTCCGGCCAGTCGGTGTCATCACCACCGGCACTCACCGGCCGGGCGGGCGCACCCGAGCCGGTCCGCTCCGTCCGGTCGGTGTCACCACCACCGGCACTCACCGGCCGGGCGGGCGCACCCGAGCCGGTCCGCTCCGTCCGGTCGGTGTCACCACCACCGGCACTCACCGGCCGGGCGGGCGCACCCGAGCCGGTCCGTTCCGGTCGGCCGGCGATGTCGCCGTACCCCGATCGGGCGGCGGCGCCGAAGCCGTCGGGCGCCGGACCGTCGTGGGCGGCGCCCACCGGCTCGGCGATGCCGGGACGGCCCGCGGCGGCGCGGTCGTCGGCGACGGCCGGGATGCCGTGGTCCGGGCGGGCCGCGGCGGCCTCACGAACGGATGGGGTCGTCGCGGCGGATCGGGGCGGTCCCGGCCAGTCGTCGTCGGCGTCGGCGGCCGGGGCCCGCTGCGGGCGGGACGGCCGGGACTCGGTCCGGCCGGTGTTCCGCTCCGGGGCGGCCGGTGGGATCGCGGTGGAGACCGGCGGGGCGCTCACACCGGGGGCACCGGCGGCAGCGCGCCGGCCGGCGGAACGGTCGCGGCCGGACCCGTTGTTACGGCCGGCCGGCTGGCCCGGTTCGCGGGTGGCGGCGCCGGTCGGCGGGGTGACCTCGCCGACCTCGCAGCGGATCTGCCAGCGCCCACCGAGGACGCGGCCGAACTCGGTGGCGATGGCGTTGGTCCAACGCAGGAAGCGATCGGCGATGGGCGGGGTGGGCGCGGCGAAGACCACGGTGTCGCCGTCGACCTCGCGGACGCCGATTCCCGCGTCCTGCATCGCCCGGACGCGCTGCTGCTGACGGCCGAGGGCCTGCCAGGCGCCGCGGACCTTCTCCAGCCGCTCGTTCACCTGCGCGCGAGGCGAGGCGGGCGGCTCCAGGTCCTCCGGCGGCTCCTCGTCCCAGGGCGGCTCGTCGTCGTAGTACTCCGGCTCCGGCGCGGTCGCGTGGTGAGCGCCGTCAGCGACCCGGTTCCCGTCCTCCTCCCGGCCCTGCGCGGGCGCGGGAGCCGCCACGGAAACCCCGCCCGGCGGGACCGGGGCGGGCGCGGACACGTCGGCCGGTCCGGCCGGATGCGCCGTCACCGGGAAAGCGGCCGGCGAACCGGCGGGCGCGGCCACCGAACCCGGCGCAGCAGCCGAACCCGACACGGTCACCGAACCCGGCGCGGCAGCCGAACCCGACGCGGCAGCCGAACCCGGCGCGGCAGCCGAACCCGGAGTCGTAGCTGGGCCGGACCCGGCCGGCGCGGTAGCTGGTTCGGCCGATGGAGCCTGCGCGACCGGAACCGCACCGGAGTCGGACCCGGCCGGCACGCCGGCTGCGGCGTCGGCCGGCGAGGGCTCGGCGGGCGTTCCGGGAGCCGGGGAGACCGGCCGGACCGGCGCCCCGGCCGCCCGGCGACCGGCCGCCGCAGCGGCCGCGCGGGCGGCGGCGAGACCACCGGACCCGGCGGGGGCGGCCGGCACCGGCGCGGCCGGGGCGGCCGGCGATTCCGGTACGTCAGCAGCCCCCAGCGGACCGCGCTTCTCCAACCGCTCCAGCCGCTGCAGCAGCGCGCCGGTCGAGTCGTCCGCGCCGGGCAGCAGCATCCGAGCCGTGATCAGCTCGAGGAGCAGACGCGGCGCCGTGGTGCCGCGCATCTCGACGAGCCCGTTGTGCACGATGTCGGCGCTGCGCGAGAGGGTGGCCGGGCCGAGCCGCGCCGCCTGCGCGTGCATCGCTTCGAGCTGATCGGCCGGGCCGTCGATCAGGCCCTTGGCGACCGCGTCCGGCACCTGCTGGAGCACGATCAGGTCGCGGAGGCGTTCCAGCAGGTCGGACGCGAAGCGGCGGGGGTCGTGGCCGGCCTCGGCGACCCGGTCGATGGTCGTGTAGGCGGCGGCGCCGTCACCGGCGGCCAGGGCGTCGCACATCTCGTCGATCAGGGTGACGTCGGTGACGCCGAGGAGGGCGACCGCGCGGGCGTAGCTGACGCCCTCCGGTCCGGCCCCGGCGATCAGCTGGTCGAGCACCGACAGGGTGTCCCGGGCGCTGCCGCCGCCGGCCCGCACCACCAGCGGGAACACCGCCGGGTCGACGTGGATGCCCTCGGCCTCGGTGAGCTGCTGAAGGTACGGCCGGAGGACGGCGGGCGGAATCAGCCGGAACGGGTAGTGGTGGGTCCGCGAGCGGATGGTGCCCAGCACCTTGTCCGGCTCGGTGGTGGCGAAGATGAACTTCACGTACTCCGGCGGCTCCTCGACGAGCTTGAGCAGCGCGTTGAAGCCGGCCGACGAGACCATGTGCGCCTCGTCGATCACGTAGATCTTGTAGCGGCTGTTGGCGGGCGCGAAGAACGCCTTCTCCCGCAGCTCCCGGGCATCGTCCACGCCACCGTGGCTGGCCGCGTCGATCTCGATCACGTCGATCGACCCGGCGCCGTCGTTGGCCAGCGACCTGCAGGAGCCGCAGACCCCGCACGGCTCCGGGGTGGGGCCCTGCTCACAGTTGAGCGAGCGGGCCAGGATGCGGGCGCTGGACGTCTTGCCGCAGCCACGTGGCCCGGAGAAGAGATAGGCGTGGTTGAGCCGGCCGCTGCGCAGCGCCTGCGACAGCGGCTCGGTCACGTGTTCCTGACCGATGACCTCCGCGAACGTGCGCGGCCGGTACTTGCGGTAGAGGGCGAGAGCCACTCCTGCCACCTCCTGACGACCGCGCCATTCTCCGTCGAGGGTGTGACAAGAACAAACGACATGCCCCGACCGTGCGAGCCCGGGGGGAAAACGAAGGACCCCTCGTGCACCCGCCAGAGCCCGCTTATCCTTGCTGCCTTCCGGCCCTGGGGAGGTTCACAGGATGACGCCGCACGAGGGGCTGCCCACAGCGTACCCGGCGACCGCGCGGGCGTGCAGGACCCCTCCCCGCGCGGTAGCCGGACACGGCGCTATGTATTCTGGCGCACGGAGGATTCGCCTAGAGGCCTAGGGCGCACGCTTGGAAAGCGTGTTGGGTTAACACCCTCACGAGTTCGAATCTCGTATCCTCCGCCAGCCCTACCAGGGCAGACGCGAGCAGGCCGGACCCGAGGGTCCGGCCTTTCGTGCATCTCCGCCCCAGTACGACCATCTGCTCATGCCCCCTGGCGACGGATGCGCCACAGCAGGTTCCCGCTGCCCCGCAGGCAGCGCGCCGGCCGGTCCCGCACCGGGGATGCCGCTGCGTGAGGCGCCCGTCGCGTCTCGTATGCTCCGGCACGAAAACAGTGCAGGCGAGGGCCGGCCCCGATCGGGCCGGCCCTCGCCGTCTCTCACCGCTTGATCCTGCTGCTCGCGCTGGTCTTCCGGCCGTCGTGGTAGCCGGCCTTCCTCGCGACCACGGTGACGGTCAGTTTCTTGCCGCTCCACGCCTTCTTGATCGTCAGTGCGGAGCCGGTGCCGACGAGCTTGCCGTCCACCCGCCACTCGTACCGGTAGGTGTCGGGCCTCGGCGTCCAGGTGCCCACCGCGACCTTGACCTTGCGGCCGGCCCGCACGGTGCCGCTGATCGTCGGCGACTTCGTCGCCTTCGGCGCCGGGCCGTAGCCGGCCGTGCCGGCGGCGGAGGACGCCGGGGAGTTCAGCCGGTTGGCACGCTTGGCGGTGACGGTCACGGCGATCCGCTTGCCGCGGAGCGAGGCGGGGATGACGTACGCCGCGCCGGTCGCCCCCTTGATCGCCGCCCCGTTCGCCGTCCACTGGTACGTGTACCCGCTCGCCGCCGGGCTCCACGTCCCCACCACCGCCCGGACCGTCGACCCGACCCGGATCGTCCCGCTGACGCCCGGCGCCCTGGTCAGTTTCAGCGCGGCCGCCGTGACGGTCAGCCCGCCGGCCAGCGCCGCCGTCCGGGTACCCGAGGTGACCGTGATGTCCCAGGCGCCCGGCGCCGCCCCGGTGATGTCCGCGGTGGCGGTCAGGACGTCACCGGACACGCCCCGCACCGTCGCGGTGATCGCCGCCGAGCCGGTCCGGCTGAGCCGCACCGTGTCCCCGGCGGTGACACCCGCACCGCGCAGCGTCAGGTTCACCGGGCCGCTGTTCGGCGCGCCGGCCGGCCCATCCGAGGTCACCGCGAACGGCGGCTCGGCGCACGGGTCGGAGTCGCAGATCGCCTCCATCCGGTACGGGTACGTCCCGCTCGCCTCCTGCGGCGCGAGCACGAACAGCGCGGTCGAGGTCTTCGGCGCCGGGTACGCCATCGAGACGGTGCACCCGCGCCCGCCGCTGGCCCACGAGCAGCGGGTGATGCCGGTCCCGGTGCCGAGGGTGGCGAAGTAGTACGGCTCGGGCAGCGCCTCCCCGCCGGCGGTGTTGTCGATCACCGCGCGGAACGAGCTGCGGCTGCCGGTGACCGGGACGGCGACGCAGACCGCGGTGTGCGTGTCGTCCAGGGTGCCGCTCAGCCGGAATCCGGGCACCCCGGAGACCGCCGGGCACTGCGCGGCCGGCCGGTCGGCGGTGCCGAGGTTCCAGGTGTCCACCGAGTACGGCACCGCGCCGCTCACCACCGACCGGACGAACACCAGGTACGACGTCGATCCGCTGACCCGGCACGGGACGACGTACGAGGAGCACCGGTCGGTCCCCTCCGCGTCGGTGATCCAGTACCGCGCCGGGAAGGCGTCGGTGCTGCGCACCCCGATCCAGTGGTTCTCGGCCGCCGAGGCGGTCACCCGGTAGCACCGGATGTCGTCCGGCCCGGTGAGCGTGCCGGTCGAGGCCGCCCCACCGAGCACCGTGTTCACCGGCGCCTGGCAGTTCGTGCCGGTGGCGTCGCGCCGGGCCAGCCGGTACCGGGCGTCCGCCGGCGCGGCGGTCATCACGACCGTGTACGCCTCACCCGCCTCGAACCCGCAGCGGATGACCGTCGCCGAGGTGTACAGCGTCGGCCCGCACACGTCGGCGCCGGTGCTGTCCTTGACGCTCACCGACGCGTACCCGGTCCCGGTGACCGGCGCGAACGACACCACCTCGGTGGCGGTGTGCTCGTCGGCCGGGATCGTCCAGCAGGCGGCGAACCTGTCGGCGGAGAACGCCGCGGTCACCCCGGCCGGGCTGCCGATCCGGCCGGCCGGCAGCGTGGCGCAGCCGGTGACCTGGTCGAGGCGTTGCACGACGAGCGCGTAGGCGCCCGCCGCCGAGTCCTCTGGGGCGGTGAGCAGGATCCGGTACGGCGCCGCTCCGGTCAGCACGCAGCGGCTGGTCTGGCACAGGTCCTCGCCGGCCGCGTCGATCAGCGTCCAGTCCGGCCGGGCGGCGCCGCTCGCGCGGGGCGGCAGGAGCACGCCGATCTTGGCGCCGGCCGTGCCGTCGAGCTGCAGGCAGTCGGTCTCGCCGGGGGTGGCGAACGAGCCGCGGACCGCACCCGTGGCCAGCCCCTGGACGGTCACCGGCAGGCAGCCGGAACCGGACGGGGTGGTGAACACGGTGGCGTACGACCCCTCGCGGACCGAGCCGGTCCCGCCGCCCACGATCAGCGTGTACGTGCCCGCGGCTGGGAAGTCGCAGAGCGCCCCGGACTGGCACACCTTCCGGCCCTCGGCGTCGTAGACCTGCGAGAACTCGTCGTAGTTCGCGTCGTCCACCACGCGCACCAGGTGCCGTCCGGCGGCCGGGACCACCAGCGAGCGGCAGCGGTTGGCGCTCTCCGGGCCGGCCGGGGCCGATCCGTACGACCCGGGCGTGACCGTGGCGCAGCCGGCCGGCGCGGAGAGCGAGCCGATCTGCACCCGCACCTCGTCCCACTCACCGGCCTCGGTGATCACCCGGTACGGCCCGGAGCCGGGCAGCGCACAGCCGTCCTGGCCGTCGTCGGAGTCGGCACAGATCATCGTGCCGGTGCCGTCGGAGATCCAGCTCGCGCCGCTCGACGCGCTGTACCCGACGACCCGCTCGCCGGGCTCGGCCCGGAACGGCCGGCAGTACACCTCCAGCGGGCTGGCCGGCCGGTACGTGTGGACCGGCTGGTCCCACGCGGTGCCGGTGACCGGGTCGCAGCCGGCGGTCCCGGCCACGTCGATCACCACGGCCTGGAACACCACCGGCTCCACGACCCACTCCCGGTTGCGCAGCCAGAGCGTGTAGTCCCCGGCGGCCGGCAGCTCGCAGACCAGGCGGGCGACGCCCCACTCCTCGCAGACCGTGCCCTGGGCGTTGTCCAGCTCCCAGTAGATCTGGCCGCCGTCGCCGGTGCGCACCAGCTTCCCGCCCGCCGACGCGTGCACCGTGAAGCAGGTGTACTCGTACGAGCCGAGCGTGGCCCGGGCGATCTGGCCGGCGTCGAGCGGGCCGAACCCGCCCGGGGTGAGCGTGCCGCAGCCGATCGGACGGTCGGTCCGGACCAGCCGCACGGTGTAGTCGGAGGCGGTGCCGTACATGTCGGTGAGGAAGAACGTGTGGGTGCCGTCCTCGGTCAGCGTGCACTCGCCGCCGCCGAACTGGATCGCGCAGACCGACTCGCCGGCCGGGCTCCACAGCGTCCCGCGCAGGTCGACCGCCTCGCCCTCGGCCGTGGCGGCGGTCGTGGTCTCCACCTTCACCCGCATGCCGGCCGTGCCCGGGAAGCGGTAGCAGTCGCCGCCGGCCCCGGCCGGCAGCGAGCCGGGCCGCCGGGCGCCGTTCACCGTGAAGGTCGCCGGGTCGAGGGTGGTGCAGGAGGACGGCGCGTCGCGCGATTCGATCCCGATCGAGTACGCCGCGGTGCCTTCGCCGTAGGTCAGCGACACGTCGATCCGGTACGTGCCGGGCACCGGAACCGTGCAGGGGCCGATCCAGGAGTTGAACGAGCAGTTCACCCCGAGCAGGCGCGCGTCGGCGCGGGACTCGGTCGAGGTGAACGTGGTGAACAGCCGTTCGTCCGGGACCGTCGTGGTGATCGTGTAGACGTGGTGCGCGCTGCCGCTGATCTCCGGGCAGGTGACCGGCGTGCCCTTGAGCAGCGCCCCGCCGCAGCCGGCGGTGGCCTGCGGCGTGGCGGTGGCCTGGCTCGACGCCGTGCCGGACGATCGCGCCGGCGAGGCCTGGGGTGCCGCCGTGCCGGACGGCGCGGCCGAGGACGCCGGCGAGGCCGGGGGCGACGCCGCGGCGGTGGTGGACGGCGCGGGCGACGTCGCCGACCGCGCCGGGGTGGAGCCGGCCGGCGGCGCGGTGGACGGGACGGGTGCGGGCTCCGACCGGGTGGTCGCCGACGGCAGCGGGGAGGGGGTCTCCGCGTACGCCGCGGCCGGCAACCCGACTGCCATGATCAGACCGCTGAGCACAGCGGCGCTCCAACGTCTCACGAAGGTCCCCCGGAATCGCGTCGACGAATCATCGACGCGATCTTGCCAGGGTCGATATCCACCTCGGTAACTATTCCACTATTCGGGAATCCGCAGTTCGGAGGCGACTACGAACCCGTTCCGTCGCTACAGCTGACCGGCCGCTATCGCGTCGTCGACCTCCGGGAAGATCGCGAAATATCGGCTCAACCCGATCGTCTCCAGCAGCTGGGCCATGAACGGCCTCGGCCCGGCGAAGCTGAGCCAGCCGCCCCGGCTCACGATCACCTCCTTGCTGGTGATGAACGCGCTCAACCCGATCGAGTCGCAGAACTTGAGGTCGGTCAGGTCCACCACGATCCGGGGCACCGGTCGTTTCAGCAGATCGGAGAGCACGGTGTGCAGCGCGCCGGCGGAGTCGGCGTCGAGCTCACCCCGGAGATGGAGCACGGCGACGTCGGGTCGGTGCTCGGTGATGATGGCCCGCATGGCGATCGCTTCCTACCCGGTGAATGTAATTTGAGGGTAGATTGCGGCGAATCGCGCACATCGGACTGAACGTGCGTTGCGTATCGGCTTGACACCGTGGCCGGCCGGACACGGAAACGGGCCGGATCCGTGGGGATCCGGCCCGTTTCCGAAGGCTGGCCGAGACTGTCAAGCACCGACGGCGCAGCCCGGGCTCCTGGCGCGCTCTACAGCTCGCGCCACCGCCAGCGTGGACCGCGCCACGCGTCGGCCAGGATCATCGCGGATGCCCGGCCGGGACACTGCTGCACCTTCGACTTCCCCTCGGGGCCGCCCAGCTGGGCCTCGACCTCCCAGAGGACACCGTCGGTGCGGACGTAGACATCACGGCGCTGGAGCCGGACGTCGCCATTCCACCAGTGATGCTCAACTCTCACGTGTCAAATCTAGGACATGCATCGACGCATCTGCCTGGGCGATTCTGCGAAAGTTTCTCGCCGCCCGGTCGGAACCACATTGTCTGATCCGGTGTATTTGGGTTGCGCGGCTTGCGCTACGCACCATGTCGCTGGGCCGTCCGCGCGACGTCACACAGCGTAGTTCACCGCCGTGACGTGCGACGACATCCGCCTGTTACCGAATCCCCGCTGATCATGGGGAACGACCGAACGGACTAGGCATCGCCGGTACGCCCGGGCGACCCGGCGGCAGGGCACACAGAGTGACGGATCCGGCGGCACAAAACAAGAGAGCCCGATCCGTCAGGATCGGGCTCTACTGGCGGTGGCGGCGGGATTTGAACCCGCGGAGGGCGTAAACCCTCACACGCTTTCGAGGCGTGCTCCTTAGGCCACTCGGACACACCACCGGGAAGTACGTTACCGGACGCCTGAGACGCGCCGTCAGCGGGTGCCCCATAACCGTCCGCCACGCGGCTGACCTGGCAAGATCGGGGGCAAGATCGAATGAGACGGAGAAACCGTATGAGCGTGCACATCGGCGCCAAGCCCGGAGAGATCGCGGAGCGGGTGCTGCTGCCCGGCGACCCGATGCGGGCGAAGTGGATCGCCGAGACGTTCCTGGAGGACGCGGTCTGCTACACCCAGGTCCGCGGGATGCTCGGCTTCACCGGCACCTGGCAGGGGCATCGGGTCTCGGTGCAGGGCTCCGGCATGGGCATGCCGTCGGCCTCCATCTACACCCACGAGCTGATCAACGAGTACGGCGTGAAGTCGGTCATCCGGATCGGCTCCTGCGGCGCCCTGGCGATGGACCTGAACCTGGGTGACGTCGTGGCCGCGATCGGCTCGGCGACCGACTCCAACATGAACCGGTCCCGGTTCGACGGCCTGATCGACTACGCGCCGGTGGCCGACTTCGGTCTGCTGCGCACCGCGGTGGACGTCGCCGAGGCGCAGGGCGTCCCGATGCGGGTCGGGCCGATCCTGGCGGCCGACGCGTTCTACACCGACCGCCCGGACCTCTACGACGCGCTCGCGCTCTACGGCGTGCTGGCGGTCGAGATGGAGTCCGCCGCCATCTACACGATCGCGGCCCGCTACGGCGCCAAGGCGCTGACCATCCTGACCGTGAGCGATCACATCAAGCGCGGCGAGGCGATGGAGGCCGCTCAGCGCGAGCAGGGCTTCAGCAACATGGTCCGGATCGGCCTGAACACCATCACCGCCGGCGCCTGACGCGCCGCACCGGAAGCGCCGCGGAGCGCCGGCCCGGCGGGCCGGCGCCTCGCGGAGCGGGCGTCAAGCGTCCCGGTCCCGGAAGAACCCGCGCATCAGGTCGCCGCACTCGTCGTCCAGCACGCCCCCGTAGACCTCGGGGCGGTGGTTGAGCCGGGGGTCGCGGACCACGTCCCACAGCGAGCCGACCGCGCCGGTCTTCGGCTCCCACGCGCCGAACACCACGGTGGCGATCCGAGCCAGCACCAGCGCGCCCGCGCACATCGTGCACGGCTCCAGGGTGACCACCAGGGTGCACCCGTCGAGCCGCCACTCGCCCACCGCCGCCGCGGCCCGGCGCAGCGCCAGCACCTCGGCGTGCGCGGTCGGATCGCCGGTCAGCTCGCGCTCGTTGCCGGCCGCCGCGAGCTCGGCGCCGTCCGGGCCGAGGACGACCGCGCCGACCGGCACGTCCCGCGGCGACGTGGAGGCGACCGACAGCGCCCGCCGCATCCACCGCTCGTGCCGCTCGCGCCGGATCACGCCTCGCGCAGCTCCTCCATCTCGTCGCCGCACCCGATCTTCTGGCAGATCTCGGCGGTGATGTCGGAGGGCAGCATGCCCTCCATGCCGCACAGGGCGAGCAGCCGCTGCGCGTTCACGCCCAGGTCGTTGAGCAGCTCCGCGTCGCCGACCGGATCGGCGTCCGGGTCGACGGCGGGCCGGTCCTCCTCGTCCTCGCCGTCACGAGCGGCCAGGTCGTCGACCCCCAGAGCGGGCGTCTCCACCTCGCCGAGCAGCACCGATCCGATCCGGGACTCCTCGGCGAAGGCCGAGTCCGACCCGAAGACCCGCAGGTCCTCACCCTCGTCCAGGCGCAGGATGGCGAGGTACTCGTCGTCGCTCTCGACGAACAGCAGCGCCAGTCCGGCGTCCGGCTCGACATCCCGGAGCGCATCCACCACCTCGTCGATGTCGGCCAGCCCAGAGAGGTCCAGCTCCGACGCAGTCCACCCGTGCTTGCCCCGGGCGACAGCGGCAGCGAAAATCGACACGATTCCCCCAACGCGGTTCTTATCCTCAGCGCCTGACGGTAGCGGGTGGGGCGGCGGGTGCGACGCGCCACGCCCTTTGTCCGAACGAGATCAGTTCACCGCGCGGCGACGGGTGGCAATCAGCTCGCGAAGACGCATACCGCGTACCCGTTGCGGGGGCGCCGACTCACGCACCGATTTCGCGTGGGCCAGAGCCGCCAGAAGTTCCAGACGGCGACGGCAGCGATCCGCGTCGAGCCGCTGCGGTGAGGGGGCCATGGTGCCGAGAGTGCCGACCCGTCCGGCGTTCGTCAAGGGCCCATTCGCAGTTCGGCCGACCCGGTGCGCAGGGCGACCGGCACCGTTCGGAGCGTGGCGTCGGCCACAGGGCAGAAGCGGACAATCACCACAACGGGAAGTCGAACGTGCCGACCCACCGGGCGGTCACGAAGCCCAGCGCGATGGACAGGCCGAGCCCGCTCACACAGGCCACCCCGAGCGCCACGCCACGGTCCCCCACCAGGGTGAGGACCAGGGCGGCCAGCCAGGCGACGGCCGCGGCGAGGATCGTCCACCAGGCGTACGACGCGAGGTCGTGGCCGAGGCTGCCGAACAGGACCAGCCACAGCGTGCCCGCCGCGAGGCCGCTGAGCACCGGACCGACACCGATCGGGTGCGACTCCCGGTAGACCGGCCGGGGCGGCAGACCCGGCGGCAGGGCCGGTGGCGGGGGCGGCCCCGGCTGCGCGGGGGCGGGCCAGGTGATCTGCCGGTCGGCCATCTCGGTCCTCTCCGTCCGCGACTTCGGCGACACGCGCGCCTTCATGCAGCGTATCCGGCGGGACATCGGTACGGCTGCGCACCGAGCGGGGCGGGTCTGCCAGGATGGCGCGGTGCGTTTGCTCCGTACCCTCTCGGGTTTGACCGTCGCCGGCGTGCTGCTGTCCGGCTGCGCCGCCACCGGCGGGCCGGGCTCGACCGCCGGTCCCGGCGCCGCGGCGCCGGCCGTGGCCACCACGCCGGTCGCCGCCGTCACGACGCTCGACACGGCCGCCACGGCGGCGAGCGCCAGGAGATACGCCTTCCCGGTCGCCGCCAAGAACGTCTCCTGGCACGAGACCCACTCCGGTTACCGGGCCACCGACATCTTCGCGGCCTGCGGCTCCAAGGTCGTGGCGACCACCACCGGGGTGGTCCTGGAGATCAGCCGCACCGACCGGTACCGCAAAGGCAAGGACGGGCCGTACAACGGCGGCCTGTTCGTGTCGATCCTCGGCGACGACGGCGTCCGGTACTACGGCTCGCACCTGAAGTCGGTCACCAAGGGCATCAAGAAGGGTGTCCGGGTCAAGGTCGGTCAGCAGATCGGCAAGGTCGGCAGGACCGGCAACGCGAGCGGCGTCTGTCACCTGCACTACGGCATCTCCCCGGCGTGCGCCAGGGTCGGTGACTGGACGGTGCGGCGCGGCGTGGTCTGGCCGTACCCGTACCTCAAGTCGTGGCGCAAGGGCGGGCAGAAGAGCCCGGTCGCGGCCGTCAAGGCGTGGCGGAAGAAGCACGGCTGCAAGGCCTGACCCGCGCTGACCGCTCCCGGCCGTGGCGTCTATAACCAGGGGGTGCGGATCGCGGTCATCGGCCTGGGACTCATCGGCGGCTCGCTGCTGCGCGCGCTCGCGGCGGCCGGCCACGAGGTGACCGGTCACGACGCCGAGCCGGCCACCCGGGAGATGGCCCGGGCGGCGGGCTTCCGGGTGCTCGACACCGCCGCGGGCGCGGTGGCCGGCACCGAGGTCGCGGTCACCGCCGTACCGTTGCCGGTCCTGCCGCGGGTCCTCGCCGACCTCGCCGGTTACGACGGCCTGGTCACCGACGTGACGTCGGTGAAGGGCCCGGTCCGGGCCCTGGCCGGCGAGCACCGCGTGCGCCGCTTCGTCGGTGGCCATCCGATGGCCGGCACCGAGGCGTCCGGGTTCGCCGCGGCCGACCCGGAGCTGTTCGCCGGCTGCGTCTGGGTGCTCTGCGTGGAACCGCACGACACCGACCTGGACGACTGGCTGACCCTGGCCCGGCTCTACACCGAGCTGGGAGCGCGGGTGCTGCCGATCACCGCGGCCGAGCACGACAACGCGGTCGCGGCGATCAGCCACGTGCCGCACCTGCTGGCCGCCGCCCTGGCATGGCGGCTGGCCGGAAGCCCGCTCAACCGGGCGCTGGCCGCCGGGTCGTTCCGGGACGGCTCGCGCGTCGCGGCCACCCGGCCCGAGCTGACCGCGGCCATGTGCGGCGGCAACGCCGGCGAGGTCGGCCGCGAGCTCGGTCACGTGCTGCACGATCTGGAACAGTTGCGGGTCGTCCTGGACGCCCGCGATCCGGTGGCCGCGCTGCTCGATTACCTCCGCCCGGCCGCCGGGCTCCGGCGGGCCTGGCCGCCGGGCCCGGGCCTGCCGGAGCGGCTGCCCTGGCCGCCGGCCCCCGCGCCGGACCGGGCGGCCGGGGCCGCGCACACGCTGCTGGCGCTGGGCCGGGCCGGCGGCTGGGTGACCGCGGTCGGCGCGGGCGAGATCCGCATCATGCGGCCGGAAACTGACCGCTATCCCGCCTAGCGTGGTTGCCGACGGAGAAACCACGACACCGCAGGAGTCGGCATGCCCGGTCAGGTCGGAGCCATCCCCGACGAGCAGCAGGGGCTGCTCGACTACCTCGCCCAGATGCGTTACGTGCTCAAGCTCACCGCCTACGGCCTCACCCCCCAGCAGCTGCGGGCCACCCCGGCCGCCGGAGCGCTCAGCGTCGGTGGGCTGATCAAGCACTGCGCGTCCACCGAGGAGAACTGGCTGGCCACGATGCGCGGCGGCAGCCAGGCGCCGGACTTCGCGGCGTACCAGGAGGCCTTCCGGCTCGCCGACGGCGAGACCGTCGAGGAGCTTTTCGCCCGCTACGACCGGGTCGCCGCGGAGACCGCGAAGACGGTCGCCGGCATCGGCGACCTCGACTTCGGGGTCCCGGTCGACCATTCGGTGCCGTGGAACCGCCCCGACCTGGAGCGCTTCACCCTGCGCTGGGTCCTGCTGCACCTGATCCAGGAGACCGCCCGGCACACCGGGCACGCCGACATCATCCGCGAGGGCATCGACGGGGCGACCGCGTTCCCGCTGATGGCCGCCGCGGAGGGCTGGCCCGCGACGCCGTGGCTCAAGCCCTGGTCGAAGGAGGGCTGAAGCTCGGTGCGGCGGGGGTCTCGCCCCGGTCGACCCGGATCACGCGGCGGTCCGTGACGATCGCGGTGACCAGGTCGGACGGGGTGATGTCGAAGGCCGGGTTGACCGCGTCGCTCCACGCGGTCACCTCGGCCGCGCCGCGGTCCTCGATCTCGACGTGCGCGCCGGTCGGGGTGTCCGGGTCGACCGTCGACTCGGGAGCCACCACCAGGAACGGGATCCCGGCCCGCCGCGCGCCGAGCGCGTGCGAGTAACTCCCGATCTTGTTGATCACGTCGCCGTTGGCGCAGATCCGGTCGGCGCCCAGGATCACCGCGTCCACCTCGCCACGAGCCATCAGGAACGGGCCGGCCGAGTCGACGGCGACCCGGTGCCGCACACCCCATCGGCTCAGCTCCCACGAGGTCAGCCGGGCACCCTGCAGCAGCGGCCGGGTCTCGCTGGCGATCACCGCGCCCAGCGCGTCCCGGCGGTGCAGCTCGCCGATCACGCCGAGCGCGGTGCCGGTGGCCACCGTGGCCAGGCCGCCGGTGTTGCAGTGGGTCAGCAGCCGCGGCCGGGCGCCGCACAGCTCGGCGACCAGGTCCGCGCCGAGAGCGGCCATCGCCTCGGACGCCGCGACCTCCTCGTCCCGGATCGCGCAGGCCTCGGCCAGCACGGCCGCCGGCCCGGCGGGCAGCAGGCGGGCGGCGCGGCGGGCGCCGCGGGCCAGGTTCACCGCCGTCGGGCGGGCGGTCTCGATCCGATGTACGGCCTGGGCCAGCGCCGCCGGATCGTCCGCGTGCACCCGGGCGGCGAGAGCCACGCCGAACGCCCCGGCCACCCCCAGGGCCGGCGCGCCGCGCACCGCCAGTGCCTGGATCGCCGCGATCAGCTCGCCGACCGTGTGCAGGCGCAGCACTCGAAGGTCCTCGGGCAGCGCGGTCTGATCGATGATCTCGACGGCGCCGTCCACCCAGTCAATGGTTCGCATGGATCGAAGACTACCGATCGCCCCGGACGCGCAGCCCGGTCAGGATCTCGCGCAGCACGTCGTCGCTCTTGCCGACCTTGTCGGCGGTCCAGCGCTCCTGGACGCCGACCGTGCGGCCGTCGTGCAGCAGCAGGGCCGCGTTGACCGGCACCTCCCGGTCGATCCGCACGGTGGCGATCTCCTCGAAGGCGACGTAGCGGTACCGGGCCGCCAGCTCGGCCGGCGCGGTGGCGCTCAGCAGTGCCGCCACCCGCTTCTCGCCGCCGTCGGTCGACTTGGGTGCCGGCACGAAGACGAACCCCTTGCTGAGCAGGATCAGGTCGGCGTGCGCGGCACCGTCCACCTTGACGTTCGGCAGCGCGCCGAGCACGGCGGCGCCCTGACCGGTCGCCCGGGTCTGCACCACCGTGGCGTTCTCCACCCGTACGCCCCGCTCGGCCAGGCGGGCCCGGGCCTCGTCCAGGGTCTCCGGCGCGACGGCGAGCTTGGCGATCTCGGTGAGGTCGACGCCCTCGCCGTCGCGGTCGACCAGTCGGGCCGGCCGCGACCACGAGTGCTGCCAGCGGGCCGTGCCGGAGCGCACCGCGGCCAGCCCGAGCAGGTCGTCCATCACGCCGGCGAACCCGGCGGCCGCCTCGTGGCGGGGCGACCCGGGCAGGAACTCGGCCGCCAGCTCACCCAGCCGACCCGCCTCGACCAGGGCGAACACCTCGGCCAGCCCGGCCTGCGGAACACCGGCGAGGCGGGCCGCGCTGCGGAACACCCGGTCGGCGCGGTGCTGCATCATCATGGTCATCGACGCGGCGGTGAAGTCGGCCCAGGGCAGCACGGTACGCGTACCGAAATCGACGACCTCGTGTTGCAGCGCCATCCCGGCCGCCTCGACGGCGGGCAGCAGCACGGTGGCCGGCCGGGCGTCCACCGCGTGCGGGGTCCGGGGCGCGCCCCGCATCGCGGCGATCCGCTCGCCGATCGCCGGGTGGCTGTCCCAGCGTGACGTCTCGTCGGACGGCTCGCGGTCGCGCATCCGGGCCAGCTCGTCGGTCCGGGCCCGGTACAGCTGCGCGAAGCCGCCGAACACGTCGTCCGGCGCGTACCCGAGCTCCCAGCCGTAGGCGATGTACCGTCCGAAGTAGAGGTCCCAGGCCGCGTCCACCACCGGCAGCTCCCGCATCGCGGAGACCGCCGCGTCCACCCCGGCCAGCCGCACCGAGGCCAGGTCGGCCTCCAGCTCCTGGCGACGCGCGACCGCGTTGCTGACCAGCTGGTACAACCAGCCGTAGGCCTTGAAGACCCAGCCGAACACGTTCCACCTGCCGACCCGGTCGAGGGTCTCGTGCATGGCCAGGCGGCCGCGGTAGGTGACCGCGGACAGCCGGGTGTGCGCGCCGGAGTAGTGCCCCAGCTCGTGGGCGAGCACCGCGCGGAGCTGGTCCACGTCGAACGTCTGCAGCAGCGGCATGCCGATGTAGAGCCGGCGTGTCCCGCCGATCAGGCCGAGCAGCCTGGTGTCCTCGCTGACCGCGGCGTTCACCTCGGGGACCAGCCGGATCTCGTCGGGCGCCCGGGTGCCCACCTCGGCGGCCAGGCCGCGGACCTGCTGCCACAGCTCGGGCGCCTGCTCCGGCGTGACGATCAGGCCGTGCGGGTGCCCGGGCCTGGCCCGGACCGCCCGCCACAGGCCGGCCAGCACCGCGGCGACCGCGGCGATCAGCAGATAGCTCAGCTTGGCCGCGCCGACGCCGTGCGCGTGCTGCCAGATCTCGAAGATCAACCAGCCCACCAGCGCCAGCTGGAGCAGTCCGAGCAGATAGAAACCGGCCAGCATGACGACCGAGACAACCGCGCGCAGCGCAGTGGGCATCGCGTTCTTCTCCCCCTGGATGCCCCCGGGCCCACCGGCGGCGCAGGGACGATACCGATGTGAATCTTTATTGAGCAAGCCCGCTGTGACACGCGCCCGGACCTCCGGGAAGGCCGATCCCGGCGTGGCCGTTCCGCCGCCTGCCCGGGATCGATCCGGCGCCGGGCGACCAGGCGCGGGACGACCCGGTGTCCGCGGCGCGGCGGTCGGTGCCGCACCCGGCCTTCGCGCCGGGGCTGGGGTGGGCGGGCGCGCGAGTTCGCGCGGGCGCGTCGCGCGGTACGGGCCTCTCCCGGCTGATCCGGCCTAGTCTGGGCGGCATGGCATCCCGTGACCCGGTCGCCGACCTGCGGCGCATCGCGTTCCTGCTGGAGCGGGCGAACGAGGCGACCTACCGGGTGCGGGCGTTCCGGTCGGCGGCCGCGACGGTGGCCGGGACGCCGCACGAGGAGCTGGTCGAGCGGGCCCAAGCCGGCACCCTGGCGAAACTGGCGGGGGTCGGCGAGGTGACCGCCCGCTGCGTGAGCGAGTCGCTGGCCGGGCAGGAGCCGGTCTACCTGCGCCGGCTGCTCAGCACCGAGGGCGCCGACCTGCCGGCCGCCGCGGCGGCGCTGCGGGAGGCGCTGCGCGGCGACTGCCACGTGCACTCGGACTGGTCGGACGGGGGCTCGCCGATCGAGGAGATGGCGCTGGCCGCGGCGCAGCTGGGTCACGAGTACTTCGTGCTCACCGACCACTCGCCGCGGCTCACCGTGGCCCGGGGCCTGACCGCCGACCGGCTGCGCCGCCAGCTCGACCACGTGGCACGGCTGAACGAGCAGCTGCCCGCCGGCTTCCGGATCCTCACCGGCATCGAGGTGGACATCCTGGAGGACGGCTCGCTGGACCAGTCCGACGAGCTGCTCGCCCGGCTGGACGTGGTGGTCGGCTCGGTGCACAGCAGGTTGCGCGACGACTCGGCCCGGATGACCCGGCGGATGCTGGCCGCGATCGCCAACCCGCACCTGGACATCCTGGGGCACATGACCGGGCGCAAGGTGGCCGCGGCCGGGGCCGGCGACGCCGCGCACCGGTCCGTGCGGACCCGCCCGCCGAGCACCTTCGACCTGGACGAGGTGCTGGCCGCGTGCGTCGAGCACGACAAGGCCGTGGAGATCAATTCCCGGCCGGACCGGCTGGACCCGCCGAAGCGGATGCTGACCGTCGCGGTCGAGGCCGGCTGCCGGTTCAGCATCGACACCGACGCGCACGCCCCGGGCCAGCTGGACTGGCTGGGCCACGGCTGCGAGCGGGCGGCGCTGTGCGGGGTCGGCCCCGATCGGGTGGTGAACACCTGGCCGGCCGACCGCCTGCTGGACTGGACCGGCGCACACGGTTGAATTCGGCCGCCCCAAGGGCCGGAACATCTCATAGGGTCGGGCGGTGGGACAGATTGACGAACTCGCCAACCGATACGTCGACGAATGGGCCGAGCTGAATCCGACCGGCGCCACCGCGGCCGGCATCTCGGGCTACGACGACAAGACCGACGACCTCTCGCCGGAGGGCTTCGCGGCCCGGGCGCAGCTGGTCCGCCGTACCGTCAACGACCTCGATCTGCTGGAGCCGGAGCACGAGTCCGAGCAGGTCGCCAAGGACGCGATGATGGAGCGGCTCGGCCTGGAGCTGGCTCGCCACGACGCCGGCTACACCGCCACCGACGTCAGCGTGATTTCCAGCGGCCTGCACGAGATCCGGATGGCGTTCGACGTGATGCCGACCGAGGGCGAGCAGGCGGTGGCCAACATCGCCGCCCGGCTCAACGCCCTCCCGGGCGCGCTCGAGGGCTACCGCCGCACCCTGCTGGACGGCGCCGACCGGGGCCTGATCAGTGCCCGGGCGCAGCTGGTGGCGGTCGCCGAGCAGTGCGACGCGTGGACCGACCCGGGTCGGGACAACTTCTTCCAGGGCCTGGCCGACCGGCTGGACGCGACCGGCGCCCTCGCCGCCGAACTGCGCCGGGGAGCCGCCGCGGCCACCACGGCCACCGCGGACTTCGGCCGCTTCCTGCGCGACGAGCTGGCCCCGCGCGGCCGCGACAAACAGGCCGCCGGTCCGGAGCGGTACGCCCTGGCCTCGCAGTACTTCCTCGGCGCGAAGGTCGACCAGCAGGAGACCTACCTGTGGGGCTTCGAGGAGCTGCACCGCCTGGAGCGGGAGATGACGGCGGTGTCCGGGGCCATCGCCGGCCCGGGGGCCACCCTCGGCGAGGCGGTCGCCGCGCTGGACGCCGACCCGGCCCGCAACATCGCGGGCAAGGAGCGCTTCCGCGACTGGATGCAGGGGCTCTCCGACCGGGCGATCAGCGAGCTGAACGGCGTGCACTTCGACATCGAGCCGCCGGCCCTGAAGCTGGAGTGCTGCCTCACCCCGACCAGCGACGGCGGCATCTACTACACCGGTCCGAGCGAGGACTTCTCCCGTCCGGGGCGGATGTGGTGGGCGGTGCCGGAGGGCCAGGAGACGTTTTCCACGTGGCGGGAGGTGACCACCGTGTACCACGAGGGGGTGCCCGGCCATCACCTGCAGGTCAGCCAGAGCCTGCTCCGGGCCGGCACGCTCAACCGCTGGCAGCGGCTGCTGTCCTGGTGCTCCGGGCACGGCGAGGGCTGGGCGCTGTACGCCGAGCGCCTGATGGACGACCTGGGCTACCTCACCGATCCGGGCGACAGGCTCGGCATGTTGGACGCCCAGGCACTCCGTGCGGCGCGGGTCATCGTCGACATCGGCATGCACCTGGAGCTGGAGATCCCCCGGGACAACCCGTTCGGCTTCCACCCGGGCGAGCGGTGGACACCGGAGCTGGGCTGGGAGTTCCTGCGCGGGCACACCCGGGTGCCCGAGGAGGTGCTGCGCTTCGAGTGGAAGCGGTACCTGGGGTGGCCGGGGCAGGCGCCGTCGTACAAGGTCGGTGAACGGATCTGGCTGCAGGCGCGGGACGAGGCGAAGCAGCGCAAGGGCAGTGACTTCGACCTCAAGACGTTCCACCGGGACGCGCTGAACCTCGGCTCGCTCGGTCTGGACCCGCTGCGGAAGGCCCTCGCCAGAATTTGAGTCATTCGGGCCTCTCCGTGCCGAAAACGGGACGGAGAGGTCCAAGATCTCGTGTTGCTGCCGCTACCCAAAGTATTTCCGTGCCTTTCCGTAATTGTTGAGGCACTTTGCGTGGGCGGCACTGCGCCCAAGACGTAACGAATCCGAAGTAGAACTCATATTCACGTCTCGTCCGCGCTACCGATACCATCTGCCCGGCACTTGTCACGACGCTGAGGAAACCTGCGCGGACCGGGCTCCCCCATCGCCCTCCCGCTGCGGGTACAGCGCGGTCGGCGGTGCTGCGTATCCCCCGATCAGCCGAGCGAACTCTGACCCTTGGAAAGGGGTTTCTTGAGGATTTCTCGGATAGATTGACCCAGATCGGTGCGCCCGCATGGCTACGTTCAGTAGCCCCCAATGGCCCATCGCGTGTGTGCATGGCGGAGGACGAAAGCAATGTCAGTCTCGGTGAACAGCCGGCGAACCCGTTTACGCTCCGCCCTCGCGGTGGTGCTGACGGTTCTGGTCCTGCTGCCGGCCGCGGGCCTGTTCCTGCGGGTCCTGCAAGAGAACTCGAAGCAGCGCGACAACACCCAGCTGGAACTGCACGGCATCGAGTACCTCTCCGCGATGTCGGCGCTGGTGACCTCGCTCGCCGAGTCGCAGTCCTCGGCCCTGCAGGGCGTCTTCGCGGAGCCGGCCTCGGTGACCGCGGCGGTGGCCCGGGTGCAGGGCGCCGACCAGCGCTACGGTGACGAGCTGGGCACCACCAGCCGCTGGACCGACCTGAAGGACAAGATCGCCAAGCTGCCCAAGGTCACCGGCTCGGCCGAGACCATCCTGCAGGCCCACATCGAGGCCGCGGACCTGACCCTGGAGCTGTACGACACCATCCGGGAGAACTCGGCGCTCGCCCGCGACCCGGAGAGCGACATCTCGTTCCTGCAGCAGACCGTGGCGGTTGACATGCCGGAGGCGGTCACCGCCGTCAGCCGGATGGGTGACCTGGCCAACATGACCGCGGCGGCCCGGGGCCGCGCGCAGACCCAGAGCCTGACCGTCCGGTTCGGCTACCAGGCGTTGCAGGTCCAGGAGAGCACCGCCGAGCTCACCGACAACCTCCAGGAGGCGGTCGAGGACACCGACAGCGGCACGCTCAGCGGCAACCTGGTGAGCAACCTCGACTCGTTCCGCCGCGGCGTCGAGGCCGCCAACCGTGGCGCCAACCTCGGTGGCAAGCCCAACGTGTCCACCCTGGTGACCGCGCAGTCGAGCCTGCAGACGGCGCTCAGCGCGCTCTCGACGGTGGTGCTCAAGGAGATGTCCACCCTGCTCGAGGACCGGATGGACCGCCTGAACTACCAGCGCTTCGAGGCGTTCGGCCTGCTGGCCGTCGCGCTCGTGCTGATCGCGCTGGCCGCCTTCTGGACCCGGGGCCGGGCCCGGCAGGCGCACGCCACGCCGGCCGAGCAGCCGGCCGAGAGCCGCAGCCGGGACGTCTCGGTCCAGGCCGCCGGCGCCAACGGCAACCCGTACGGCGGCGGCTCGTACGACTCGGCCCCCCACTACGGCGAGGTCCCCAACTACGGCGGCGGGCGGGAGCGTTCCGGTGCTCTTCGGTAAGTTCCGCATCCTGGGCAAACTGGCCCTGTTGGTGCTCGTGCCGCTGGTGGGTGTGCTCGCCCTGACGGTGCCGATCATCTACAACCGTGCCGACGCGGCCAGCACCGCCCAGAAGACCTCCGACAGCGTCCAGCTGGCCAGCCGGGTCAGCACCGCCATCCTGGAGCTCCAGGAGGAGCGCCTGCTCTCGGTGGGTTACCGGCTGGGCCTGGTGGACCAGCCCACCCTGGTGGTGCAGGCCGCGGAGAGCAGCGAGAAGGTCGCCGAGCTGCTCGACACCGAGGAGGGCGGCGACCTGCCGCCGGGGCTGCGCCGCGCGGTCATCCTGGCCACCAAGCTGAACAGCACCCGGCAGAACGTGCTCAACAAGCTGATCCAGCCGCAGGACATCGTCACCGACTACACCAACGTGATCACGCCGATCGTGGACGGGCTGAGCCTGGCCAGCCACGCCGACCTGACCACCGCGGTCGGCCAGCAGGTCTTCGCCCTCGAACGGTCGATGCTCTCCGACGACCTGATCAGCCAGGCCTCGTGCTACCTGGTTACCGCCGCGGTGCTGAGCCGGTCGAAGGACGCGCCGACCCGCCGGGGCGCCACTCAGCTGCTGACGCTGTTCAGCCAGTCGTTCAGCCAGATCCAGTCGATCATCACGTCGTCGAAGCCGTACTTCACCGAGTCGCAGTACAAGCTCTACCTGAGCACCCAGGACGCGTTCCAGTCCCGGGTGGGCTCGGAGTTCACCGCCCTGCTGGCGCAGGACCCGACCAAGGCCCTGCGGAGCCTGAACATCCGGACGCTGTTCCCGTCGCTGGAATCGGTCATGGTTCTCGGTGGTTTCGTCGAGAAGCGCGTGGCCAAGGACGTGGACGTCGCGGTGAACGAGAACCGGGACAGCGCCATCCAGCAGGCGACCATCGTCGGTGGCGGCGCGCTGCTGCTGCTGATCCTGGTGGTCACCCTCTCGATCTTCATGGCCCGCGCGGTCGCCCGCCCGCTGCGGCGTCTGACCCTCTCCGCCGACCGCATCGCCCGCGCCGCCGAGGCGGAGCTGGAGCGGGTGGCCGACGACGAGTCCGAGGCCCAGGTACGCCCGATCCGGCTCGACCCGGTCGACGTCGAGGCCCAGGACGAGATCGGCGACCTGGCCCGCGCGTTCGACCGGGTGCAGACCACCGCCGCCCGGCTGGTGGAGCGCCAGGTGCTCGGCCGCCGTAACGTCGCCCAGATGTTCGGCCACGTCGGCCGGCGTACCCAGAACCTGGTCGGCCGCCAGCTGTCGCTGATCGACTCGCTGGAGCGCCGGGAGACCGACAGCGACCGCCTGCGCGAGCTGTACCGCCTGGACCACATGTCCAGCCGTCTGCGCCGGAACGCGTCCGCGCTGGTCGTGCTCTCCGGTGGGGCCGGCGCGAACGAGCACATGGCGCCGCTGCCGCTGTCCGACGTGGTACGTCTGGCGCTCGGTGAGATCGAGGACTACACCCGTGTCGAGGTGGAGGTCCCCGAGGAGATCGTCGTGGTGCCGGCCATCCTGGCCGACCTCACGCTGCTGCTCGCCGAGCTGCTGGAGAACGCCACCACGTTCTCCCCGCCGCACACCACCGTCACGGTCAGCGCGGAGGAGCTGCGCGGCGGTGCCCGTCTCGCGATCATCGACCACGGCCTGGGTCTCGCCCCGGAGCGGCTGGCCGAGGAGAACGCGCGACTGACCCGCCGTGAGCGGCTCGACCTGGCCCCCACCGAGGTGCTCGGTCTGTTCGTGGTCGGCCGCCTGGCCCGCCGGCACGGCATCGAGATCACCCTCACCGACACCCCGGACGGCGGTCTCACCGCCTGGGTCGACCTGAGCCCGCAGCACCTGATCGGCCGGGTGGAGAGCCTGGTCGCCGCGGGCGCCCCGGCCCCGCCGGCGGTGCCGTCGTCCCCGGTGGCGCCGCAGATCCCGGCGATGCCCGACGTGATGAGCGGCGCGCTGCGCGGCAACACCGCCGAGGTGGCCATCGCCAGCACCGCGATCCGCACGGTGCCGGGCAGCCAGCAGCCGTTCGACCCGAACGTGCTGAACCGGGCCACGCAGACGCTGGAGTCGGTCCCGTCGTGGAACGCGTTCGCGCCGGCGGCGACCCCGCCGGCCGGTGACGACCCGTACGCCGGCCAGCCGGTCTACGACGCCGAGCCGGTGTACTCGCCGGGCGTGGCGTACCAGGAGCCGGCCGCGCCGTACCGCCAGCCGGACCCGGCACTTGCCTACAACAGCGGCATCCCGGTCGCCGGCCGGGTCCCGGCCGCGCTGCCCGAGCTGCCCGCCGCCGGACCGGCCGCCTGGGGCAACGAGCCGGCGCTGCCGGCCGCCCCGGCCTGGAACACCCCGGCGGCGGCGGACACCAACTGGAACACCCCGGCAGCGGCGGACACCAACTGGAACACCCCGGCGGCGGCCGAGGGCGGCTGGAACACCCCGGCGGCGGCCGAGCCGTGGGGCAGCCCGGCCGTGGACACGCCGGCCGCCTCGGCCGGCGTCCCGGACCGGAGCACCCCGCCTCCCGGGCCGGTCGCCGAGGCCCCGGTGATCGCGCCGAGCAGCGGCAACAAGCCGCTGCGGCGCCGGGTGCCGGGCAGCCAGCTGCCGGTGGACCCCGGTCCCAAGCAGCACGCCGCGGCCCCGTCCCAGGACGACGCGCTGGCCGCCCGCGCCGCCTTCGACGCGTTCGAGGCCGGTGTCACCCGGGCGCACGAGACCAGCACGTCGCTGCCGGCGCCGGACTTCTCCGGCGGCCAGTGGAACGTGCCGGCCGCCGAGCCGGCGCAGGCCGCCACCCCGGCCGCCGAGCCGGCGCAGTGGAACACCCCGGCCCCGGAGCCGGCCGCCGAGCCCGTCGGGTGGAACGTGCCGGCGCCGCGTACCGCTCCGGAGGCCGCCCCGCAGTGGAACGTGCCGGCGCCCGAGACGACCACGCCCCAGTGGAACGTCCCGGCGCCCGAGCCGGCCCGGTCGTCGGAGTGGGACGCCCCCGCTCCGGCCGCCGTGCCGGCCCCGCCCCCGCCGTCCGGTGGTGGCGCTCCGTTGACTCGTCGCGTGCCGGGTGCCACCCTGCCGCGGGACGAGCCGAACCGTCCGATCGCCCCGCCGGCTCCGGCCCAGCTGGACCCGGAGGCGGCCCGAGCTCTGATGGATCAGTTCGAGTACGGCGTCGCACTCGCCCTGAATGAAACTCAGCCACAACCCGAGGGACAACCGCGATGACTTCCCCCTACCCCACCGCGCAAGGTCAGCTCAGCGCCGAAGCCAAAACCTTCAACTGGCTGCTGGACTCCTTCACGTCCGGAACCGCGGGCGTGATCGAAGCCATCGCGGTCTCCTCGGACGGTCTGCTGATGGCCATGTCCGCGATCAAGGACCGGCCGAACGCCGAACGCCTGGCGGCCGTCGTGTCCGGCCTCACCAGCCTGGCCGGCGGCGCCGCGAGCTGGTACCGCCTGGGCGCCCTGAACCGGGTCATCATCGACATGGCCGACGGCTACCTGCTGGTCACCGCGATCAGCGCCGGCTCGGTGCTCGGCGTGATCGCCGACCGCAGCGCGAACCTGGGCACCCTGGCGTACGAGATGACGCTCTTCGCCACCCGGGCCGGCGGCGCCCTGAGCCCGCGCCTGATCGCCGAGCTGAAGAACGCCGTCCAGCAATGACGTACCCGGACCCCGCCGACGAACCGGTACCTCCGGCGCGCCCCGGAGTCCGGCCCTTCCTGCAATCCGGTCCGAAGCACTCGGCCGGCGGCTACACCCCTACCGGGGAGAACCCGCCGGTCGAGGCACAGACCAACACTCTGCGCCCGTTCGTCATCACGGCCGGGCGGACCGATGGAGGCGACCCCGACATCGGTATGGAGACTCAGGTGACGGTGGTGCCCGGCGCGCCGCCGTCCCGGCTTTCACCGGAAACCAGGGCGATCGTGTCTCTCCTGGAGGAGAGTCCGATTTCGGTAGCCGAGATCTCCGCACGCCTGCGCCTGCACCTGGGCGTCACCCAGATCCTCGTCGGCGACCTGCGCGCCGCCGGCCAGGTGGACGTTCACGTGCTGGCCAACGACACCCCTGACCCCGAGACCATCATGCGAGTGATCCGTGGACTTCGATCCATCAGCTAACCGCGTCGTCGGTACCGCGCGCATACCGGGCGCCGCGCCCAAGAAAGCGCCGGTACCGGTAAAGATCATCGTGGCCGGCGGCTTCGGGGTGGGCAAGACGACGACCGTCGGCGCCATCTCGGAGATCTCGCCGCTGACCACCGAGGCCGAGATGACCTCCGAGTCGGTCGGCATCGACAATCCCGGTCAGGCCACCCTGAAGACCACCACGACCATCGCGATGGACTTCGGCGTGCTCACCATCGACCAGACGCTGAAGCTCTACATCTTCGGCACGCCGGGGCAGACCCGGTTCGCCTTCATGTGGGACGACCTGGTGAAGGGCGCTCTCGGCGCGCTGGTCGTGGTGGACACCAACCGCATCGACGACTGCTACCCGGCGGTCGACTACTTCGAGCGGGCCGGCCTGCCGTTCGTGGTCGGCGTGAACACGTTCAACGGGCAGATGGGCTACAGCCTGGACGAGGTGCGCTGGGCGCTCGCGGTCCGCGACGACGTGCCGGTCATCTCGTACGACGCCCGGTTCCGCGCCTCCGTCCGGGATGCCCTGCTCGTCGTGCTCGACCAGGCTCTCGACAAGGCCATCCGGATGAAGTCGTAGGGTGTCCGGCGAGTCGTCCGGTTCACAGCATTCCCAAACGGGCCCGTGGGAGGGCACAGTGGGGTACCGGTCGACCGTGCGAGGAATGAGGACGGTGACGTGCGAGGCGGACTGGACGACGCGCTCGACAAGCTTGCCCGTCGCGACGAGCTCCGGCGGCGGGCCGCGGCCGGAGAGAGTCCGGGCACCCCACCCGCGGTGACCGAGCTGGTCGAGGCCATCGCCGGGGTGGTGGCCCGGCACCCGAACCTTGGCGTCACCGTCGGGGTCGAGGGGGCCGGCGATCCGGTGCTGCTGCACTTCGCGTTCGCCGACGGCACCGTCCAGGTGCGGGCCGACCGCCCGGTGGCCGACCGCCCGGCCGCCGAGGGGCACAAGCACGCCGACTTCGAGATCAATCTGGACGATCCGGAGCCGCCGCCGCGGGGCAGCCACGACGACCAGGACCGGTTCGGCCCGACGGACTACGACTACGCCGCCGAGCCGCCCACCGCGGAGCGGCCGTTCGTGAGTCCGCAGCCGCCGGCGCCACCCGCGGCGGCGTACTCCCCGCCCCCGGCGCCACCCCCGGCGGCGTACTCCCCGCCCCCGGTGCCGCCGCACCGGCCCGGATATCCCGCGCCGCACGCCGAGCCGACCGGGTTCCGCGAGCCGATGCCGAAGCCGGTCCCGTTCCAGGCCGGGCCTCCGGAGGAGACCGAGCTGGCGGCCCGCCGGCTGGCGGCGATGCTGCGCGACAATCCCAGCCTGCTGGACGACGCCGGGGCGTGACCCGGCCAACGAGAACGGCGGTCGCTTCGGCGGCCGCCTTTTTCGTACGCCCGGTGCGCGCCGCGCCGGGACCCGGGCACCCGGATCACCAGTCTCCGTAGTCGCATCATTCCCTCTCGTATAACTACTCTCCGCGACGTGACAGCCACCCTGGGGAGGCATCCGCTCGCACCGCAAAAGGCGAAGTCATGCCCGGTTTCGGCCTGGAGGCACCGTGTGAGATGTCTGGCATAGGCCATTCGGGCGGTCTGCGACTCCGTTGGAACCATCGATCTTGAGTGACGCTCAGTAGCTCCGTAATGTCCTATTACGTCCGCGACCGCGGCCCATCGTGCTCCCGGACTTCTACGAACAGTGACATGGACGGGGGCTGCGATGTCGGCATCGGACGGTTGGCTGATCCCGGTCGCGGGCTACGCGGTCCTGCTCGCCCGGCCCCTCTCCACCGTCGTCCCGGTCCGGTTCGCCGTCCGCTACGTCGGCGCCCACCGCGCCACGGTCGTGAACCGGGCCCTGGCCGGCGGGGACGGCAGAGCGGAGCGCTTCCGGATCATCATGCCGGCGCTGAGCGAGGAGGCGGTGGCCGTCAACACGGTGCTGACGATCCTGCTCTCGCTGACCGGCACCCTCGGCCTGGTGTCCGGCCATCCGCTGCCGGTCCTGCGCACCTGGTCGGCGCTGCGCGCGAGCCTCGGCATCCGGCTGATCGTCACCACGTTCCCCGGCCGGGTGTGGGTGCTGGCGCACCGGGCCGGGCGCCTCGCCGAGGAGCCGCTCCTGCTGCGGACCGCCTGACCCCACCTCCCACCCCGAAGCAGCGCAGGAAGGCTCCCCTTGTCCCTTCGCGAAGTCCACCTGATCGGCGGCACCCGCCCGGAGGCCGTGAAGCTCGCCCCGGTCGTCCTCGCCTTCCGCGAAGCCGGCCTGCTCGCGCCGGTCATGCTGGCCGGCGGTCAGCACCCGGCGATGGTCACCCAGGCGCTGGCCGCGTTCGGCCTGGCGCCGGACATCACCCTCACCGTCGAGCGCGCCACCGGCACCCGTGCCGAGCCGCTCACCGCGATGATCCAGCAGCTCGACGAGCTCTGGTCGGTACGCACCCCGGCCGCCGTGATCGTCCAGGGCGACACCACCACCAGCCTGGCCGGCGCGCTGGCCGCGTTCTGGCGCCGGATCCCGGTGGTGCACCTGGAGGCCGGCCTGCGCTCCGGCGACCTGGCCTCGCCGTTCCCGGAGGAGGACAACCGCCGCCTGGTCGCGCAGGTCACCGCCCTGCACCTGGCGCCCACCCCGCTGGCCGCGATGAACCTGCTCGACGAGCGGATCCCGGCGAGCGACGTGCTGGTCACCGGCAACACCGTGGTGGACGCGGCGCTCGCGGTCGCCGCCCGCAAGCTGCCGTACCAGAACCCGGTCGTCGCCGCCGCGCGCGCCGCCGGCGCCAACCGCCTGCTCCTGCTCACCGCACACCGCCGGGAGTCCTGGGGCGAGCCGCTGGACCGGATCCTCGGCGCGGTCCGCGAGCTGATCGCCCGGTACCCGGACATCGACGTGGTGCTGCCCAGCCATCCCCACCCGGCGGTCCGGGCGCGGGTGGACGCCGTGCTGGCCGGGGTGGAACGGGTCACGGTCACCGACCCGCTGCCGTACCCGGACCTGACCCGGCTGCTCTCCGAGGCCTACCTGGTGCTGACCGACTCGGGCGGCATCCAGCAGGCGGCGCCCTCGTTCGGTGTCCCGGCCCTGGTGCTGCGGGACGTCACCGAGCGGGCCGAGTCGCTGCACGCCGGCCGCGCCACGCTGGTCGGCTCCGACCCCGCGGCGCTTCTCGCCGAGGCGTCCGCGCTGCTGGACAGCCCGGCCCGGCGGGACGCGATGACGGCCGGCGGCAACCCGTACGGCGACGGCCGGGCCGCCGCGCGCACCGCCCAGGCCACCGCGGCCCTGCTCGGCCTCGCACCATCCCCGGAAGCCATGCCCGTCCCCTCCGCCGCCCGGATCGGAACCCAGGCCTGATGCGCACCTCGAAGCTCACCCGGCGTGCCCCGCTCGCCGGTGGCGGCGCGGCCGCCGCCGGCCTCGGCACCGTGCAGGCCGACGCCACCACCACGACCGCGGTCCGGACCGGCAGGGGCGGTCCCGGCGCCGGCTCGGCGCTGAACGGCTGACCCGCTCGCACACCGGTCGCCGCCCGGCTCGGGCGGCGGCCGCCGTCATGGCACTACGGAGGAGACAAGTGGACGTGGTGGACTTCTGGGTCCGGTCCTGGACCTCGGACGACCCGGCCGCCGCCAGGCGGCTGCTCACCCCGGACGTGGAGACCGAGTGGAACCTGGACGCCCCGGTCGACGACGAGGAGCTGCTGCAGGTGCTGCACCGGATCGCCGCGTTCGCCGACGGCGTCCGGGTGGCGGCCCGTACCGACGCGGTGGACGGCGCCGCGCTGGTCTACGACCTGGCGGCGCCGTTCGGCCCGGCCCGGCTGGTCGAGTTCCTGGCGATCCAGGACAACCTGATCACCGAGGTACGCCACGTCTACGACGTGACCGCGATCGACCGCTTCTTCCCGGGGCTCTACGCCGGCTGAGCCGGCAGCGCCCGGTCCAGCAGCGCGAACAGCGCCGCCCAGTGCCGGCGCTCGCCCTCCGGGTGGTACATCGCCGTGTCCGACATGGTGAAGCCGTGCGGTGCGCCCTCGTACAGCTCCGACGTGTACCTCACCCCGGCCTCCGCCAGCGCCGTCTCCAGCGCCTTGACGTGCTCCGGCGTCATCGAGCCGTCGTTGTCCGCGTGTCCGAAATAGACCTCACCGGTGATCGAGCCGACCGCGCGGTGCGGGCTGTCCGGTTCCTCGGTGACCACCCGGCCGGCGTGGAAGCTGCCCAGCGCCGCGATCCGGTCCGGCAGCGCGGACATCGCGATCAGCGCGTTCCGGCCGCCCATGCAGTACCCGACGATCCCGGCCGGCCCGGCCGCGACACCGTCCTGCGCGGCGAGGAAGTCCAGGTAGGCGGTGGTGTCCGCGACCAGCCGCGCGGACGTGAGCGTCTGCATCATCGGCACCAGCCGCCCGAACACCGCACCCCGCCTGTCCGCGTCGGTCAGCTCGGCGGGCTCGACCAGCGGGCTGCGCTGATCGCGGTAGAACAGATTGGGCAGCAGGACCGCGTACCCGCGCTCGGCGATCCGGTCGGCCATCTCACGCAGCCGCGGGCGGACGCCGAAGGCGTCCATGAACAGCAAAACTCCCGGGTACGGCCCGGGGCCGTCCGGTGTGACGAAGTACGCGTCGGCCGGGCCGTCCGCGGCCGGGACATCGATCGACGTCCGCTGCATCAGCGCATCCCCTCAACGATCGGTCATGATCGGGGCGACCGTAGCATCGCGCGGCGGCATTCCCACCGGAACGTCGTATTCTGTGGCGCATGGCCACCCGGCTGCGTGCGGATGCCCGCCGAAACCGAGCGGCCCTGCTCTCCGCCGCTCGCGAGGTCTTCGCGGAGCAGGGCCTGGACGCCTCGCTGGACGAGATCGCCCGGCGGGCCGGGGTCGGCAACGCCACGCTGTACCGCCGCTTCCCCAGCCGCCGGCACCTGATCGCCGAGGTCTTCGCCGGCCACATGACCGTCGCGATCCGCCTTGCCGACCAGGCGTGCGAGCACCCCGACCCGTGGGCCGGATTCCTCGGCTACCTGAGCCGGGTGTGCGAGCTGCAGGCCACCGACCGGGGCCTGGCCGAGCTGCTGGTCACCACGGCGTTCGACGACGACGAGCGGCTGGCCGCGCTGCGCGCCGCCGCCCAGCAACGCGCGGTGGACGTGCTGACCCGGGCGCAGCGGGCCGGCCGGCTGCGCCCCGACTTCACCCGCAACGACCTGTGGCTGGTGATGATGGCGAACGCCGGGGTCAACCGGCACGCCACCGAGCCGCACGCCTGGCGCCGGCAGCTGGCCCTGCTCATCGGTGGCCTGGCGACCCGGTGACCGGCCCGCAGCGGCCGGCCCGGCCCGTCGGGTGAAACCGCAGGCGTGAATCTTGAGGCTGGCCTCGGCGCGGTGCCCGGGGGAGCCGGACCGTGCGTCGATTCCAGGCCCCGTGACCGACCCGGCACGGAGCGGCTTTTAAGGATGTTTAAGGCTGGCCCCGGAGATCGTTAAGGCGGTCCCGCACCACAATCGGCTCCGTCGCAATCCCCCGTGATCGGAGTCCTCCCATGCAACGCAGCCGTCTGCGGCTCGCCATCTACTCCTCGGCCGCGGTGCTCGCGGTCGGCGGCGGGATCGGCGCGGCGGTCGCTGCCACCACCGGCAGCACGGGCAGCCTGACCGCCAGCTTCACCAAGGACAGCGACTGGGGCAGCGGCTACCAGGCGCACTACACGATCAAAAACGGCACCGGCGCCGCGGTCCAGGGCTGGCAGCTGGTCTTCGACCTGCCGCCGACCGCCAAGCTGGGCACCGCATGGGACGCCACGGTGACCACCAGCGGCTCCACGGGGACGGCGCGGAACGCGGCCTGGAACGGCACCATCGCGGCCGGCGGCACCGTCGACTTCGGCTTCGTGGTCAACGGCAAGGGCGACCCGACGAGCTGCACGATCAACGGCGCGTCCTGCACCGCCGGCGGCGCCGCGACCACGGCGCCGACGGCCACCCGGACCGCGACCACGGCGCCCACCGCCACCCGGACCGCGACCGCGCCGACCGCCACCGCGACCGCGGCGCCCACCGCGACCAGCGCGCCCGGCGCCGGCTCGGGCAGCGGAGTGCTGGTCGCCCCGTACGTCGACATGGGCATGCTGTCCAATGGCGGCACGCTGTCCGCGCTGGCCGCCGGCGGCGACGTCAAGTCGTTCAGCCTGGCCTTCGTCACCGGCGCGGGTTGCAAGGCCAGCTGGTTCGGCGCCTTCGACCCGCGGCAGAAGCAGTTCGCCGACCAGATCAACGCGGTCCGCGCGGCCGGCGGCGACGTCAAGGTCTCCTTCGGCGGCGCGACCGGCGTCGAGCTGGCCCAGGCGTGCACCTCGACCGCCGCGCTGCAGGCCGAGTACCAGGCCGTGATCGACGCGTACCAGCTCAAGTACATCGACCTGGACATCGAGGGCGCGGCCGCGGCGGACACCGCCTCGATCAACCGCCGCTCGACCGCGCTCGCCGCGCTGCAGAAGGCGAACCCGGGCCTGAAGATCTCGCTGACCCTGCCGGTGCTGCCGGAGGGCCTGACCGCGGAGGGCCTGAACGTGGTCAAGTCCGCCCGGAACGCCGGCGTCGACCTGGACCTGGTCAACATCATGGCGATGGACTACGGCCGCGCCGGGCAGGACTACGGCGATCTGGCGATCCAGGCGGTCACGTCCACCAAGGACCAGATCCGGTCGCTCTACGGCAACAGCGACGCGGCGGCGTTCCGGATGGTCGGCGTCACCCCGATGATCGGCAAGAACGACGACAACGGCACCTTCACCCAGAGCGACGCCAAGGACCTGGTCGCGTTCGCCACCGCCAACCACGTCGGCTTCGTCTCCTTCTGGGAGATGCAGCGGGACAAGAACGCCTGCAACGGCGCCCTGTTCCAGTGCACCAACGTCAGCCAGACCGCCTTCGAGTTCTCCAAGATCTTCGCGGGCTTCAAGGGGTAGCCGAGTACCGCACGACAGGCGTGATCCCCGGGCCGCCGCCCGGGGATCACGCCTTTTCGGTACGCGTTCGCGCCCGGCTGCCGGCTGGCGCGCCGGGTGGATCAGGCGAAGCCGCGGCCGGCCTCGGCGAGGGAGTCGCGGGCCAGGTCCCAGAAGCTGATCTCGGGTCGGCGCTCCAACCAGACGTTCAGCGAGACGCGCAGCACGGCCAGGAACGTCGCGGCGATCAGCTGTCCGCGTACGCCGAAGGGGTCGCCCGGACCCACCCGGGCCGCGACCGCCGCGGAGATCTCGCGCTCCAGCGCGGCGAAGGTCTGCACCTGCGCGGCGGCCAGGGACGGGTGCCGGCGCACCATCCGGCTGCGCGCGATCCACTCCGGGTCGAGGTCGCCGAGCCGGCGGTAGAAGCTCTCGGCGGCCCCGCTCAGCGCGGCCCACGGCGGCTCGCTCGCCGGCCGTTCCCTGACCATCCCGGCCAGCAGCCGCATCCGCTGCAGGTCACCGTAGAAGAGCGCCTCCTCCTTGTTGGCGAAGTAGTTCGAGAACGTACGCCGGGAGACGCCCGCCTCGTCCGCGATCGCCTCGACCGTGATCCGGTCCGGCCCGTGCTCGAACGCCAGGCGGAGCGACGCCTCGTGCAGGGCCTGCCGCGTGGCCGCCTTCTTCCGCTCACGCAGGCCGGGCTCGGGCTCGGAGGTGGTCGCGCTCATGCGCCGAGCGTACCGGCGACGTACATCACTTCCCAACGAGAAAGTTTGCACACTGGGAAAGCGCTGTCGATAGTTGTGTGCAGCAAGCACTACCGAAGGAGCCGCCATGACCCCCTCCGGTGGCACCGACCGGCACCGGCTACTCGCGACCATGCACGAGGTCATCAAAGCGGTCCGCCTGCTCAAGCAGGACCGGCCGCCGACCTGCACGGGCGTCCCGGTGGGCACCGTCGGCGTCCTCTCCGAGATCCGCGCCCGGGAAACCACCGGGTGCCACGCCAAGGAGCTGGCCGCCGGCAACGCGCTCGATCCCTCCACGATAAGCCGGGCCGTCGCCGCCCTGGTCCGCGCCGGACTGGTGGTCCGCAGCGCCGACCCCGCCGACGGCCGCGCCAGCACGCTGCACCTGACCGACCAGGGCCGCAACGTCCTCGACGCCGCGCAGGCGCACTACCAGGCCCGGTTCGCCGCCGCGCTGCACGACTGGAGCCCGGAGGAGATCAACGCTTTCACCGCCTCGCTGCAGCGCTTCGCCCGAGACCTCATCGACCAGCACACCCACGCACCCGAACTGGAGGCAGCGCGATGAGCGCCCCAGAACCCGAGACGATGACCCACCGCGAGATCCTGGAGGCCCTCTCCGGCCTGCTGCTCGTGCTCTTCGTCGCGCTGTCCAGCTCCACCATCGTCTCCACCGCCCTCCCGACGATCATCGGTGATCTGAACGGCTCGCAGACCCAGTACACCTGGGTGGTCACCGCGACCCTGCTGACCGCCACCGCCTCCACCCCGATCTGGGGCAAGCTCGCCGACCTGTACAGCAAGAAGCTGCTGGTACAGGTCTCGATCGTGGTCTTCGTGCTGGGCTCGATCCTGGCCGGCGTCACGCAGAACACCGAGCAGCTGATCGCCGCCCGGGCCTTCCAGGGCCTCGGCATGGGTGGCGTGCAGGCGCTGGTGCAGGTGGCCATCGCGGCGATGATCCCGCCCCGGGAGCGCGGCCGGTACAACGGCTACCTCGGTGGCGTGATGGGCCTGGCCACCGTCGCCGGCCCGCTGCTCGGCGGCCTGATCGTGGACACCGACTGGCTCGGCTGGCGCTGGTGCTTCTTCATCGGCGCCCCGATCGCGGTCGTCGCGCTGATCGTGCTGCAGAAGACCCTGCACCTGCCGGTGGCACGCCGGGACAACGTGAAGATCGACTACCTGGGTGCCACCCTGATCGCGGCGGGCGTCAGCGTCATCCTGGTCTGGGTCTCCTTCGTGGACGACTCGTTCGCCTGGCTCTCCTGGCAGACCCTCGTCATGGTCGGCGGCGGCGTGGTCCTGCTCGCGCTGGCCGTCTGGGTCGAGGCCCGGGTCGCCGAGCCGGTGGTCCCGCTGCCGATCCTGCGCCAGCGCACCACCGCCCTGTCGATCCTGGGCAGCCTCGCGGTCGGCATGGCGATGTTCGGCGGCTCGGTCTTCCTCGGCCAGTACTTCCAGATCGGCCGGGGCTACAGCCCGACCGAGGCCGGTCTGCTCACCATCCCGATGATGTTCGGCCTGATGCTCTCCTCCACCATCGCCGGCCGGTTGATCACCAAGAGCGGCAACATCAAGCCGTACGTGGTGGCCGGCACGATCATCCTGGTCGCCGGGTTCGGCGGGCTCTCGGTCCTCGACCACGACACCCCGTTGTGGTACGTCGGCGCCGCGATGTTCCTGGTCGGCGTCGGGGTCGGCATGTCGATGCAGAACCTGGTGCTGGCCGTGCAGAACACCGTCGCGCTCAAGGACATCGGCGCGGCCAGCTCGACCATCGCGTTCTTCCGCTCGCTCGGCGGCACGATCGGCGTCTCGGTGCTCGGCGCGGTCCTGGCCCGCCGGGTGGCCGACTCGATGACCGACCAGCTCGCCGCGATCGGCGTGCACTCGTCCGGCACCGGCTCCGGGGCCAGCGCGCTCAACCTGGGCAGCCTGCCGCCGGCGATCCAGCACATCGTGCGGGTGGCCTACGGCGACGCGACCGGGCACATCTTCCTGATCTCGATGGCCATCGCGGTGGTCGGCGTGATCGCCGCGGTGGCGATGAAGCCGGCGAAGCTGCGCAGCACGGTCGACCTCGGCGCCGCCCAGCCGGAGAAGCCGGAGCTGGCGGGCGCCGCCAAGTAACCCCGCCGACCCCTACGGCGCCCGGGCTCGTCGAGCCCGGGCGCCGTCTCGTTCGCCACCGCATCGGCCGCGACGCGACGCGACCGAGATCACGCGGCCGAACCGGAAACGGACAGTTGACGCAGAGCTAACCTCGACTGACGGAGTGCTGATCAACGGCCCGGGTTTTCCTCAGCCGACGCGCCCCGCGACCGATCTGTGCGCCGACCACGGAGAGGAGCACCGGGTTGAACGAGCGTGTGCCGGACGCCGAGACGCTGTCCGCCGCCCTTCTCGCCATCGAGGACCGGCGGTCCTGGGATGCCCGCGCCGAGCTGGCCCGGGCGATCGAGCTGGAGCGCGCCGCCCACGCCCTCGGTGACGACCTGCTCGCGGCCCGGGCCCGCCTCTGCCAGATCAACATGCGGATGCGATGCGGCGACGTGGCGCAGGCCGCGGAGGAGATCTGGCACGTGCACCAGTGGGCGGTCGAGCACGACGCCCGCCCGCTGCTGGCCCGTACCCACCTGGTCTGGTCCGCGATCCACCTGCACCTCGGCGACGCCGAGCAGGGCCTGGAGCACGCGGTCCTCGCGGTCGAGCTGCTCGACGACGACGCCACCGAGCACATGCACGTCTGGCACCGCACCAAGCTGGCCGACGCGCTCTACTTCGCCGACGACATGGACGCCGCCCGGGTGCGCTACGCCCAGGCCGAGGAGCTGGCCCTGCGCCTGGGCTCGCCGGCGCTGCTCTGCCTGCTGAACAACTACGCGTACGTCGAGTCCTGCAGCGGCGACCTGGAGCGCGCCCAGGAGGTGGCCGACCGCCTGCAGCGGCTCGCCGCCGAGTGGGACATCCCGATCGAGCCGGCGTTCCTCGACACCATCGGGTCGATCCAGGTGGCCAACGGCAACCACCTGGCCGCCGAGCGGACCATGCGGCTGTGCCTGGAGCGGCACGCCGAGGGCCGGTGGGACGACGCCAACGACATGGCGCAGTACCTGGTCACCCTGGCCCAGGCGCAGCGCGGCCTGGGCGAGTACGACCTGGCCCAGGCGAGCCTGGACGAGGCCCGGCAGCAGTGCGTCTCACGCGATCTCGGCGAGGCGCTGGTCCGGATGCACCAGGAGCAGGCCGAGCTGCACGCCGCCCGGGGTGACTTCGCCGCCGCGTTCGCCGCGCACAAGACCTTCTTCGAGGCCTACCACCAGCAGCAGTCGCTGGGGCGGGAGGCGCGCGCCCGCACCCGGCAGGCGATGTTCGAGACCGCCGAGGCCCGGCAGGACGCCGAGCGTTTCCGCGAGCAGGCCCGCCGCGACCCGCTCACCGGCCTGCACAACCGCAGGTACGTCGACGAGCGCCTGCCCGACCTGATCCGGACCGACCCGTCGCTGACCGTGGCCCTGGTCGATCTGGACCACTTCAAGCAGATCAACGATCAGCTGTCGCACGACGTCGGCGACAAGGTCCTGGTCCGGGTGGCCCAGGTGCTGGCCCGGGAGGTGGCCGAGGCCTGCCCGGACGGTTTCGTGGCCCGGATGGGCGGCGAGGAGTTCCTGGTGGTGCTGCCGGGCACCGTCGTGCCGCGGGCGACCGCCCAGCTCGACGGCATCCGGCGGGCCGTCCGCAACCAGCACTGGGCGCCGGTGACCCGGAACCTCCCGGTGACGGTCAGCATCGGCGTCGCCGGCCTGGCCGACGCGCCGGGCGCCGCCCAGGCCCCCCTACTGTCCACAGCGGACGGTCATCTGTACGCTGCCAAGCGCGGCGGACGCGACCGCGTGGTGTCCGCCGCCGATCTCCGGGGGTACGCCGGTCACGCCCCGGCCGCCTGACGCCGCCGTCTTCCGGCGCGTTCCCGCGGATCGCGGGGCTGAACTCGGCGGATCGATGGCGCTAGGCTGGACGGACTGTCGATGATCGACAGTGGGGTCCGGCACAAGGAGGCGGTCGTGCAACAGGGCAGTGGCAACTCCGCGGCCAACGAGGTCGCACCGCCCGGGGTCAACATCAACGTCCCGCACTCCGCCCGCATCTACGACTACTGGCTCGGCGGCAAGGACAACTTCGCCGTCGACCGCGCGGTCGGCGACGCGATGATGCAGGCCATCCCCGGCATGCGGTACATGGCCGGCGAGAACCGCAAGTTCGTCCACCGCGCCGCCCGCGACCTGGTGGTGGAAGAGGGCATCCGCCAGTTCCTGGACATCGGGACCGGCATCCCGACCCGGCCCAACCTGCACGAGATCGCCCAGGGGATCGCGCCGGAGACCCGGGTGGTCTACGTCGACAACGACCCGATCGTGCTGGTCCACGCCCGCGCCCTGATGCTCAGCTCCCCGCAGGGCCGCAGCGAGTACATCAGCGCCGATCTGCGCGACCCCCGCTCGATCCTCGAGGACCCGGCCCTGCGTGACACCCTCGACCTGACCGAGCCGGTCGGCCTCACCCTGATCGCCATCCTGATGCTGCTCGCCGACGAGGACGACCCGTGGGGCAAGGTGGAGGCGCTGCGGGACGCGATGCCGTCCGGCAGCTGCCTCGCCATCACGCACCCGACCGCCGACTTCAACCCGGACGAGGTGAACACCGCGGTCGCCGCGGCCACCGGCGCGGGGATGACCCTGGTGGCGCGGTCCCGGGAGGCGGTCGCCCGGTTCTTCGGCGACTGGGAGCTGCTGGAGCCCGGTCTGGTCCCGGTCTCGGCCTGGCGGCCGGACTCGCATGTGGAGAACCAGCAGGCCGCCTACTACTGGTCCGGAGTCGCCCGGAAGCCCTGACCCGGCTCCCCGGCGCGCCACACGCGGCCGCTGATCTGACGCCCGCGGCCGGCCCGAGTCGTGCACTCAGGCCTCTTCCACGCACAGCGCCTGAGGTGCACCCCGATCGGCCCCGTCCACTGCCCGGACGGGGCCGGTTGTGTCCACACCACCGCCGGACCGCATCCCGGGCGCTGTCGTGACAGCGGCGTTCGTGGTGCTTTGCCGGCCCCGCCTCCCGCCCCGGCGGGGCCGGCAAGTCTCACCCCTCTCGCGGCCTCGCGCACAACCCCTCGTGAGCACCCGCCGCGATGACCGCGCCGCCGGCCGGCATCGACCGGCGGCGCGACTCACCACTCACCCACAACCGCTCGGAGCAACCCCACTCCGACCGTCGAACACAGCCGATCACCCCACCAGCACCGGGGTGGGACCGGGCGGGTGGCCCAGCACGGGGAACCGGGCCACCCACCCGGCGTCAGACGGGTGTGTCTCGCAACACCCGAAGCCTCGGCCGTTTGCAGGCGGGCGGCACCGGCACCCGCCCCGCACGGATCAGGACCTCACGGACCACGCCCTCACGGCCGTCCGGGTCGACCACGATGCCGCGCACACCCAGCCACGTCTCGCCCTCGTGCGGGATCGGCTTGTCCCAGTCGACCCGGACCACGCGCAGCCGGATCGTCCCGATCCCATAGCAGTAGTCGGACTCGGCGAACTCGTGCACCGGCCAGCGCGGCCGGCTCGGCCGCAGCCGGTCGTCGCGGACCCGCGGCGCCGAGGCCATCCACCGCGACCGGGCGTGCGACTGCCCCACGGACCGGTGCCCGTGACAGCGGACGAGCTCACTCGCGCGCGTCGGACTCACCCTCCTCGGTCGGCGGCTCGGCGGTGTTCGCCCCGCTGGGCCGACTCAGTGCGTAACGAACGCTGCCGAACCGGTGACTGACCGCGCTGGCCCGGGTGGACGCGGCGACCACGTCGTCGGTGATCGGCAGGTCCCGGTAGACCGGCGGCGGATTGCCCCGGCGCGGATCCTCGGCCGCGCCGGGGTCGCCCGGATCGGGATGTTCCGGGCCGATGTTGGGTATCGACATACTCGTCACCTCTCGCTCGGACGCCCCCGCCAGGGAGCCTCGCGTCGAGGCCGCAGACGTCGCTCCGCGACCGGCCCGTCACCTAAAGATGTCACCCTGAGTGACCCTCTTTGGGTGTCTCACGTGCGTTATCATGCTCAGAATCCCGTGACTACGCAAGGCCGGATGCACGTGCATTTGCATCACCGCGCGATTCAGGCACGCGGATGACACCCCCGGATCGAACCGCGATCCGGGCAAACCAAGGGAGCTTGGAATGACCTACGTGGTCAACGGCATGCCGGCCGGTCAGCTGCAGGGCGTGACGTGGCAGAAGAGCCGTCGCAGCAACCCGAGCGGCAACTGTGTGGAGTGCGCCGTCCTGCCCGGCGGCGACGTCGCCGTGCGCAACTCCCGCGACCCGGAAGGCGCCGCGCTGATCTACACCCGGGCGGAGATCGAGGCGTTCCTGCTCGGGGTCCGGGACGGAGACTTCGACAACCTGGTCGCCTGAACCGTCGGGCGCTCCGCGGAGGCGTACAGAAAAACGGTCCGGCCGGATCGCCACGACCGGCCGGGCCAGGACTCGGCGCGCCCACGGCGGGCTCCGCAGCGCCCGCTGCCGAGCGTCCCGGCCTCGAGGTTCAAGCAGCCGGACCTGGAGGCCGCGAGGCGGGGCACCCCGCCCTCAGAGCGGGCGGCCGACCTCGTTGAGGAGCTTGCCGAGGATCTCCGGCGTGTGGTTCGGCGGCTCCGCGTCGATGCAGACCCGCTCCATCGCCATCGCGTACTGATCCACGTCCTCGCGCTTGTCGAGGTAGATCGCGCTGGTCAGCTGCTCGACGTAGACCACGTCGGGAAGCTCCGGCTCGGGGAAGCGCAGGATCGCGAACGGGCCGCCGGCCGCCGCGTGCCCGCCCGCGGTGAACGGAATGATCTGCAGCCGCACGCTCGGCAGTTTCGACACCTCGATGAGCGCCTCGATCTGTGCGCGCATCACCTCGACGCCACCGATCGGCCGGCGCAGCACCGCCTCGTCGATGACCGCCCACAGCTGCGGGCCACCCGGACGGGTGAGAATCTGCTGCCGCTGGCGGCGCACCTCGACGCGACGGTTGATCTCCTCGGCGGAGGCGCCGGCGTGTCCGAGCATGATCACGGCACGCGCGTACTCCGGGGTCTGGAGCAGGCCGGGAACGAACTGGATCTCATACGTCCGGATGAGGCTGGCGGCCGCCTCGAGCCCGAGATAGGCCTGGAACCAGGACGGCAGGACGTCGTTGAGCTGCTGCCACCAGCCGGGGCTGTTGGCCTGCCGGGCGAGCCCGATCAGCGCCTCGCGCTCCTCGGGGTCGACCACGCCGTACAGGGTCAACAGGTCCGCGACATCGCGTTCCTTGAAGCTGACCCGGCCCAGCTCCATCCGGCTGATCTTGGAGCCCGAGGCGCGGATCTCGTAACCGGCCGCCTCCCGGGTGATGCCCCTGGACTCCCGCAGCTTCCGGAGCTGGGAGCCGAGCAGAATGCGCAGCACGGTCGGGCCGCCGCCCGGTGCCTCCTCCTGCGAACCCGCGCTCACCTGACTCCTTGTCGCCGCATCGTGACTACCGGAAGGCAGTCGCATGCATCCTAAAGCGGAGATCGTCTACCGCGAAACCACGTCGAGCGTAGCCCCGAGGTCCGGATGCTCGCCCAGATGCACGTGCAGACGGCCTTGCGAACGCACTTGATGACGAGCATGATAGCTGACAGACACGTACCGACTGCTGACGCAGCGTTGATCTGACCAGCACTGCTGATCCAGTCAGCACTGCTGATCTAGCCAGCACTGCTGATCCAGTCAGCACCGCCGACCTGGCCAGCACTGCTGATCTAGCCGGCAGTCCGGAAACTCGGGCTGCTCGGCGGATGTAGCCGGTCGGCGCTGCCTGTTGGTCCCCTGACGCCGCCTCGAGAGCTTGGAGGCACCGCGATGCCGAGTTGGATGACATCCACACCGACAGTCACCCCGCCACAGCGCGACCCGGCGGATGTGGCACCGGCCGAGAGCTACCGCCCGGCCGACCCGGTGTGGGTCTATCGGGACGGCTGGCGGGCCGGCGTGATCGAGGCCGCCTCGCCCCGCGCGGTCACGGTGACCTACCGCCCGGGCAGTCATCACCGCGGCACCGGCGTCGACACCTTCACCGCGCCCTACGTGACGTCCCGCGACGCCGACGACCCCACGCTCGACAACCGCGGGCTCCGTCTCGTCCGGCGACGGCCAGCCGCATGACCGGCGCCGTCACCGTCTCCGCGATCGTGGGCCTGCTGAGCCTCTTCTCCGGCGTCGCCCTGGGGTGGTACCTACGAC